>DASTPB010000303.1:0-2289 GCA_035762385.1 Nocardioides sp. | reverse complement strand
GACCCAGGAGACCGGGACGACGGTCGTGCTCGCCGGCCTGACGGTGTTCAACGCGGTGATCGGGCTCCGTCAGGAGGCGAAGGCGGAGGAGAGCGTCAAGGCGCTGGCCCAGATGATGAAGACCATCGCGCGCGTACGACGAGACGGCCAGGCCGTGGAGATCGACGCCGCGGACCTGGTGCCCGGCGACGTGGTGCTGGTCGAGGCGGGCAACCTGATCCCGGCCGACGGCCGCGTGGTCCTCGCCGCCACCCTCGAGATCGAGGAGGCCGCACTGACCGGTGAGAGCCTGCCGGTCGGCAAGTCGGTCGACCCCGTCCTGGGGGCGGACGTGCCGCTGGGCGACCGGACGTGCATGGCCTACATGAACACCTCGGTCACCCGCGGCCGCGGCGAGATGATCGTGACCGCGACCGGCATGAAGACCGAGATCGGCCACATCGCCAACATGCTGGCGAGCGCCGAGACGAGCAAGACGCCGCTGCAGAAGCAGCTCGACTCCCTGTCGAAGATCATCGCCGGCATCGCCGGCGTGGCGCTGATCCTGGTGCTGATGCTGGGCCTCGCGCGCGGGGAGTCGTTCGACACCCTCTTCGTCACGGGCGTCGCGCTCGCGGTGGCCGCGATCCCGACCGGGCTCCCGGCGGTGGTGACCGCCCTGCTGTCGATGGGCACCCGGGAGATCGCCAACCGGCACGCCATCGTCAAGCGGCTGCCGGCGGTGGAGACGCTGGGGTCGACCTCGGCGATCTGCTCGGACAAGACCGGCACGCTGACCCTCAACAAGATGACCGCCCGCCAGCTGCTCATCCCCGGCCAGAACCGCTACACGATCTCGGGCGAGGGCTACAGCACGGTCGGTGACTTCACCCACGTGGGCGGCCAGACCCTCGACCTCGTCCCCTACCTCCTGCCGATGGTGCTGTGCGCGGACGCCGTGCTCGACGGGGAGAACCTCATCGGCGACCCCACCGAGGGGGCCCTCATCGTGCTGGGCGCGAAGGGCGGCCTGGACATCACCGAGACCCGGGCGTCGCTGCCCCGGGTCGCCGAGGTGCCGTTCGACTCCGACTACAAGTTCATGGCGACGTTCCACGAGATGACGGCCGACGACGGCCGCCCCGTCGTCCGCTGCTACGTCAAGGGCGCGCCCGACGTCCTGATCGCCCGGGCGACCACCTTCCGCGGACCCGACGGGACCCTGGTCCCGATCACCACGGACAACCAGCACCTCGCCCTCGAGGCGAACGACAGGATCGCCAACGCCGGCGAGCGCGTCATGGTCGTCGCGCAGCGCGACCTCGACCCGCAGGTGCTCCGGGCCGGCGGCAACCTGATCGACGAGGTCCGCGACCTCACCCTGCTGGCGATGGTCGGCATCGTCGACCCGCCCCGCGCCGAGGCGAAGGCCGCCATCGCCGAGTGCCGCGACGCCGGCATCCGCGTCCGGATGATCACCGGTGACCACGCCAGCACCGCTGCCGCGATCGCGACCGAGCTCGGCATCCCCGGCCGGGCGGTGACCGGTCACGAGTTCGCCTCGATGACCGACGACGAGCTGCTCACGCAGCTCGACGACATCGGCGTCATCGCCCGCGTCGCCCCCGAGGACAAGGTCCGCCTCGTCACGCTGCTCAAGCGGAAGGGCAACGTCGTCGCGATGACGGGCGACGGGGTCAACGACGCACCGGCGCTCAAGACCGCGGACATCGGTGTCGCGATGGGCATCACCGGCACCGAGGTCTCCAAGCAGGCCGCCGTGATGATCCTGACCGACGACAACTTCGCCACCATCGTCGGCGCGGTGTCCTACGGCCGGACGCTGTACGACAACCTGCTCAAGTACCTCCGCTTCCAGATGTCCACCCTGGTGGCCTACATCGCCGTCTTCCTCGGTGCGGGTGTCTTCAACATCGCCAACGGTGCTCCGCTCAACCCCCTGCAGATCCTGTGGCTCAACATGGTCGTGGACATCCCCCTCGCGATCGCGCTCGGCTTCGACCAGCCGGCCCGCGGGCTGATGGCCCGTCCGCCCCGTCCGGTGGGTGCCCCGGTGCTCTCCCGCGCGAACTGGATCCGCCTGTGCATCCAGGGCGCCGTGATGACCGTCGGGGCGCTGGTGGCCTACCAGATCGGCGACGCCCAGGAGGGGGCGGTGGTCGCCGCGACCATGCTGCTCACGACGCTGTCGCTGTTCCACCTCGCGGCGGCCCTGCTGTGCCGCGACCAGGTGAACACGATCTTCGACCGGGACGCCATCCCGGCCGTCGCGCAGCTGCGGCGCTACGG
>DASTPB010000302.1:0-7319 GCA_035762385.1 Nocardioides sp. | reverse complement strand
GCGAGCAGGACGTCACCCGGTGGCAGCCGGGTGGCGTCCCGCCGCCGGGCGAAGGAGGGAGGGCACGATGCGACCCCCGCGTCTCCTGGCCGTCGCGCGCTGGACCACGCTGGTCGGTGCGGTGCTGGCCCTCGTCGTGGCCGTCATGATGGCCACGACCGGGCACCCGGACCATCCCGCGGCGTCCGACAGTGCCAGTGCGTCCTCTGCGCCGACGCGCACCACACCGCGGCCGTCGCAGACCCGGACCGTGACGACCGACGAACCGGGACGCCCGGTCGCGGTGCGACTCCCGAGCCTCGGGGTCCGTGCACCCCTCGTGGGGGTCGGCCTGGCCGCCGACCGGACGCTGGCCCCGCCCGCTGACCCGCGGCTCGTGGGCTGGTGGCGCGGCGGGGCCCGTCCCGGCAGCCGCCGGGGGGCCGCCGTGCTGACGGGGCACACCGTGCACGACGGGGGCGGTGTCTTCGACGACCTCGCCGCCCTCGAGGTGGGGGACGCCGTCGAGGTGGTGACAGATCGTCGGGCGCTGGCGTTCACGGTCCGCTCGGTCCGCGACCTCGGGAGGTCCGACGTGGCTGCCCGCGCCCGCCGGATGTTCTCGCCCACGGGCGTCCCGCGCCTGGTGCTCGTGACGTGCACCGGCTGGGACGGCGAGCGCTACCTCGGCAACACGGTGGTGGTCGCCCGCAACCGGTGAGGGCAGGTGGGAGTAACGTCCGCCACATGGAGTGTGCGGGGCCCGCGTCGGTCGTGTTCGACCAGACGCTCTGCGAGTACAACTTCGGGCCCACGCACCCGATGTCGCCGGTGCGTGTCGACCTCACGATGCGCCTCGCCGACGAGCTCGGCGTCCTCGCGGGGATCAAGCGCGTCGACGCGCCGGTGGCCACCGACGACCAGATCGCGACCGTCCACGACCGGGGCCTCATCGAGGCCGTCACCCGGGCCGGCGCCACGCCCGGCTTCGAGGACGCCGCGCGCGGCCTCGGCACCGAGGACGACCCGGTCTTCGCCGACATGCACCTTGCCAGCGCCCACGTCGTCGGCGCCACGCTCGAGGCGTTCCGCCAGGTGTGGAGCGGGGAGTCGCTCCACTCCGTCAACATCGCCGGCGGCCTGCACCACGCCATGCCCGACAAGGCCAGCGGCTTCTGCATCTACAACGACGTGGCGGTCGGCATCAAGCAGCTCCTCGCCGACGGCGCGGAGCGGGTGGCCTACGTCGACATCGACGTCCACCACGGCGACGGCGTCGAGAAGGTCTTCTGGGACGACCCGCGGGTCCTCACGATCTCCCTCCACGAGACCGGGCAGATGCTCTTCCCCGGCACCGGCTTCCCGACCGACACCGGCGGCCCCGGCGCGGAGGGCACCGCGGTCAACGTCGCGCTGCCCCCCGGCACCGCCGACGCGGGGTGGCTCCGCGCCTTCCACGCCGTCGTACCCCCGGTCCTGCGCGAGTTCTCCCCGCAGGTGCTCGTGAGCCAGCACGGCTGCGACTCCCACATGAACGACCCGCTCGCCCACATGATGCTCAGCGTCGACGGCCAGCGGGCGGCCTACGTCGCGCTGCACGAGCTCGCCCACGAGGTCGCCGACGGACGGTGGGTCGTGACCGGGGGTGGGGGCTACTCCGTCGTCGACGTCGTGCCCCGTGCCTGGGCGCACCTGCTCGCCGTCGTGGCGGGGACACCGATCGACCCGGGACAGCCGACGCCGCCTGCCTGGCGGGCGTACGTCGAGGAGGTCCTCGGTGCGACCGCGCCGCACCGGATGACCGACGGGAGGACGCCCGCCTACCGCGACTGGTCGGGCGGCTACGACCCCGAGACCTGGCTCGACCGGGCCATCAACGCCACGCGGACCGAGGTCTTCCCGCTCCACGGGCTCGACCCGCTTCCCTGAGCGCAACCCGACACGCCGCAGTCACACAAGTTTCTCTGGCATTACCCTTCCCCACGCGTCACGCGAGCCCTATTGTCAGCGAGAGCGGCACGCCTGTGACGCCGGTTCGGAAGCCGGCGCCGTCGCCGCGCAGAAGGATCGGTGCACACCATGGCTGAGAACACCCCAGGCGACATGTCCGAGGCGCAGTTCCTGACCATCGCCGAGGTCGCGGCCAGGATGCGCGTCTCGAAGATGACGGTCTACCGGCTCGTCCACGGCGGCGAGCTGCCCGCCGTCCGCGTCGGTCGCTCCTTCCGGGTCCGCGAGGACGACGTCAACGAGTACCTCCGCAAGAGCTTCTACAACGCCGGCTGACCCAGACCGTCCCCGGCAGGGATCCACTGGTCCGACTCGATTGAGCGCTGCCCGCACCCGGCAAGTAGGGTGGTGCGGGTCCGGCCGACGAGCGTCGGTCGCAAGGAAAGGTCTGATTCGTGGGTTCTGTCATCAAGAAGCGGCGCAAGCGCATGGCCAAGAAGAAGCACCGCAAGCTTCTCAAGAAGACGCGCGTGCAGCGCCGCAAGCTCGGCAAGTAACACCCTTCGACCATGGGGCGGGTCGTGCTGGTCACCGGGGTCTCCCGGGACATCGGACGACGATTCGCGCGCGCCGCGACCGGCGACCCGTCCATCGACAGGGTCATCGGCGTGGACGCGGTCCCGCCCCGCGGTGACATCGGCGACGTCTCCTTCGTCCGCGCCGACATCCGCAACCCGGTCATCGCGAAGGTCATCGCGAAGGAGGACGTCGACACCGTCGTCCACATGAGCGTGATCGCGACACCCGGCTCGGCCGGTGGCCGCGGGACGATGAAGGAGCTCAACGTCATCGGCTCCATGCAGCTGCTCGCTGCGTGCCAGAAGTCGTCGACCGTCGAGCGGCTGGTCGTGAAGTCGACCACCACCGTCTACGGCTCCGGGCCCCGCGACCCGGCGATGTTCACCGAGGACATGGGCCCCAAGCGCCTGCCCTCCTCGGGCTACGCCAAGGACGTCTACGAGATCGAGGGCTACGTCCGCGGCTTCGCCCGCCGGCGCCCCGACGTCGAGGTCACGATGATCCGCGCGGCCAACGTGGTCGGCCCCCACGTCTCGAGCCCGCTCACCGACTACTTCCGGCTGCCGGTCATCCCCCGGGTGCTCGGCTTCGACCCGCGGCTCCAGCTCCTCCACGAGGACGACCTGATGCGGGTGCTGCGCCACGCGGCGACCACCGGGGTGCCCGGCACCTTCAACGTCGCTGGCGACGGGGTGATGACGCTCAGCCAGGCCGTGCGCCGCCTGGGCACGCCGTCGGTCGCGATGCCCCGGTTCGCGGTGGGCAGGCTGGGCTCGACCATGCGGCATGCCCGCGTGTCGGACTTCTCGCCCGAGCAGCTGGGCTTCCTGACCTACGGTCGGGGCGTGGACACGACCCGCATGCGCACCGTGCTCGGCTTCGAGCCGCAGTTCACCACGGCCGAGGCGTTCGCCGACTTCTGCCGATCGGTGGCGCCCGCCGTGACGGAAGGGGCCGGCCGTGCCTGAGGAAGCCCGACGCACCGACGGCGAGGACGCCGTCGTGATCCCGATCGGCACCGGCGGCCGCCCCGGCCGCGGGTCCGGCAGCTCCCGCCCGTCCTCCGCCGCGCGCAACCTCGCTCCGTCGGCCCGCAAGACCTCGTCCAAGCCGGGTGCTGCCGCTGCCCCGCGGAAGAAGGCCCGCCCGGCCGGCGGACGTACGACGGACGCGACGGACACGACGGCATCGTCGGACTCACCCGCCGAGCAGGTCGTGCCGCCGGACGCCGGGCCGGCGACCGGTCCGTCCACCGACGGCGTCGCAGCGGAGGAGCCCACCGCGGGCATCCCGATCGGCGACTGGCTGGCGGCCGCGCAGGACGCCGCGGAGGAGATCTTCGGCGCCGACTGGGAGCGCCGCCTGGCCGAGCTGCTGGCCTGGGTACGCCGCCGTCTCGAGGGTGACTACGCGGTCGACGACTACGGCTTCGACCCCGAGCTGACCGAGCGCTTCTTCATGGCGGCGCTGCGGCCGGTCGCGGAGAAGTGGTTCCGCCTCGAGGTCCGCGGGCTGGAGAACATCCCTGCCGAGGGCGGTGCGCTGGTGGTCTCCAACCACTCCGGCACGGTGCCGGTCGACGGCCTGATGACGATGCTCGCGGTGCACGACCACGCCGGCCGGTTCCTGCGTCCGCTCGGCGCCGACCTCGTCTTCAAGCTTCCCCTGATCAGCTCGCTCGCGCGCAAGAGCGGAGCGACCCTCGCCTGCACCGAGGACGCCGAGCGGATGCTCTCGGGTGGCGAGCTCGTCGGTGTCTGGCCCGAGGGCTTCAAGGGGATCGGCAAGCCGTTCAGCGAGCGCTACAAGCTGCAGCGCTTCGGTCGCGGCGGATTCGTCTCGGCGGCGCTGCGCACCGGCGTACCCATCATCCCGCTCTCCGTGGTGGGGGCCGAGGAGATCTATCCCCTCGTGGGCAACATCCCGTCGCTGGCGCGGCTGCTCGGAGTTCCCTACATCCCCATCACGCCGTTCTTCCCGTGGCTGGGGCCGCTCGGCCTGGTGCCGCTGCCGTCGAAGTGGATCCTCGAGTTCGGCGAGCCGATCCGCACCGATGCCTACGAGCCCGGCGAGGCCGAGGACCCGATGCTGGTCTTCAACGTCACCGACCAGGTGCGCGAGACCATCCAGCACACGCTGTTCGACCTGCTGCGCGACCGCGGCGGCGCCTTCAGCTGAGGGATGCGACGGCAGGCGGAGCCGTCAGGGCAGGAGCCCGCCGGTCGCGTCGGTCGCGTCACCCGTCGCGTCCCCGAGCGCGCCACTGGTGACCCCGTCGACGGTGCCGGTCACCTCACCGATCAGCCCGCCGGTCGCGTCGTCGGCGCCCGACGTGAGACCGCCGAGCGCGCCACCGGTCGCGTCGTCGAGCTGGCCGGACACCGAGCCGGTCGTGCCGGTGACGCTGTCGGTCGTGCCGGTCACCGTGTCATCGAGGTTCTTGGTGATGTCCTTGACCGGCTTGGTCGGTTCGGGCTTCACCGGCGCGGAGCCCGTCGCGTCAGGCGCCACCGAGGACGGCCCGGGAGCGAGCGTGACGGACGGCACCGTCGAGGGCGACGCCTGCTGCGGGAGGAGGACGTCGGGGACCGTGATGCCCGTCAGGTCCTGACCGGAGATCGGTGCGCCCTCCAGCGTGAGCTGGTCGGTGTCGAGCTGCGCGAGCAGGTCGGTCGCCTGCGCGCCGGCGGTGAGGAGGAAGTCGGGAGTCGTGGTGATGCCGCCGGTGCAGGACCGGCAGACGCTGCTGACCTCGAGGTCGAGGTCGGCCAGTGTGCGCCCGGCGGCCAGCAGGTCGTCGCGGGCGCTCTCCGGCAGCTCGCCCTGCAGGCGCTCGAGGCGGGCCATGCTGGTCGCGGTGAAGTCCCGCGCGACCTGCGCGTCGCTCTCGTCGCCCGTGGCGTCGTACGACGCGAGCAGGCTCTGCACACCGTCGCGCGACTGGCGGGTGAAGTCGTCGAGCGTGTCGGCCACGAGCTGGTCGTGACCCTCGTCGCCGGCGGTGAGCTCCTCCAGCTCGGTGAGGCGGGTCCCGGCCTGGGCCAGCAGCGTGCGGCCGCGGTCGGCGTCGTCGGTGGCCAGGCGCACCTGCACGGACTCGATGCCCCGCTTGACGCCGTAGAGGGACTCGCCGGGCAGCGACGTCTGCGCCGCGACGGCCATCGTGGCCGCGGAGCCGGCGAGGGCCACCCCGCCGAGGAGCGCGCCGATGCGGCGCTGGCGGGTGCGGGACGAGGCCGGCATCGCGAGCCGTGACGGTGCGGGAGGCTGGCGGACCAGGGCCGTGTCGGCCGCAGCCATCAGCTGCTCGCGCAAGGACGCCACGAACTCGGGCCGGGCATCGACCGGCGGGACCGCGCGGAGGTCGGCCACGACCTCCAGCAGGTCGCCGTAGCGCTCGGCGTCACGCGCCGAGGGAGCACTCGCGGGGTCGAGGGAGAGCAGTGCCTCGAACTCGTCGGCACGTCGTCGTGCCGAGAAGGGGGCTGTCATCGCGATCGTCCTGTCTCACAGCTGGCGGGTCCTCCCACTGGGACGAACGAGCCAGACGAGGCAGGGGTTACGGGTTGTGTCACGCGTCTCTCAACCCCTCCGGCAACAGCTTGGCGAGATTGCGTACGCCGCGGAGCTGGAGCTGCTTGACCGCGCCATCGGAGCGGTCGAGGGCCTTGGCCGTCTCCGCGATCGACAGGCCCTGCAGGAACCGCATCACGAGGCAGTCGCGCTGCTCGACCGGCAGCTCGGTGAGCGCCGTGAGCAGCACCTCGTTGGTCAGCCCGGCGATCACCGTGCTCTCCGGGCCCTCGGTGGTGTCGTCGTGCGGCGTCATGTCCTCGGTGGTCATCTCGAGGCGGGTGCGGCCGGCCTTGTAGTGGTCCATCGTGAGGTTGCGGGCGATCGTCATCAGCCAGGCGCCGAAGTCCTTGCCCTGCCAGCGGAAGCTGTTCATGCTCCGCAGCGCCCGGAAGAAGGTCTCGGACGTCAGGTCCTCGGCGAGCGTCTGCGAGCGGGTGCGGTAGAAGAGGAAGCGGTAGACCGAGGGCTGGTAGTGGTCGTAGAGGAGGCCGAAGGCCTCCTTGTCACCCGAGCGGGCGAGCTCGACGAGCGCGATCAGCCGCTCGCGCTCGGCCTCGTCGACCTCGGACGACGCGGCACGGTCCTCGTCGCCGACAGGTCCGGACCCGTGGCCGGACCCGTGGCCGGACCCGGGGTCCGGGCTGGTGCGGCCGGAGGCGGCGCCGGGCGCGACGGTCTCGGCGAGGAGCACGTGGCCCGCGGGACGGAGACCCGCCTGGAGGGTCGCCTGGAGGGCCGGCTGGAGGGACGTCCCCGGGGACAGCGCAGCGAGGACGGCGCGCCTGAGCGCGTCCATGCCGTGCTCGAAGGCACGATCGATCTCGTTCGACCGCATGCGGTGTCCCTCCCGGAGTGCATCATCCACGATAAGCGGAGGCACGCGAGTTGTGAACCCGTGAGTAACTTCGGGTTACACGTGGCGGTCGCGCCCGCGAAGGCTCGCGCCGGCAGCCACGGCGCCGGTCACGGCGCCGGCGACCGCCGCCCCGAGGAGGCCCGCGCGGGCGGCCTTGCGTCCGGTGCGGTAGTCGTGGATGCGCCAGCCGTGGGTGCGGGCGTGGGCCCGCAGCCTGGCGTCGGGATTGATCGCACACGGGTCGCCGACGAGCGAGAGCATCGGCAGGTCGTTGCTGGAGTCCGAGTACGCCGAGCAGCGGGCGAGGTCGAGGCCCTCCCGGGCGGCCAGCGCCTTGACCGCCTCCGCCTTGGCCGGGCCGTGGAGCAGGTCGCCGACC
>DASTPB010000301.1:0-2125 GCA_035762385.1 Nocardioides sp. | reverse complement strand
GTGCCGTACATGAAGACTTCGGAGTGGGCGAAGTTGATGAGCTGGAGGACGCCGTAGACCATCGTGTAGCCCAAGGCGATCAGCGCGTAGATCGCGCCGAACGCCAGGCCGGACATGGTCAGTCCGGGCAGGTTGTTGAAGAAGAACTCGAAGTTCACGCAAGGCCTCCTGGCCGGAATGTCACCGAGTCGGATCGTGGACATCGGCGCGGCCGGGGAGATCGTCCCCGGCCGCGCCTGGTGTCATGCTGTGACGGTCGTCCGTCGATCAGCCGATCTCGCCCTCGGGGACGATCTCGCCGCCATCCACCTTGTAGGCGTAGACCTTGACCTCGGAGGGCTCACCGGTCTCGTCGAAGGACAGCTGCTTGGTGATGCCGGCCTCGTCGTAGTTGTTGACGAACTCCAGCATGGCCTCGCGATCGGTGGCGCCGTCGGCGATGCCGTCCAGGAAGATCGACGCGGCGTCGTAGGCCTCGGCGGCATAGGTGCCGGCGGCCTCGCCGAACTCGTCCTCGTAGGCGGAGGCGAAGTCGGCCACGGCCGGGTCGGTGTCGGGGATGCAGGGGCAGGTGATGATCGTGCCCTCGGCGGCGTCACCGGCGTCGAGGAAGGCCGGGTCCTTCACTCCGTCGGCGACGACGAACGTGCCGTCGAAGCCACCGTCGCGCAGCTGGCCGATGAGGATGGTCGCCTCGGCGTAGTAGCCACCGAAGAACACTGCGTCGGCGTTGGAGTCCACGACCTTGCTGACGGTCGCGGAGAAGTCCGTGTCACCCACCTGGATGGTGTCGCTGCCGGCGACGGCGCTGCCGCCGAGGTCGTCCTCGACGATGCCGGCCAGACCGGCGCCGTACTCGGACGCGTCGTCGATGACGAAGGTCTTCTTGGCCTTCAGGGTGTCCTTGATGTAGGTCGCCGCTGCGGGACCCTGCGTGGCGTCGTTGCCGAGCGCACGGTGGAAGGTGTCCCAGCCGTTCTCGGACAGCGCCGGGTTGGTGGCCGAGGGGGTGACGGTCGGGACGCCGGCCTCGGCGAAGATCGGACCGGCAGCCGCGGACTCGCCGGAGAAGGCGGGGCCGACGACGCCGATGATCGCCTCGTCGCCCGCGACCTCGGTGGCCAGCGCCGGAGCCTCGTCGGGGGAGCCCTGCGAGTCGAAGTTGACCAGCTCGACGGCGCAGTCCGCGTCCTCGTTGTACTGGTCGACAGCCAGCTGGGCGCCCTGAATGATCGGCTTGCCGAGACCGGCCGCCGGGCCCGTCTCGGGACCGAAGAACGCCAGCTGCAGGTCGCAGGCGGCGTCGCTGCCGCCGCTGCCGGCGTCGTCGCCGCTGTCCTCGGTCGTGCCGCACGCCGACAGCACCAAACCGGCGACCGCTGCGACCGCGACGGCCTGCCAGGACTTGGATGAGCGGATCATGGATCCCTCCGTAGCTCAGTGGGCTGCCCACCTCGGCAGCCTCGTGGCGGGAACCTAACACCCGGGATGTGGCGCGGGACACGATTGGACGGCCCGACTCGCGTCCCGTTGCCGTTTCGTGACCAACCGGTCTGTACCGGCGACCCGCCCGGAGCCGGGACGGGGTCGCGACCTTGAGACGACCTTGACGAGCGCTGGGTCAGGCGGGGTCGGCCGGCCCTGGGTCACCCGCAGCGAGACCGGCCACCCCGTGCTCCACGACACCGTCCGCGACCTGCTTCATCGACAGCCGGAGGTCCATCGCGGTCTTCTGGATCCAGCGGAAGGCGTCGGGCTCGGTCAGGCCGAGCTTCTCCTGCAGCACGCTCTTGGCCCGGTCGACGGACTTGCGGGTCGCCAACGACTCCTGCAGGTCCGAGACCTCGCGCTCGAGGACCGTGATCTCGGCGTAGCGGCTCACGGCCATCTCGATCGCGGGCACCAGGTCGCCGCGCTGGAACGGCTTGACCAGGTAGGCCATCGCGCCCGCGTCGCGCGCCCGCGCCACCAGGTCGCGCTGGGAGAACGCGGTCAGGATGACAACCGGAGCGATGCGCTCCCCCGCGATCGTCTCGGCGGCCGCGATGCCGTCGAGCACCGGCATCTTCACGTCGAGGATCACCAGGTCGGGGCGCAGCTCGCGCGCGAGCTCGATGGCCCGCTG
>DASTPB010000300.1:0-20481 GCA_035762385.1 Nocardioides sp. | reverse complement strand
GCATCGTGCCGGCGAAGTGCACATCGTCGTCGTGGATCGTCACATGCCTGGGGTCGACGTGGAGGTGGCCGTCCTCCGGATCCGACGCCGGATCGGCTGCGGCGAGGTCGAAGCGTTTGATCGCCTCGGCGACGAGCCGGTCCAGCTGCGCGGGTCCGACCTTGCCGGCCACCGCGGCGACCTGCGCGTCGACGAACCCGGCCGCCTCCCGAGTCAGCGTTGGCGAGGAGTGGATGGTGACCTCGGCGACGGCCCTGGCCTTCCACGCCGGGACCTGACCGGCCTGGACCTGTGCCCACAGCCGCGGGAGGCGGTGGCGCAGCTCGAGGGCGTGGCCGACGAGCTTCTTCGCCGCGGTCGTCGAGGTGCCCAGGACGCCGCCGAGCTCGGCGAGGCAGAACTCCGCCACCAGAGGCGCGCCTTCGCCCGCGATGGGTTCCTCGTGCTCCCGCCCGCAGGCCACGGTCGAGAACACGGCGGCGTCGTGGATCGACTCCGGCGGGTGCAGGTCCGCCCACCGTGCGGCGAGCACGAGCTGGTCAGCGGCCGCGCGCTCCTCGTCACGGCGGCGGGCCTGGATCGCACGTAACAGATCGGAGGCCGTGAGGTCCTCGACCCCACCCACTTCTATCTCCGCCAGTGCCTCGATCATGTGTTCGAGTATACGCGGCGCCACCGACAACGGCCACGAGGCGAGGTCAAACTGTGGACCCGACCCATACGGCGCCGCAGTCGGCGGTCGTCAGGTCCCGAAGGGCCGGGCTGGGGCCGGGGCTGGCGCAGCAGGCCGTTGGTGGTTCTCGTTCGCCCACGCTGCAGTGGTCCCGGGTGATCGGCCTGCGCAGCCCGAGTGGCGAGGTGGCGATCTCGATCAGCCTCAGCCGCACGATCTCGGCGGTGTGCCAGTTCGGTAGCGCGGAGCAGTCACGAACCGTGTCGACCACCCGCCACCACGGCGCGTGGTCGAGCCCGGCCCTGTGGTCCACGGCCTTCCGAGGGCACAACCCGCAATCCTCGCTGACCATCGAGTGCAGCAACGGGTGGAGCTCGCGCGGCCGCGGAGTCGACCCGTCCCTCCTCGCGTAGCGCCCATCAGTGCCCGCGTGAGCCCGCGCCTAGCGCAGCCGCTGGTCGAAGAACTCCAGGATCGCGTCGACGGCCTCCTGGGACCGATGCTCGGTGACCGTGGAGTGACCGGAGCCCTCCAGCTCGACGCGGATGAAGGCGTCGCCGAGCTCGGTGGTGAGCCGCTCGAAGCGCTTGCCCACCGCTGGGTCCTTCCGGTACTTGACACCAAGGACCTGCTGCCCGGCTGCGCAGCGTCCTCTCACGACGTCGAGGTCGCCGGGGGAGAGGTTCAGGTCGCGCGCGCGGGTCGGGCCGATGGCGAACGGCACGCTGGGCTGGCAGAGGACGGGCGCTGCGACCGAGTCGTCCACCATCATCGCCAGCGCGAAGCCCCCGGTGAAGCACATGCCGAGGGCACCGACGCCGGGACCGCCGAGCTCGGCATGGAGGTCTCGCGCCAGTGACCGCAACCAGCCGGCCACGGGGGTCGTCTCGCCCCGGGCCAGCTTGGTGAGCTCCCGACTCACGCAGATGCGCGGGAACACCCGCGCCAGGTCGGCGGCGCCGAACTCGCGGCCGACCGGGCCGAAGAGGTGCGGCAACAGCACCGTGAAGCCGGCTGCGACCAGCTCCTCACCGAACCTGACCACCCCGGCCGTGAGTCCCGGCAGCTCGTGGACGACGACCACCCCCGGCCCGGATCCCCGACGCCAGACGGGATGGGTCGTCGGGACCCCTGCCACGTCGTCCGTGTGCTCGCTGCGAGTCCAGCCGTCGAGTGCGTCCACGGGACGAATGTGGCAGGCCGGAGACCCGGGCGGAAGACCAGCAGGATTCAGAACGTGTAGCCGAAGGCATCGAGGTCGGCCGCGTAGACCTCGGCGACCTTCGCGCGGGTCGCGTCGGTGTAGTAGTCGCGGTAGCTGCCGTGCCCCGACCTGTTGCGGTGCGGCACGTGCACCGGCTCCCCGCCGAGCCGTCGCTCGACGTGGGCCAGGTCGTCCGCGAAGGTCTCGGTGCGCCCCACGAAGTCGACCTCACGGCCGGGTGCGCGCAGGTAGTCGACCTGCGGGCGGCCCACCCGCGGCAGCTCGTCGGTGCCGCGCAGCACGAACTCGTCGAAGCCGGAGTACGCCGCCGCCGCGCGCCACATGTCGTTGCCGCGCATACGCGTGGCCTCGGCGCCCTGGGGGCGGCCGCTGGACGGCCCCCACTCGCGGTCCCAGTCCTCGATCATCGACCACCACGAGACCATCCGGGCCCACGGGTTCCGGACGAACGCGAACGACCAGTAGTCGGCCGTGTGCGGCTCCGCGCGCAGGATGCGGGCGTACGGCGCGTGCCGGCCGAGCGGGGGCGTCACGCCCGGGGCCTTGCTCCGGGCGTCGGGGCAGCAGCGCTCGAACGCCACCCCGACCGACACCCCGCCGGTCTTGGGCACGTGCACGAAGAGCGCGCGCTTGGCGTCGGAGATCAGCACGGGCGCGAGGCTAGCCCACGCACCGGTGACAGGCGGGGCCTGCGTCTCGCCCCACCGCCGGCTCGGGCGGCGGGTGCGGGATGATCGGCCGCGTGATGACGTTCCTCGAGCTCGGGCCGGGGCGGGACTTCGTGCTCCTCGCCCTGCCGAAGACGGCCAGCACGGCCCTCGAGCGGACGCTGTCGCCGTACGCCACCGAGGCGGTCAGCGCGCCGCCGGGCCGCAAGCACCTCCCGGCGCGCGGGTTCGTGCACACCAAGGCGCACGAGCTCGCCGAGCAGGGGCACCCCCGCGAGTCCTACGAGCTGGTCACGATGTTCCGGGAGCCGATCGCCTGGCTCGAGTCGTGGTGGCGCTACCGCGCCCGCGAAGACAGCCGGCAGTCGACCGCCGACATGACGTTCGAGGAGTTCGCCCTGCACTACATCGCCGGCGACGACGACGCACCGGTGCCCAAGGGGCGTCCGGCCAGGTTCATCCAGGCGCAGGGTGCGGTGGCCGTCGACCGGGTCCTCGCCGTGGAGCGACCCGACGTCTGGTCGGCCTGGTTCGCCGACCGGATCGGCCGCCCCCTGGACTTCGAGCGACGCAACGCCTCGACCGCGGAGCACGGCGAGCTCACGTTCGCGACCCGCGAGGCCCTGGCAGGACACTTCGCGCCGGAGTACGACGTGTGGCGCCGGCTCGAGGCCACGGGGGAGTGGTCGGGCGCCCGCGGCACCCGGCTGGTGGGCCTCGACGGTCAGTCGTAGGTGTAGCCGAAGAGCTCGATGTCCTCGGCGTAGACCTCGGCCACCCGCTGACGGGTCTCGTCGGTGTAGTAGTCGTGGTAGGTGCCGTGCCTGGACTTGTTCTTGTGCACCGGGGTCGACGGCTCGAGGCCGAGCTGCACCTGCACCTGCTGCAGGTCGGCCACGAAGTTCTCGGTGCGACCGATGAAGTCGACCTCGCGACCGTGCTTCGGGGCGCGGAGGTACGTGATCTGCGGGGTCCCCACCCGCGGGAGCTCCTCGGTGCCGCGCATCACGAACTCGTCGAACCCGGAGTACGCCGCGGCGGCGCGCCACATGTCGTTGCCGTCGCGCATGGACCCGTGCTTGACGTCCTGGGGCTTGCCGCTGCTGGGCCCGTGCCGTCGGTCCCAGGCCGAGATCATGGAGTACCACGACACCATCCGGGCCCACGGGTTCCGGACGAACCCGAAGGTCCAGTAGTCGATCACCTGCGGCTCGTGCTTGATGATCTTGCCCAGCGTCGCGTGGCGGCCGATCGGGACGCGCGCCTTGCGGGCGTCGGGGCAGGCCTCCTTGACCGTCTCCTCGACCGACACGCCACCGGTCTTGGGGACGTGGACGAAGAGGACCTTGCGGGAGTCGCTGATCAGCACGCGGCGAGGTTATCCCACCGTGGCGGCCCTCCTGGCCGCCCGGATGCACCTAGCATCACGGTGTGACGACGACGGGGGAGGCGCGGGGCTACCGTCCCTCGCAGAAGGTCCTGCACTGGGTGACCGTGCTGGTCATGGCCGCCCAGTTCACCGTCGGCTACCTCTTCCATGCCGGTGCCGACTGCGACCAGCCCGGGGACGACCGGAGCGGCGGCGACACCACCGACGCCCAGGAGGAGCGGTTCGACCGGCTCGAGGAGCTGTGCAAGGCCAGCTCCGGCGACTACGACCTGCTCGGGGGCGGGTTCGACCTCGCCGAGCTGCACCTGCTCCTCGGCCTCACCGTGCTGGCCCTCGGTGTCGTACGACCCCTGTGGCGCAGGGTCGCCGGCCTGCCGCCGTGGTCCGAGCACCTCTCCGACGGACAGCGACGTGCCGTGCACTGGACGGAGCGCGCCCTGCTGGTGCTGCTCGTCGTCGTGCCGCTCAGCGGCATCGCGCTGGTCACGACCGGGGACGACGACTGGCTGCAGGTGCACATCGGTGCCCACGTGGCGTTCTTCGTGGCGCTCGCGATGCACCTCGCGACCAACCTGCGGCCGGTCATCCTGCGCCGGATGCTCTGACGCCGGTCGCGGGCCGTGGACGCGGGCCCCGGTCAGGCCTCGAGCGGCCAGCCCCGCTTCGCCCAGCCGCCGGTGCCGCCGGCGACGTTGATCGCCGTGATGCCCTTCGCGCGCAGGTGGTCGACGACGGCACGGCTGCGGTTGCCGGACTGGCAGATGACGAAGACCGGGACGCCCGTCGGCAGCTCCTCGACCCGCGCCGGGACGTCGTTCATCGGGATGTGCACGGCGCCGGGGACGCGTCCGCCGGCCACCTCGGCGTCCTCCCGGACGTCCACGACGTAGGCGCCCTGGCTGTGGGCGGCCGCGAACTCGTCGAGCCCCACCTCGTCCTGCGGGGCGTTGGCGGCGGCCTCCTGCGCGGCGGCCACCTCCTGGCGCACGGCGTCCATGTCGAGCTCGCGGGCCTGCTCGATCACGCCGGCGAGGGCCTGGGGCGGCAGCGCGCCGGCCTGGTTGAAGAGCAGGATGCCGTCACGGAAGAGCATCAGGGTCGGGATCGAGGTGATCGCCGCCATCTGGGCGAGCTGCTGCTCGGCCTCGGTGTCGACCTTGCCGAAGACGATGTCGGGGTTGTCCTGCGACGCCTTCTCGAAGACGGGGGCGAACTGGCGGCACGGCCCGCACCACTCAGCCCAGAAGTCGACGAGGACGATGCCCTCGCCGCTCACCGTCTGCTCGAAGTCGGCCAGGGTCAGCTCACGCGTGCTCATGTGTCCAGACTGCCACGGAGGGCGGCGTACGACCTCACCAGCCGCGGCTGCGCCACTCCGCGAGGTGCGGTCGCTCGTCGCCGAGGCGGCCGTCGTTGCCGTGCCCCGGGTAGAACCACGTCTCGTCGGGGAGCCGGCCGAAGATCTTCGTCTCGACGTCGCCGATCAGCTGCGTGAAGGCGTCGGCGTCGCCGAAGGTCGCCCCCACGCCGCCGGGGAAGAGCGAGTCACCGGTGAAGAGGTGCGGCGTGGGCGAGACCGCCGCGTCGTCCAGGAACAGGCAGATGGACCCCGGGGTGTGTCCGGCCACGGCGATGACGACGAGGTCGCAGGTGCCCACGGCCACCTTGTCGCCGTCACCGACCCGGCGCTCGACCGCCACCCCGGTCTGCTCCTCGATCGCGTCGGCGTCCGGCGCGCCGGCCACCACCGTGGCGCCCGGGTGCGCGGCCTTCACGGCGGCGAGGGCGCGGTGGTGGTCCCAGTGCTGGTGGGTGGTGACGATCGAGGTCAGTGACCGGTCGCCGATGAGCTCGAGCAGTCGCTCCGGCTCCGCGGCGGCGTCGACGAGCACGAGCTCGTCGGTCTCCGAGCAGTGGAGCAGGTAGCAGTTGTTGGACATCTTGGGGTCGACGGCCACCTTGGTCAGCGTGAGGCAGCCCAGCGCCCGGACGTCGGGCTCGCCCCCGGGCGAGACCTCTCCTGTGTAGTCGGTCACCACGTCTCCACCTCCGGGAGCTCGTTCGAGTCGGACGTCAGGCCCTCGCCCGCGCCCCGGCCGGTCAGCCACCAGCCCAGCGCCGCCGACGTACCGGTGACGACGGGACCACCCGCCCCGCCACCGTAGTGCCACGTGTGGTCGAGGTCGGTGGGGCGTACGTCGAAGGGCGCGGGGTAGGGGCGCTTGGTCATCGACTCCAGCAGGATCGCCCGGAAGTCGTCGGGCCAGTCGTCGGCGGTGTAGCCGGTGCCGAGGTCGGCGTGGTGGATCTCCACCTCGCGCAGGCGCATCAGCACCACGTTGCGCAGCGAGAAGTCGGGCCCGCCGGGAGTGCGCTCGAAGCGCCCGCCCCAGTCGTCCTCGTGCATCGCCGCGAGCGCCTCGCCGAAGCGGCTGGTGGCAGCGAGGAACCGCTCCCGCAGCTCGCCGGGCGATGCCACGGCCAGCTCCTCGATGTCGGTGTCACGCGCGTCCGGCGAGGCGTACATCGGGCGGGGCGTGCCGACATGCGCGCCGTGGAGGACGCCGGCCAGGCCCTCGCCGTTGAGGGCGAGGTGGGCCACGACGTGGGCCCGCGTCCACCCGGGCAGTTGGGACGGCTCGGCATACTGGGACTCGGAGAGCGCGTCGACCGTGCGGACGAGCGCTCGGTCGGCTCGGGCGATGGTGTCCGGGTCGGGTCTCGGGACGTCGATCACCCGCCCATGTTGCCACTTCGGCGAGCGCCGTGGCGTCCACCCTG
This sequence comes from Nocardioides sp., assembly GCA_035762385.1. Taxonomy (GTDB): domain Bacteria; phylum Actinomycetota; class Actinomycetes; order Propionibacteriales; family Nocardioidaceae; genus Nocardioides. The sequence continues at coordinate 13,744 of DASTPB010000300.1, read as the reverse complement.
CCGGGTGGACGATGGACCCGCTGTCGGTGGTGCGTGAGAGGGTTGATCGGTGCGTCGGCTTGCGGGCGACGCCGCTCCGGGACGAACATGTGTTCGACTCCGTCAATGCCAGAACGAGGACCACTGTGGCCGACCAGCTCATCATCCGGGGCGCCCGGGAGCACAACCTCAAGGACGTCTCCCTCGACCTCCCGCGTGACTCGCTCATCGTCTTCACCGGACTGTCCGGCTCGGGCAAGTCGAGCCTGGCCTTCGACACGATCTTCGCCGAGGGGCAGCGCCGCTACGTCGAGTCGCTCTCGGCCTACGCGCGCCAGTTCCTCGGGCAGATGGACAAGCCCGACGTCGACTTCATCGAGGGCCTGAGCCCGGCCGTCAGCATCGACCAGAAGTCGACCTCGAAGAACCCGCGCTCGACCGTCGGCACGATCACCGAGGTCTACGACTACCTCCGCCTCCTCTACGCCCGCGCGGGCCGCGCCCACTGCCCGACCTGCGGGGCGGCCATCGAGCGCCAGACCCCGCAGCAGATCGTCGACCGGATCCTCTCCCTCGAGGAGGGGCGCCGCTTCCAGGTGCTCGCGCCGGTGATCCGCGGACGCAAGGGCGAGTACGTCGAGCTCTTCCGCCAGCTCCAGCAGCAGGGCTTCAGCCGGGCCCGGGTCGACGGCCAGACCCACACCCTCGACGACCCGCCGACCCTCGACAAGAAGCTCAAGCACACGATCGAGGTCGTGGTCGACCGCCTCGCGGTCAAGGAGTCGTCCAAGCGTCGCCTCACCGACTCGGTCGAGACCGCGCTCGGCCTCGCCGGCGGCCTGGTGGTGTTCGACTTCGTCGACCTCGACGCCAAGGACCCCGGGCGCGAGATGAAGTTCTCGGAGAAGATGGCGTGCCCCAACGACCACACCATCGACACCGACGACCTCGAGCCGCGCTCGTTCTCCTTCAACTCGCCCTTCGGCGCGTGCCCCGTCTGCTCCGGCCTCGGCACCAGGATGGAGGTCGACCCCGAGCTGGTCGTCCCCGATCCGGGCGCCACGTTGGGCGAGGGCGCGATCGCGCCGTGGAGCGGCGCGCACGTCGCCGACTACTTCCTCCGCCTCGTCAACGCGCTCGGCGAGGAGCTGGGCTTCGACCTCAACACGCCGTGGGAGCAGCTGCCGGCCAAGGCGCGCACCTCGCTGCTCGAGGGCCACAAGACGAAGGTCCACGTCGTCACCAAGAACCGCTACGGCCGCCAGCGCGCCTACTACGCCGCGTTCGAGGGTGTCCGTCCCTACGTCGAGCGCCGCCACCGCGAGGCCGAGTCCGACACGAGCCGGGAGCGGTTCGAGGGCTTCATGCGCGAGGTGCCGTGCCCGGCCTGCCGCGGCACCCGCCTCAAGCCCGTCTCGGTGTCGGTCACCCTGGGTGCCCGCGACCAGGGCGGCAAGAACATCGCGGAGGTCTGCGCGCTCCCGATCAACGAGGCCGCCCACTACCTCCGCACCGTCGACCTCTCCGTGCGGGAGCGCCAGATCGGCGAGCGGGTGCTGAAGGAGATCCAGGAGCGGCTCCAGTTCCTGCTCGACGTGGGCCTCGACTACCTCTCCCTCGACCGACCCAGCGGTTCGCTGTCCGGCGGCGAGGCGCAGCGGATCCGGCTCGCCACCCAGATCGGCGCGGGCCTCGTCGGCGTCCTCTACGTCCTCGACGAGCCGTCGATCGGCCTCCACCAGCGCGACAACCAGCGCCTCATCGAGACGCTGGTGCGGCTCAAGGAGCTCGGCAACACGCTCATCGTGGTCGAGCACGACGAGGACACCGTCCGGGTCGCCGACTGGGTCGTCGACATCGGGCCCGGCGCCGGTGAGCACGGTGGGCAGGTCGTCCACTCCGGGACGGTCGAGGACCTCCTCACCCACCCCGACTCGATGACGGGGCAATACCTCAGCGGCCGCCGCGAGATCCCGGTCCCCGCCGTCCGCCGCCCGCGCACCAAGGGTCGTGAGCTCACCGTCCACGGCGCGCGCGAGCACAACCTCCAGGACGTCGACGTCAGCTTCCCGCTGGGCGTCTTCACCGCGGTCACCGGCGTCTCCGGGTCCGGCAAGTCGACGCTCGTCAACGACATCCTCTACACCTCGCTGGCCAAGCAGATCTACAACGCGCGCACCGTCCCCGGGCGCCACACCAAGATCACCGGCCTCGAGCACGTCGACAAGGTGATCCACGTCGACCAGTCGCCGATCGGCCGCACCCCCCGGTCCAACCCGGCGACCTACACGGGCGTGTTCGACCACATCCGGCGGCTGTTCGCGTCCACGCCCGAGGCCAAGATGCGCGGCTACCTGCAGGGTCGCTTCTCCTTCAACGTCAAGGGCGGGCGCTGCGAGGCCTGCTCGGGTGACGGCACGATCAAGATCGAGATGAACTTCCTGCCGGACGTCTACGTCCCGTGCGAGGTGTGCCACGGCGCCCGCTACAACCGCGAGACGCTCGAGGTCCACTACAAGGGCAAGACCATCGCCGAGGTCCTCGACATGCCGATCGAGGAGGCCGCCGAGTTCTTCGCCGCGGTGCCCGCCATCTCCCGGCACATGAAGACCCTGGAGGAGGTCGGGCTGGGCTACGTCCGCCTCGGGCAGCCGGCGACGACGCTCTCCGGCGGCGAGGCGCAGCGCGTCAAGCTCGCGAGCGAGCTGCAGAAGCGCTCCACCGGCCGCACGGTCTACGTCCTCGACGAGCCGACGACCGGCCTCCACTTCGAGGACATCCGCAAGCTGCTGGGCGTGCTGTCGAGCCTGGTCGACAAGGGCAACTCCGTCCTGGTGATCGAGCACAACCTCGACGTCATCAAGACGGCCGACTGGATCATCGACATGGGCCCCGAGGGTGGGTCGCGCGGCGGAACGGTCGTCGCCGAGGGCACGCCGGAGGACGTCGCCGCGGTCGCGGAGAGCCACACCGGCGCGTTCCTGGCGCCGATCCTGGAGGGCCGCGGGGCCAAGCAGCCCGGCGCCCCACGGCGCCAGAAGGTCGTGGCCGCGAAGTCCGCCCCCGCCTCGAGGACGACGAAGAAGGCACCGGCGAAGAAGGCACCGGCCAGGGAGACGGCAGCCAAGAAGGCCCCCGCCCGGAAGGCGGCTGCGAAGAAGTCCTCGTGAGGACGCACTCACAAGGTTTTCACAGGGGTGCTGGCTAGGGTCGCGGCATGACTGCCATCAACAGACGTCGTGCCCTGACCGGCTCCGCTGCCATCGCAGTCGGGGTCCCCGTCCTCGCCGCCTGCGGCTCGGACGACGAACCGACGGCCACCGACTCCTCCTCGAGCTCGCCGTCGCCCAGCGACGAGTCGCCGTCGGAGTCGAGCACCGACGAGCCGCAGGGCGGCGGGGCCGCCCTGGCCAGCGCGGCAGACGTGCCCGTCGGTGGGTGCTTCGTCGTCACCTCCGCGAAGGTCGTGGTCACCCAACCCACCGAGGGTGACTTCAAGGCGTTCTCGGCCGTGTGCACGCACCAGGGCTGCGTCGTCGAGTCGAGCAGCGACGGCGAGATCCCCTGCCCGTGCCACGGGAGCCGCTTCTCCCTGGAGGACGGGTCCCCGGTGTCGGGACCGGCGACGGCGGCCCTCGCGCCGGTCCAGATCACCGTCGACGGCGACTCGATCACGGAGGCCTGAGCCGCCCCTGCGCCCACCCCCGGCCGATCCGGGGACCGGGCGGTCCTCGCTGTCGGGAGCCGCCCGTAGGGTTGCCGAGTGGCCACCCCGAGCTCCTATCGACCCGCCCCCGGGTCGATCCCGACCAAGCCGGGGGTCTACCGCTTCCGCGACGCCAAGGGCCGCGTCATCTACGTCGGCAAGGCCAAGAGCCTGCGCCCCCGCCTGTCGTCGTACTTCCAGGACATCGGCAACCTCCACCCGCGCACGGCGACCATGGTCACGACCGGCGCGAGCGTGGAGTGGACCGTCGTGGACACCGAGGTCGAGGCGCTCCAGCTGGAGTACAGCTGGATCAAGGAGTTCGACCCCCGCTTCAACGTCAAGTACCGCGACGACAAGTCCTACCCCTGGCTGGCGGTGACCGTCGGCGACGAGTTCCCGCGCGTGATGGTCGGTCGCGGCGCCAAGCGCAAGGGCACCCGCTACTTCGGCCCCTACAGCCACGCCTGGGCGATCCGCGAGACGGTCGACCTGCTGCTGCGCGTCTTCCCGATGCGCTCGTGCAGCAACGGCGTGTTCAAGCGCTCGTCCCAGATCGGCCGGCCGTGCCTGCTGGGCTACATCGACAAGTGCGCCGCCCCCTGCGTCGGCAACGTGACGCCCGAGGAGCACCGGGCGATCGTCGACGACTTCTGCGACTTCATGGCCGGCAACACGGCCGCCTTCACCAAGCGCATCGAGCGCGAGATGTACGCCGCCTCCGAGGCGCTCGACTTCGAGAAGGCCGCCCGGCTGCGTGACGACCTCGGTGCGCTGACCAAGGCGCTGGAGAAGCAGGCCGTCGTGCTGCGCGACGGGACCGACGCCGACGTGATCGCGCTCGCCGAGGACCCGCTCGAGGTGGCGGTGCAGATCTTCTACGTCCGCGGCGGGCGCATCCGCGGCCAGCGCGGCTGGGTCGCCGACCGCACCGACGAGGGTGGCACCCCCGAGCTCGTCCAGGACTTCCTCCTCCAGCTCTACGGCGGCGTCGGTGTCGATGAGGGGGGAGACTCCATCCCGCGTGAGGTGCTGGTGCCGGCCCTGCCGCCCGACAGCGACGTCCTGGAGCAGCTCCTCGGCGAGCGCCGGGGGAGCAAGGTCGCGATCCGCGTCCCGCAGCGCGGCGACAAGCGCGACCTCCAGCAGACCGTGGCCAACAACGCCGCGCAGGCGCTCGCGCTCCACAAGACCAAGCGGGCCAGCGACCTCACCACCCGCAACCGCGCCCTCGAGGAGATCCAGCAGTCGCTCGGCCTCGACGAGGTCCCGCTGCGCATCGAGTGCTACGACGTCTCCAACCTCCAGGGCACCGAGGTCGTCGCGTCGATGGTCGTCTTCGAGGACGGTCTGGCCCGCAAGTCGGAATACCGCCGCTTCGTGATCCGCGGCGTCGACGGCCAGAACGACGTGGCCTCGATGCGCGAGGTGATCACCCGCCGGTTCCGGCGGCTGCTCGACGAGCAGAGCAAGCACGGCGCTGAGCTTCAAGCGGCTCCTCCGGTCGGCCAGCTTGCTCCGCAAGCGGAGCAGCCTGGCCAACCGTCGTCAGGTCCGATGCTCGTCGATCCGGAGACCGGCCGCCCGCGCAAGTTCGCCTACGCGCCGTCGCTGGTCGTCGTCGACGGCGGCCCGCCGCAGGTGGCGGCCGCGGAGCAGGCGCTGGCCGACCTCGGCATCAACGACATCCCGGTCTGCGGGCTGGCCAAGCGGCTGGAGGAGGTCTGGCTGCCGGGGGAGGAGGACCCGGTGATCATGGCCCGCACCAGCGAGGGCCTCTACCTCCTCCAGCGGATCCGCGACGAGGCCCACCGCTTCGCCATCACCCACCACCGCAGCCGGCGCTCCAAGTCGATGGTCGAGAGCACCCTCGACGACGTCCCGGGCCTCGGCGAGGTGCGGCGCAAGACGCTGCTGAAGCACTTCGGGTCGCTCAAGAAGCTGCGGGAGGCCGACGTCGAGCAGATCGCCCTCGTCCCGGGCATCGGGCCGCGCACGGCCACGGCCATCAAGGACGCCGTCGCCAACGCCGACGCGACCCGCAAGACTGCTCCGAGGGAGCCGACCATCAACACCGCCACCGGCGAGATCATGGAGGACTGACAGTGGAGCCCACGCCCGGCGAGCTCGTGATCGTCACCGGCATGACCGGTGCCGGTCGCAGCACTGCGGCCAAGGAGCTCGAGGACCTCGGCTACTTCGTGGTCGACAACCTTCCGCCCACGCTCGTGCGCGACGTCGTACGACTCGTCGACGACAGTCGTGGCATCCACCAGCCCATCGCGGTGGTGGTCGACGTCCGGTCGGGCTCGTTCTTCGACTCGCTCCAGGCCAACCGCCACCAGCAGGTGACCGGCCGCCCCACGACGCTGCTCTTCCTCGAGGCGACCGACGAGGTGCTGGTGCGCCGCCAGGAGGCCGCGCGCCGCCCCCACCCGCTCCAGGGTGGCGGCCGGCTGCTCCACGGCCTGCAGCGCGAGCGCGGGGTGATGGCCGACATCCGCGGCGACGCCGACGTCCTGCTCGACACGACGAACTTCAACGTCCACCAGCTGCAGGACCGGATCGCCGAGCTGTTCGGCACGGCCGCCACGACGCGCCTCAAGGTGACGGTGATCAGCTTCGGCTTCAAGTACGGCATCCCGGTCGACGCCGACTGGGTGGCCGACATGCGCTTCCTGCCCAACCCGCACTGGGTGCCCGAGCTGCGGCCCCAGAACGGCCGCGACCCCGACGTGGCGGACTACGTGCTCTCCCAGCCCGGCGCCGGGCGGTTCCTCGCGCAATACCTCCCGGTCCTCGAGACCGTCGCCGAGGGCTACCTCGCCGAGGGCAAGCGGTTCATGCAGGTCGCCGTCGGCTGCACGGGCGGCAAGCACCGCAGCGTCGCCATGACCGAGCAGATCGCCGCGCTGCTGCGCGAGTCCGGCTACGACGTCAGCACCGCCCACCGCGACCTCGGCAGGGAGTGACGTGGCCCGCGACACCGCGCAGGCCGCGGTGGCCCTCGGTGGCGGACACGGGCTGTTCGCGACCCTGTCCGCCCTGCGCCGCCTCCACGACGACCTCACCATCGACCAGCTGACCGCGGTCGTGACCGTCGCCGACAACGGCGGATCGTCCGGCCGGCTGCGGGGTGAGTTCGGCGTCCTGCCGCCCGGCGACCTGCGCATGGCGCTGGCCGCGCTCTGCGGCGACGACGAGTGGGGACGCACGTGGGCCGACGTGCTGCAGCACCGCTTCGCCGGTGAGGGCGAGATGAACGGACACGTCGTCGGCAACCTGCTGATCGTCGGCCTCTGGGAGCTGATGGGCGAGCCCGTCCGCGCGCTCGACTGGGTGGGGCGGCTGCTGGGCGCGCACGGGCGCGTGCTGCCGATGGCGACCACCCCCATGGACATCACGGCGCGGGTGCGGGGCGCCGACGAGGCCGAGCCCGAGGCCGTCAGCGTCGTACGCGGACAGGTCGAGGTGGCCACCACCGCCGGCACCATCGAGTCCGTCGCCCTCGTCCCCGAGGACCCCCAGGCCTGTGCCGAGGCGGTCGAGGCGATCATGGCCGCCGAGTGGGTCGTGCTCGGTCCGGGGTCGTGGTTCAGCTCGGTGATCCCGCACCTGATGGTCCCCGGGCTCCGCCGCGCCCTCGCCGAGACCGCCGGGCGGCTCGTCGTCGTGCTCAACCTCGAGCCGCAGGCGGGTGAGACGACCGGCTTCGGTCCGGCCGACCACCTCGCCGTGCTGTTCGAGCACGCCCCCGACCTCACCGTCCATGCCGTGCTGGTCGACACCTCGGCGCTCGCCGACGACCACGGCCGGCTCGAGAAGGACGTCGCCGACCGCGGAGCCCGGTTGGTGGTCGCCGACATCGCCGTCCCGGGGGAGCCGCGTCACGACCCCGACCGGCTCGCGGAGGCGTTCCGCGCGGTCGTGGACGAGTCCTGAGTCACGCCCGCGCGGACGGCTCGACCATTCGCGCCGAGGGTCGTTGACCCACGTGGCAGGATTCGCCCCATGGCAATGACGGCACAGGTGAAGGCAGAGCTCGCCTCCACCCAGATCACCAAGACCTGCTGCCGCAAGGCCGAGGTCGCCTCGATGCTGCGCTTCGCGGGCGGACTCCACATCGTGAGCGGCCGCATCGTCGTGGAGGCGGAGCTCGACACCGGCGCCGCGGCGCGTCGGCTGCGCAAGGACATCGCCGACGTCTACGGCCACCCGTCCGACGTGGTGATGGTGCAGGGCAACGGCATCCGCAAGGGCAGCCGCTACATCGTGCGCGTCACCAAGGACGGCGAGGCGCTCGCCCGCCAGACCGGCCTGCTCGACCAGCGCGGCCGTCCCGTGCGCGGACTTCCGCCGGCGGTCGTCAGCGGTGGCGGGTGCGACGCCGTCGCCGCCTGGCGCGGGGCCTTCCTGGCCCACGGCTCGCTCACCGAGCCGGGCCGCTCGTCCTCGCTGGAGATCACCTGCCCCGGCCCCGAGGCGGCGCTCGCCATCGTCGGCGTCGCCCGACGCCTCGGCATCTCCGCCAAGGCGCGCGAGGTGCGCGGCGTCGACCGCGTGGTGATCCGCGACGGCGACGCGATCGGTGCGCTGCTCACCCGCCTCGGCGCCCACGAGTCGCTGATGGCCTGGGAGGAGCGCCGGATGCGGCGCGAGGTCCGCGCCACCGCCAACCGTCTCGCCAACTTCGACGACGCCAACCTGCGCCGCTCGGCCCGCGCCGCGGTGGCTGCAGGGGCACGCGTCGAGCGAGCCCTGGAGATCCTCGGCGAGGAGATCCCCGACCACCTCCGTCAGGCCGGCCACCTGCGCCTCGAGCACAAGCAGGCCTCGCTCGAGGAGCTCGGCCAGCTGCACGAGCCCGTCCTCACCAAGGACGCGATCGCCGGCCGCATCCGGCGGCTGCTGGCGATGGCCGACAAGCGCGCCGAGGAGCTCGGCATCCCCGACACGGAGTCCTCGCTGACCCCGGAGATGCTGGCCGACGAGGGCTGACCCCGGCCCGATCCCGGCTGATCCGGCCTAGCGCGCCTTCTCCCGCAACGAGGCGCCGCGGGCGCGTCGTACGGTCGCCCAGGCGCTCAGCAGTGCCACGGTCCCGAGCAGGACGGCCACCACGATCGCGGTGCCGCTCAGCAGGGCGGGGTCGATCCGCGCGACCACCCGGGGCCACGAGACCTCCTCGACCCGGCCCAGGGTGATGCGACCCAGCACGATGAGCTGGGCGGCAGCACCTGCGAGGAGCCCGGCGATCCCGGCGGCGCCGAGCACCACCACCTGCTCCACAGCGACCGAGGACAGCACGGAGCGCCGGCGCACCCCGACGACGCTGAGCGCGGCGGCGTCCATGCGTCGCCCCGGCAGCTGGATCGCCGTGGTGACGACCAGGCCGGCCACGGCCATCAGCAGCACGAGCACCGAGGCAACGAGGTAGAGGCGCAGGGCGAGGGCGTACGCCGTTCCGTCGAGGCGCTCGCGCTCCTGCTGGTAGAGCCGCTCCACGGTCAGGCCGCGCCCGGCCAGCTCCTCCGTGACCTGGTCGGGGGTGTCGGCCGACGCGAGGACGCGGACCTCGAACTCCTCCTCGAAGACCGTGCGGTTGGTCGTCAGGACGGCGTAGTCGATCAGCACGCCCTGCGGTCCGAGGAAGGGCACGCTCTCCGCGACGACCACGGCCTCGGACGGCGGGGGACCGCCGACGGTGGAGGTCGCCGCGCCGGCGGCGACGCGGCCGAGCCGGCCCACGGCCTCCCGGCCCGCGACCACGGGCCGCAGCCCGCCGCTCCCGGACGTCAGGGCCGCCTTGCCGGTCCCGTCCGCGGCGACGACGAGGCCGTCGCCCTCGACGCGCACGTCCAGCCCGGTCTGGGCCACCCCCTCGTCGACGAGGTGCCAGTCCCCGCCGGTGAGCACCGCGGACGCGTCGGAGCCGTCCGCCTCGAGCGGACCGACGACGTAGTCGCCTGCGAGGTCGGTCGGAAGCCCGGCCGGACCGGCCAGGGCAAGCCCCTCGACCGTGCAGCCGCGCTCGCACGGAATCTTCTCGGTGACCGTCGAGGTGCCCGGTGTGAACGGCCCGACGTAGGCGTTGAAGGTGTCGCCGCCGGCCGTGCGGAGCCGCGTCTCGACGGTGACGTCCTTCGAGCCCCGCGGGACGGTCATGCCGAGACGCAGGCGTGCGCCGGTCAGGGGCGGCGTGGGAGGCCGGGTGATGAGGCCGACCACGTCCTCGACGCTGCGTCCCGGTGTCCACGACGGGTCCCACAGCGAGGCGGCGGGCAGCCGCGGCACGTCGGCGACGACGTAGACGCCGTCCTGGGCGTTCCAGGTGCCGGTGGCCATCAGGTAGCGGCCGTCGGGGTCGAGGCGCCGCGTGAGCGCGACGGCCTCCCGCATCGGCAGCTCGGTCGACCACACGGTGCTGGCCGGCGCCTGGGTGGCGGCGACGCTGGCTCGCCAGGCACCGGCCGCGTCGAAGGTGCCGGCGCCGAAGGTGACGACGGCGATCGCGATGGTCAGCGGCAGCACGACGAGTGTGCCGACCGAGCGCCGTGCGACCGCCCGGACGGCCAGGAAGCCCGCCACGCCGCGCGCCGGTCGGTGGGCCAGGGCGCGCGCGGCCGCACGGGCACCCCCGGCGGCCCCGAGCCCCAGCACGGCGGCGATCAGGAGGGGCAGCACGAGGTCGGCCGCGTCGGTGGCGCCCCCGGCGGGCCGGGTCAGCGCGGCGCCCACGAGGACGAGGGTCAGCGCCGCCAGGACGATGGCGCCGAGCACGGCGAGCCGTCCAGCCGGGCGGGGGCGGGCCTGGCCGCTCAGCTGGTCGGCGAGGCTCCGCGCGAGGACTGCGCGGGTCGACAGGACGCACACGGCGACCGCGCACGCGACGACGGCCACGCACGCGAGGACGGCGTACGCCGGCACCGGGACCGGCAGCCCTGCGGGCAGCCAGGCGCGCACGAGGGCCCAGGTGAGGGCCGCGCCACCGGCGACACCGACCGGGACCGCCAGGGCGACGAGGAGGATCGGCTCGCTCAGCGCCAGCAGCCACGTGCGCCGGCGGTCGGCGCCGCGCAGCGACGCCAGCGCCAGGTCGGGGACCCGCAGCTCGCCCGCCGCAGAAGTGAGGCGGCTCAGCAGGGCGAGGGCGACGAGCACGAGCGAGACGACGGCCGGGGTGACCGCGAGGAGCGCCGACCGCCGCTCGCGCTCGACGTCGGTGACGATGCCGTCGAGGTCGTTGTTCGAGATCTCGGCGGCCGTGCCCACCGCGAGCTGCTGCGGTGCCGGATCGGCCGACGCGCGCCGGGCGAGGGCCGGGAGGTCGGTGGCGTCCAGGTCGGCCGGCACGTCGATGCGGCTGTCGGCCCGGACGAGGAGCAGGCGCGGCGGAAGGCCGGCGAGCTGGTCGGGCGCGACGAGGTACGGCGCAGGTCGCCGGGGGACGTCGATGCCCTGGCGTCCGTTGGCACGCACGGTGGCCGGCACCGACGCGAGCCGGGCCGGCTCGAACCAGAAGTCCGCCAGCTCCTCCCGTCGATCGGACGGGACGGACGGCCCCGACGGGTAGGCGTAGGTGCCGACGAGGGTGAGCGTGCCGAACGGCGGGCCGAGCTCGATCCGGTCACCGATCCCGTAGCCGTCCTCCTCGGCGTCGCCGGCCAGGACGGCCACCTCGCCGGGCGCCTCCGGACACCGGCCCTCGAGGTCGAGGTGCGCGCAGGCGTCCGGCTTCGCCATCAGCATCACCTCGCCGAGGGCGCCCGGAGCGAGCTCGCGGGTGGTCTCGAGCTGCGCCGTGGCCGCGTGCTGGTCGTCGGGCAGGACGAGCTGGTCCAGCGTGTCGTCGAGGAGCGCAGCGGGGTCGTCGACGGCGCCGCTCGGCCGGACCTCCCACGTGCGCCCGGTGAGGACGTTGCGCTCCTCCTGGAGCCGGGTGACGGCGTACGCGTTGCCCACGGCGGCAGCGAAGGCCGGGCCCAGGACGGCCGAGCCCAGCGCCACCACCAGCAGGAGCAGGGTGCCGAGCGAGAGCAGGGAGCGCGACCGCAGGCCGTCGAGAGCCACCCGGATCACGTGGTCACCTCCTCGCGCAGCCGCGCCGGGAGGCTCGTGCGGTCGGGGACGTGGCCGGTCCACCAGGTGGTGACGCCGGCGAGCCCGGTGGCCACGGTGCCGGCGAGGAGGACGGCGAGCACGCGGGGGCCGGTGTCGAGCGGCAACTGTCCTGGCTCGGCGGCCAGGACGGGCAGGGCCTCGGACAGGGTCCCCACCACCAGCAGCGTCGCCGCGACGCTCGCCAGGCCGGCCGCGAGCGCCATCACGACCACCTGGAGGCGGCCCGCGGCCCGCTGGTCGGAGCGACGAACGCCGACGAGACGCAGCACTGCGCGCTCGTGGGTGCGTTCGCGACGCAGCCTCGCGGCCGGGATCACGACGGCCAGCAGGCCGAGCAGCGCTCCGCCGGCGGCGAGGAGGGCGAACCGGCTCGCTGTGCCGTCGTCGGCCGCGTCGACCACCTCGCGCGAGAGGTCGGACCCGGAGCGGGCGGTTCCGATGCGGGCCAGCACGCCGTCCGGGGTGTCGGCGCGCGCGAGGACCAGCGGCTCGGCGCGGGCGACGGCACCGGTGCCGGGGATCACGGACGTGGACAGGTCGAGGACCGTCCCGGCCGCGCCGACGACCGGCAGGGCCTCGGCGGTCGCGAGGACGCGGGCCGGACGCGCCATGCCACCGGTGGTCGGTGCCTCGGGCTCGTCGGGCCACTCCACGCTCGTGGTGGCGAGGACCGGGGTGGCCCACGGCGACCGGTCGGTGTCGAGGTAGCTGGTGCCGGCGCTGCTCGGCCGGACCCGGAGGCGTCCGGGTGTCGCGACGACCTCGCCCGGGGGACGGTCGTCGGGCTCGGCCAGCACCCAGGGGCGGGCCAGCACGTCGAGCCCGCCGAGGTCGAGCTCGGTGAGCGTGAGGGCCGGACGCCGGCAGCGGGGCTGGGCCCACGTGTCGGAGCCGCAGGGGGCGCCGATCGCGACCTCCATGCCGGTCACCCGGCAGCCGGACTCGCACCGGGTCAGGTCGGTGGACACCACGGTCGGCGTCCCGGGCGTGGGCCGGGCGAAGACGGTCTGGCGGCCCGCGCCGGACGGGCTGACGGTCAGCACGTCGAGGCGCAGCGGCCGCGGACGCGGCCCGTCGAGGCTGAGGCGGGCGGTCATGCGCTGCCCGGAGGTGACGGGCTCGGGGTCGGTGTCGGCAGCGACGGCACCGAGGTCGGACACGCGAGCGGAGCCGTCGGAGGCGGCGGTCCCGTCCAGGCGGTCGCCGACGACGCGCTCGTAGCGGGTCGTGTCGAGGTAGACGCGACGTGAGATCGGCCGGTCGTCCTCCAGCACGCGGACGGCCGCCATCAGCCACCGGCCCTCCGGGTCGGCCTCGCGGGTCGCCTCGAGCAGCTCGTCGGCAGGTCCGTCGTACGAGACCACCAGCGGCGTCGCCGACGTCACGCGCGCCGTGTCGTCCCGCCAGTCGTGGACGGCCAGGGCGGTGTTGGCCGCACAGCCCAGGAGCACCGCCGACCCGACCAGGACGGGGAGGCCGGTCGCCGCTCGCGGCAGTGCGAGGCGGTGGCCGGCGAGGGACGGGCCGAGACCGGGGCGCCGGGAGAGCCGGCCCGCGACGAGCCGCACGACCGCGGCGGCCAGGAGCCCCGCGGCCAGGCCCACCACCGCGGGGGCGGTGAAGGCCCAGGCGTCGGGGGCGGATGAGTTCCGGCGCAGCAGCGCGACGACCGCGGCCACGGCGACGACCACCGGCACGAGGGCCGCGAGGGCGCTCGTACGCCGTACGCGTTCGGCTTCGGCGGGCCGGAGCAGCTCGGTCAGCGGTCCGCGCAGCGCGACGACCATGGCGGTGACCACCGTCGCCGTCGCCAGGAGCCAGACCGTGCCGACCCGCACGGCGGAGACGGTGCCGGTGCCGAGGGCGAGCGCCAGCGCGACACCGGCGGCGCCGCCGAGGACGGCGGTCAGCACCGGCTCGGCGGCGAGCGCGGTCACC
>DASTPB010000299.1:0-12942 GCA_035762385.1 Nocardioides sp. | reverse complement strand
CGTTCACCCCGAACGGCGAGCGGGTCGAGCTCGAGGTGGACCAGCCCCTGGTCCTCACCATCGAGGCCGACGAGGCCGGCGAGCTCCACGTGCACAGCACCCCTGAGCAGGAGATCGCCTACGACGCCGGCACGTCCGAGCACGAGATCGTCATCGACCGCCCGGGCGTGGTCGAGGTCGAGAGCCACGAGCCCGAACTGGTCCTGCTGCAGCTCGAAGTCCGGTGAGCCCCCTCGCCGTCGGCGGCTCGATCTCGGCGCACGGCCTCGGCGGCGCGAAGGACCTGCCGATCCCCTCCGAGCTCGCGATCGCGGGGGCGGTGGCCGCGCTCGTCATCTCGTTCACCGTGCTGGCGGTCGCGTGGCGCGAGCCGCGCTACGACGCAGCGACCAGCGGCCGCCCGGCTCCTGCATGGCTGGACCGCTTCGTGTCCTCACGCGGGCTGGCGATCGCCGGCCGCGTGCTCGGCATGGCGTTCTTCCTCTACGTCGGCGTCGCCGCGGTGTTCGGCGAGGACACCCTGATCAACCCGTTCCTCGGCACCTTCTACGTGCTCCTGTGGGTCGGGCTCGTGCCGGCGTCGCTGCTGCTGGGGCCGGTGTTCCGCGCGATCAGCCCGGCGCGCACGATCAGCATGCTGTTCGCCAAGGTCTCCGGCGTCCCCGAGGGACAGGGCCTGTACGCCTACCCGGCCCGCCTCGGCTACTGGCCGGCCGCCGCCGGGTTGTTCTCGTTCGTGTGGCTGGAGCTGGTCCACCCGTCCGCCACCGACGTCGGGGTCGTCCGGCTGTGGTGCGCGGGCTACCTCGGCATCATGCTCATCGGCTCGGCCGTGTGGGGCACGACCTTCCTGGCCCGCGCCGACCCCTTCGAGGTCTACTCCTCGCTGGTCGCCAAGCTGTCGGTCTGGGGACGTCGCGACGGCGTGCTCGTCCTGCGCAGCCCGCTCGCGAACCTCGACACCGTGGTGCCGCGGCCCGGACTGGTGGGAGTCGTCGGCGTCCTGTTCGGCAGCACCGCGTTCGACTCCTTCCGGGAGTCCACGCCCTGGCTGAAGCTCGTGCAGTCGTCGTCGACGTCGCGCGTGTGGCCCGACACCCTCGCCCTGATCGCCTTCTCGGCCGGCGTCGCGTTCGTGCTGGCCGTCGCCACCATGGCCACCGCGGTGAGGAAGGACATCCCGCGGCGCTCGCTGCCCAACCTGTTCGCGCACTCGGTGATACCGATCATCGTGGGCTACATCGTGGCCCACTACCTGACCTACCTCGTCGAGTACGGCCAGCAGACCGTCATCCAGCTCAGCGACCCGTTCAGCCGCGGCGACGACTACCTCGGCACGGCGGACCTCGAGGTCAACTACTGGCTCTCGGCGCACCCGACGTTCATCGCCGTCACCAAGGTGGCCGCAGTCACGCTCGGCCACATCGTCGGCGTGGTGGCTGCGCACGACCGGGCGATCAAGCTGCTGCCCGCGCGCCACCAGCTCACCGGTCAGCTGCCGCTGCTGGTGGCGATGGTCGCCTTCACCGTGGGCGGCCTCTACCTGCTGTTCGCTGCGTAGGCCTCAGCGCTGGACCGGCCCGTAGGGCCAGCCGGCCGGCAGGACGTCGGAGACCTCGATGATCTCGCACGAGCCCCGGTAGTCGATGACGTCCGCAGCGTCGCGCCAGCCGATGAAGACCACACGGTCGGCGTTGCCGTTGTCGCCCTGCGTCGGGTCGTCGCAGTGGATCTTGTCCTGCTGGCCGTCCGGGAGGACGTAGATCGTGTCGTTGCCCTGCTCGGTGAAGACCTTGTCGGCACCGGGGCCGAGGAAGACGACGTCGTCGCCCTCGTCGCCCTTGATCTTGACGTCGTTGCCCTCGCCGTCGATCAGCACGTCGTTGCCGGGCCCGCCCTGGATCGCGCCGTCGTCGCCGGGTCCACCGTCGATCCAGTCGTTGCCGCCGTTGCCGATGTGCTTGTCGATGCCGTCGCCGCCGAAGAGCCGGTCGTCGCCGTCTCCGCCGCCGACGAGGTCGTTGCCCGCCTCGCCGTACACGGCGTCGATGCCGTCACCCGCGGTGAGCTTGTCGTTGCCCTCGCCGCCGTACATCACGTCGTCGCCCTGGCCGCCGTCGATCGAGTCGTTGCCGATGCCACCCGAGCCCCAGTCGTTGCCGGGCTGCAGGGTGATCCAGTCGTCGCCGTCGTCGCCGCTCACCGTGTCGTGGCCGTTGCCGGCATAGACCTTGTCGTTGCCGCCGCGGGCCGTCACCTTGTCCTGGCCACCGATGGCCATGATCCTGTCGGCGCGGTTCTTGCCGGTGATGGCGTCGTCGCCGGTCGTGCCCTGCATGAGCTTGGCCGACGCGGGCGACGCGGCCAGGACGACGACGAGGCCCGACAGGGCAGCGATGCGAAATTGACGTGACATTCGGGTCTCCCTCGGAGTTTTGACCCAAATTACGTCAAATCTTGACCGTTTTCAGAATTTTGACGACCCTCGTGCCTCGGTCACGGCGGCAGAGTACGACGTCGCGCACCGGCTCCGGGCACGAATCGGCCAGTCCGCTCCCGGCAGCGCCCGGCCGCTTGGCCGGCGCCTCCACGAGCGTGGGACGGGAGGACTGCGTCGGCGAGCGCCGCAAGGGCCTGCACCAGCGCCGAGCTGCCGAGGTCGGCGACCGGGCGCCCGCTCGTGAGCGCGCGGTCGAGCCCGGCGCGGTCCTCGGGCAGGAAGTGGAGACCGGCGACCCGGCTGAAGCCCTCGACCATCCCCGCGATCTCCTTCGCCGACCACCCGATCGACGGGCGCATCCGGTTGACCACCACCCGCACCCGCGCGGCGGGGACGTGATCGCGCAGGTCCACCAGGCCACGGGCGAGCCGGGTGAGTCCCACCGGGTCGGCGGAGCCCACGACCAGGACCTCATCGGCCTGGTCGAGGGCAGCAAGGGTCAGCGCGTTGCGGCCCGGCCGGCCGCCGAGGTCGGAGCCGCTGTCGCCCTCGAGGCTGAACCCGGTGTCGACCACGACCTGGCCGTGGGTGCGCGCCCGCTCCAGCAGCTGGTCGACCTGGGCGGCGCGCACCTCACGCCAGCGGTCGGCCCGCGGCAGGCCGGTGACCACGGCCAGTCGGTCACCGACGCCCCGGCAGGCGGAGGGGAACCGGTCGTCGAGCTGACCGGCGGCCGCGAGGCGGGCGGCGGAGAGCAGCCCGGACACCTCGTCGAGGATGCCGAGCTGCTGCGCGACGGCGCCGCCGTAGGGGTCGAGGTCGGCGAGCACCACGGGGGTGTCGCGGCGGGCGATCTCCCACGCCAGGTTGGTCGCGACCGTCGTGCGCCCCGGTGCGCCGGCCGGACCCCAGACGACCACCAGGCGCCCGGGCTCGACCGCGGGCGGCCGGCCGAGGTCGGGGTCACGGACCGGCCGGGCGTCCCGCGGTCGGGTGTCGGTGTCCTCCTCGACGGTGGTGACCACCCGGGGCAGGGACGCCAGCTCGCCTCGCCCGACCAGCGCGGCGATGCCCAGCCGCCCGGCGTGCTCGCGGGCATCGAGGTCCTCGGGGAGCGCCGAGGTCACGGCGACCGGACGCACCGCATGGCGGCGCAGGTGGTCGACGCTGGCCGGGTCCAGGCCCGGGGCGTCGAGGGAGACGACCGCGACGTCCGCCTGACCGCTCGTGACGGCCGCGAGCAGGTCGTCGACGTCGACGCAGCGCTTCAGGACGACCACTCCGGGGTGGGCCTCGAGGTCGGCGAGGGCCGGCGCCTCCCACGGCTCGCCCGCCGCGAGCAGCAGCACGCAGATCACGTCATCAGCTCCTGCCGACGACCCGGACCCGGTCGTCGCCCACGGCCGCCAGGACCTCGCCCAGCGACTCCTCGTCGGCCTCGGGCACGGCCAGGACGAGCTGTCGGCTGGTCGCCGACGCGAAGGCGTCGGACACGACCGGTGCGTCGAGGACGGCGACGTCGTCCAGGACGAGCTCGGCGGGCGCCCGGCCCCGGCGCTGCGCGACGGTGCGGTCGGCCACGACCCACACGTCGACCCGGGAGCCGCGGACCAGGTCGGTGGGCACGTGCTCGGGAGCGACCGCGATCGACACGGACACGGTGTCGCCGGCGGCCCGCTCCCCCAGCGCGGCGACGGGCACCAGCTCTCCCGACGACAGCGGACGGGTCAGGGTGAGCGTCGCCGGCAGCTCGTCGTCGACGCCGAGATAGTGGTCGCGGTCGGCGGGATCGTCGAAGCGCACCCGGGTGGGCTCCAGGTCCTCGGCGGTGAGGGTCTGACCCGTCGCGAGGTCGGAGGAGGCCGCCCACACCGACGTCATGTCGTCGGCGCCGGACAGGATGCGCGCGCCCGCCACCACGGACCCGGTCACCAGCACCACGCCGATCCACAGCCGCGGGTCGCGCCACCCGGATGTCGTCGCCCGGGTCGCGGGCGGCACGTCGCCGGAGCGGGCCGACGGCGCGGCGGGTGAAGAGGTCCGAGAGATGGTCCGAGGCACGACGTCATCATTGCCACACCGGACGGACTTCACACCTGTCTCTCCACAGCGGACGGCCGGGCGGCGACGCGAGCCCGGCGCGCGGTGGCACGATGGACCCATGGCCGACGACCCGCGCTTCCTGACGCTCGCCGACGTCGCGGAGGTGCTCAACACCTCGGGCGCGCAGGTCTACGCGCTGGTCCGCCGCGGTGAGCTGCCGGCCATCAAGATCGGCGGCCGCGGTCAGTGGCGCGTGGAGCGGGTGCAGCTCGAGGAGTTCATCCAGCGGATGTATGCCGAGACGAAGGAGTTCGTGGACCAGCACCCGTTCGTCGACGCGGACGCCGACACCGACTGACGTCCCGTCAGCCGACCTTGCCGTCGAGCTCGACCTGGACGACGCGCTCCTCGCCGCCGCGGACCACCGACATCTCGACGGTCTCGCCGGGCAGGTGGGTCCGGATGGCCACGATCAGCGCGATGCCGTCGTTGACGGGCAGGTCGTCGACCGCCGTGATCACGTCGTCCTTCTCCAGGCCGGCACGCTCGGCAGGGGTGTCGGGCATGACCTCGGTGATCGTCGCGCCCGCCGCGTCGGGCTCGCCCCCCGTGCGGACCTGCGCCCCGATGACGGGATACTCGGCGCGGCCGGTCCGCAGGATCTGGTCGACGGTCGTGCGCACCTGCTCGATCGGGATCGCGAAGCCGACACCGATGTTGCCCGCCTCACCCGAGGCGCCGCCGTTGGTGGCGATCGCGGAGTTCACCCCGACGACCTCGCCGGCGAGGTTGACCAGCGGTCCACCGGAGTTGCCGGGGTTGATGGCCGCGTCGGTCTGCACGGCGTTGATGTAGGAGGAGTCGTCGTCGGACTGCCCCGAGGTGGTCACCGGCCGGTTGAGGGCGCTGACGATGCCCGAGGTCACGGTCTGGCTCAGGCCGAGCGGCGCGCCGAAGGCGATGACCGGATCCCCGACGTGCAGGACCTGCGAGGCGCCCAGGGCCGCCGGCTCGAGCTTCCCGTCGCCCTCGACCTCCAGCACGGCGAGGTCGTACACCGAGCTGCGGCCCACCACGCTGGCCTCCAGCCGCTGTCCCTTGTGGTCGATGACGACGATCGGCCCGTCGTCCTCGGCCGCCGAGGCGACGACGTGGTTGTTGGTCACGACGTGGCCCTCGCGGTCGAGGACGAAGCCGGAGCCCGTGGCGCCGTTCTCCCGTCCGTCGAGCTCGGCCACGATCTGCACGGTGCTGGGCAGGAGCGCCTGCGCCACGGCGGCGACCGAGCCGTTGTCGGCCTCGAGCGGGGCGGCGGTCTGGGTGCGTACGCCGTTGATCCCGTTGTCGTTGGTGCCCGGACGGGCGGAGAGCTCGTCCTGGATCGCGCCGCCGGCGAGCCCGCCGAGCATGCCGACGACCAGGGCGAGGCAGGCGACTGCGGGCCAGACCCAGAGCGGGATCTTGCGGGCGACCGTCGTCGGCTGGGCGTAGGCCGGGCGCGGGCCGGGGCCGAACCAGGGCGGCTGCTGCGGGTACGGGCCCTGGGTCGGGTACGGCACGGTCGGTGCGGCGGCCTCGGGGGCGGCACCCGGCTGCTGGGGTGTGGAGGGCGCCTCGCCGTAGGGCGCGCGGTGCGGCGGCGGTGTGGAGGCGGCGGCGGGCTCGGGGGTGCCGTAGACGCGGCCTTCCGGCTGCGCGGGTGCGGGCTCGTGCTCCCGGTCGGGCTCGTCGGCGCGCCAACCGGCCAGCGGCTGGGTGGGCTCCTCGTGCTGCTCGTCCGGGGCCTGCTCGTCGGACCGGTGCTCGTCGCTCACGGGGCAATCTTCTCCCGGATCGCCACGAGGCGCTCGGCCAGGGGCGTCCGGGAGGGTGAGGCCGGTCCGCGTGTCAGACGGTCGTCGCCGATGACGGCCGGGCTGGCGGGACCGGTCGGCCGACTCAGGTCCGTGACCGGCGGACGGGGGTCGACCCGCGGGCCACCGGCCACGCCGAGGGCCAGCACGCCGACGACGCAGGCACTCGCCGCCCCGCCGCCGATGACGACCAGTCCGCGACGGGAGCGCTGGCGCGAGGTCGGGAACGGCGGCACGACCAGGCCGGGGCCGGCACCGGGCTGCAGCGCGGAGCAGCGGCCCACCAGGGCGGACTTGAAGTCGTGGGACGGCTCGCCCGGGCCGAAGGACAGCTGGGCGAGCTGGGTCTTGACCCACCCCTCCTGCTCGACGAGGTCACGGCAGGCGTGGCAGGCGTGCACGTGGTTCCAGCAGCGCTCCTCCTCCTCCGGCGCGAGATGGCCGTCGAGGAGCGCGCTGACCCGCGATCCGAGGTGGCTCATCGCACCTCCCCGCGAGGACGGGGCGCCAGGGGGCCGGAGTAGCGCGAGCGTCCCGCGGCCGGCTCGCGGTGGGCGAGGGCCTTGCGGAGCATCGTGCGACCACGGTGGATGCGCGAGCGCACCGTGCCGAGCTTGGCATCCATGATCTCGGCGATCTCCTCGTAGCTGAGGCCCTCGACGTCGCACAGCACGACCGCGGCCCGGAAGTCGGGCGGGAGCGTCGCGAGGGCCGTCTCGATGTCGTCGTCGAAGGTCTGGTCGGCCACCGCGAGCTCCGGGGCCGGAGCCGGGCTGGTCAACCGGGCGGCGCGCTCGTCGGAGAGGGGGTCGAACCGGATGCGTTGCTTGCGGCGCGCACCGTCGAGGAACAGGTTGGTCGTGATGCGGTGCAGCCACCCCTCGAAGGTGCCCGGCGTGTAGGTGTCGAGCGAGCGGAAGACCCGGACGAAGACCTCCTGGGTGAGGTCCTCGGCGTCGGGACGGTTGCCCGTCAGGCGGTAGGCCAGGCGGAAGACACGGTCGGAGTGCTGCTCGACGACCTCGTCCCACGTGGGCACGCCGACGGCACCCGAGGCGGCGTCCACCTGATCACCCACGGGCGCTCCCTGGCTCGTCTTCCTCGACCGCAGCTGCAACGGCTCGTTGTCCTTCCTGACGCTAGGCATCCCGCCTGAGAGTTCCCTGTGAACCACGTGCGGACCGGCCAAGAACTCCTGCCCGGGTCACCGCCTCCAACGACCGGGCCCGCCCGTGTGTTCCCGGCCACGCCGAGCCACTGCTGCGCGATAGAGTCCCCGCGTGCCGAACAACACCACGCCGCCCAAGCCCGCGAGCTGGTCCTACGCCGAGGCGTTCGTGGCCGAGGACGAGCTCCTGGCCGCCGCCCGCAGCCGCGCCGAGGAGGTGGGCGTGGCCCCCGTCGGCCCCGGCGTCGGCGCCGCCCTGCGCTTCCTCGCCTCCGTCCTCGACGCGCGAGCCGTCGTCGAGATCGGCACCGGGACGGGCGTGTCCGGCCTCTGGCTGCTGCGCGGCATGCGCGCCGACGGCGTGCTCACCACCGTCGACATCGAGGCCGAGCACCAGCGCCTCGCCAAGGAGACCTTCAGCGAGGCGGGGATCCCCGGCAACCGCGCGCGCACCATCGCCGGAGCAGGGCTCGACGTGCTTCCCCGGCTCACCGACGGCCACTACGACCTGGTCTTCTGCGACGGCGACAAGCGCGAGTACGCCGCCTACCTGAAGGAGGCGCTCCGCCTGCTGCGGCCGGGCGGGATCGTGGCGTTCGACAACGCCCTCTGGCACGACCGGGTGGCCGACCCGGCCCAGCGCGACGAGGAGACCGTCACGATCCGCGACCTCGGTCGCACCATCCTCGAGCACGAGGCCCTCGTGCCGGTGCTGCTCCCCGTCGGTGACGGCCTGCTCGCCGCGAAGAAGGAGTGGGCCCCCGAGGCCTGACCCGCCCGCGCCTACAGGCGGGGGGCGGCGCTGAAGCCGTCCCAGCCCTCGGCGATCGCGACGACGTCGCACGCCTCGATGAGGATCGGGGGGCTGCCGATGATCCGGGAGCCGGGTGCCTCGGCGGCGCCCTCGGTGAAGGTGCGCTGGAAGTCCTCGCGCGCCTCGCTGGTGGCGAAGACGTAGCAGCCCTCGAACCACTCGCCCGGCACCTGGCGCCAGGTCTTGAACCGCAGCCCGGCCATGCCGGTGAACCGGGCGTGCGACGTCTCGGCGACGTAGGAGGCCAGCTCCTCCTCGACCCCTTCCGGTGCGTCGGCCAGCGACCAGCGGACGGTGAGCCCGAGCATCAGGCGATCCCGGCCAGCGGGTCGTCGGAGCCGAGCCAGGTGAGCAGCAGCCGCGGCCCCCAGCCGCTGGGACCGGCGGTCCACTCGAAGCGGTCGGTCGGCGACTCCGCGACGGAGGCGAAGTCGATGTGGGCCCAGGGCACGTCACCGACGAAGTGCTGCAGGAAGAGCGCCGCGGTGATGGCCCCCGGGCCGCCCGCGGCGTTGTCACCGTCGGCGATGTCGGAGGCGATCTTGTCCTCGTAGTCGGCGACCAGCGGCATCCGCCAGCTGATCTCGCCCGACGCCGTCGCTGCGGCCTGCACCTGCTCGGCCAGGCCCTCGTGGTTGGCGAAGTAGCCGCCGGTCCACTGGCCGAGCGACACCTTCATCGCGCCGGTGAGGGTGGCGATGTCGAGGATCGCGGCCGGCTCGAGCTCGCGGACGGCGTACGCCATCGCGTCGGCCAGCACGAGTCGACCCTCGGCGTCGGTGTTGTTGACCTCGGAGGTGCGGCCACCGAAGTGGGTGATGACGTCGCCGGGGCGCATCGCGGAGCCGCTCACGGCGTTCTCCGCGGCGGGCACGAGCCCCACCACGCGGACCGGGCAGTCGACGTCGCGGAGCGCGGCCATGGTCGCGATGACGGCGCCGCCTCCGCTCATGTCGCGCTTCATCGTCAGCATGCCCTCGCTGGGCTTGATGTCGAGGCCGCCGGTGTCGAAGGTGATGCCCTTGCCGATGATGACCACCGTCGGCATGCGCTTGGTCGCCCCGCGCGGGGTGTAGTCCATGCGGATCAGCCGGGGCTCGTTGACCGAGCCACCGCCGACGGCACGGATGCCGCCGAAGCCCTCGGCCTCCAGGCGCGCGTCGTCCCAGACCTCGACCTCGAGGCCGGCCGCCTCGCCGACCTCGACGGCCTGGTCGGCCAGCCAGGCCGGGGTCTTGAGGTTGGCGGGGACCGTTGCGAGGGTGCGCGAGCGCCAGCCGGCACCGCCGTGCGCGATCGCGCGTGCGAGCTCGTCGTCGGCGCCGTCGTCGTCCACCCCGGCGAGCACGATCCGGGCGACCGGACGCTCCTTCGGACCGGTGGAGCGCCAGTGGAAGGCGAAGGAGCCGAGCATCGCCCCGACGACGAAGGCGCCGAGGCCCTCGTCGGGTGCGATCGACGCGAGCGACGTCACGACGCTGCCGCGGTCCTTGGTGGCCCGGGCCAGCGCCGCGCCGGCGCGACGGAAGTCGGTCGTGCTCGCCTCGCCGACACCGACGAGCAGCACGAGTCCGGGCCCGTCGGCCCGGGCGACGGGGACCGTGGTCACCTCGCCGGTGCGACCGCTGGCCCGCGAGGCCTCGAGCGCGGCGAGCAGGTCGACGCCGAGGGCGTCACCGGCCTCGTCGGCCCCGGGGCCGAGGAGCGGCCCGTCCTCGTCGGGCAGGACCGGGAACGCCCAGACCTCCGCACCGCCGATCTGGTGCGGCAGCGCGGGGCTGAGGGCGAACTCGGGCGGTGAGACCTGGGGCGGCAGTGCGGTGCTGGGCACGATCAGCCGACGACGTCCTTGAGGGCGTCACCGAGAGCCGAGGCCTCCTCGGCGTTGAGCTCGACCACCAGTCGTCCACCACCCTCGAGCGGGACGCGCATGACGATGCCGCGGCCTTCCTTGGTCACCTCGAGCGGTCCGTCGCCCGTGCGGGGCTTCATGGCGGCCATCGGCGCACCTCTTCCTGTTCAGCCATCACTGGATGTGGCTCATCACATGCGAATCGAGGCGGCTGAGTCGTTTTCGGCCACCTCGATCGGCGTCGTACGGCGTCATTATCCCCCATGACCCGCGTGATCGGCACCACAGGGCGCAAACACCTGTGTCGGGTCGGGCAGACTGCGGCCATGACGACCTCCGAACCCCCCGTCCTGCTCCACGTCGAGGACGGCGTCGCGACGATCACGCTCAACCGGCCCGAGGCGATGAACGGCCTCGACGTCGCCACCAAGGACCTGCTGCGCGACACCGTCCACCGGGTCGCCGACGACCCCGAGGTGCGGTGCGTCGTGCTCACCGGCAGCGGCCGAGCGTTCTGCGTGGGCCAGGACCTCAAGGAGCACCTCGCCGGCCTGAAGGGCGAGGCGGACGTCCCGCTGTCGCAGACGGTCGAGCAGCACTACAACCCGATCGTGCTCGCCCTGGCGACGATGCCCAAGCCCGTCGTCGCCGCGGTCAACGGCGTCGCGGCCGGGGCAGGAGCGAGCCTCGCCTTCGCCGCGGACTTCCGGGTCGTCGTCGACACGGCCGGCTTCAACACCTCCTTCGCCGGGGTGGCGCTCTCCTGCGACACCGGGTCGAGCTGGACGCTGCCGCGTCTCGTGGGGCGCGCCAAGGCGATGGAGCTGCTCTACTTCCCACGCACCGTGTCCGCCCAGGAGGCGCTCGAGCTCGGGCTGGCCACGCAGGTGGTCACGGCCGAGGAGCTCGCGGGGGCGGTGGGCGAGCTGGCCGTGCGGCTGGCGTCGGGTCCGACCGTCGCGTTCGGCTCGATCCGCCAGGCGGTGGCGTACGCCGCTGCGCACCCGCTGGAGGAGTCGCTGGCCTTCGAGGCCGACAAGATGGCGCTGACCGGCGGCACCGAGGACCACCTCGCCGCCGTCGACGCGTTCATGGCGAAGGAGAAGCCGGTCTTCCGCGGCCGTTGAGCCTCGGCCGCGGGGGTCTCACACGGCCGCGGTGAGGTAGGCGTAGGTGAAGACCAGCACGCCGAGCACCATCCCGAGGTGCGCCAGCAGCGACAACCCCGGCCCGTCGCTCCACGAGTCGCCGGCGGCCTCGGGGGCGTGTCGACCCTTGGCCGGCAGCCACCGCGCGAGGATGAGCAGACCGCACGCGGCAGTGACCCACCAGCAGGCGATCGCCAGGATGCCGACGAGCGGTCCGCCGAGCAGGGAGTCCTCCGGCGCCACCAGCACGCCGACCCACAGCACCAGCGCGACGACGCCGGCCACGAAGTGCGTCAGCGGCACCCGGCTGCTGATGGAGAAGCGGCCCGCCGCTGCCGGGCCACGCAGGCGCACCCTGGTCAGCACGATCACCACGGCGGCCAGGACCGTGAGGATCCAGACGACGATCGGGAACGACATGACGCGGCAGTCTGCCCTAGACGTGCGGCGGCTCGCCAGACGAGGCCGACGCGTCGGGACCGGGGCCCCTGTCGTCGCGGGCCTGCTCCTCGAGCTCGGTCGCGAGCCGGGAGAGGAGGGCGTCGACCTCGGACATCCGGTAGCCGCGGAACGCGAGCGGGAACCGCACGGTGCGCAGGTCCTGCGCCCCGATCGGGCGATCGTCGGGCAGCGCGAGGTCGGGGCGGTCGTCGTACGCCGGTGGCATCGAGCCGCCGCGGCCGGACGCCACCATCGCGATGCCGCCCATGACCAGCACCACGAGGACGGCGAAGAACCACGTCATCACTCGGGCCGCTCCGGCTCGGGGGTGGGCCAGCGGTCCTCGCGGGCGGCCACCATCAGCCCCACGGCCTCGTCGACGTCGTCGGTCACCACCATCATGTCGAGGTCGGAGGCATTGATCTTGCCCTCCGCCAGCACCGTCTCCCGCAACCAGTCGAAGAGCCCCGACCAGTACGCCGTGCCGATGAGCACGATGGGGAACGACGTGACCTTGCGCGTCTGCACCAGCGTCAGCGCCTCGAAGAGCTCGTCGAGGGTGCCGAGGCCGCCGGGCAGGACGACGAAGCCCTGGGAGTACTTGACGAACATCGTCTTGCGGGCGAAGAAGTAGCGGAAGTTCACGCCGATGTCCGACCACTGGTTGAGGCCCGACTCGAAGGGCAGCTCGATGCCGAGCCCCACGCTCACGCCGCCGGCCTCGCTGGCGCCCTTGTTGGCCGCCTCCATCGAGCCCGGTCCACCGCCGGTGATCACCGCGAACCCGGCGTCCACCAGGGCCCGGCCGGTCTGCTCGGCCCGCTCGTACGTCGTGTCGCCGGGGTGCGTGCGCGCGGAGCCGAACACCGCGATCGCCGGCCCGAGCTCGGCCAGCGCACCGAAGCCCTCGATGAACTCGGCTTGGATGCGCATCACCCGCCACGGGTCGGTGTGGATCCAGTCGCTCGGGCCGCGCGAGTCGAGCAGCCGCTGGTCGGTCGTGCCCTCGTCGATCTGGTCGCGACGTTGCACGACGGGACCCTTGGTCTTGCTCTTCACCACGTGGGCAGCCTCTCAGGTGTGTGGACACTTTCCGGCACCTGCTGCCCGAAAGTGTCCACTGTTGCCGTTCAGGCTCCGAGCCAGGCGGTCAGGACGGACTCGCACCGCAGCACCTGCTCGA
>DASTPB010000298.1:0-2047 GCA_035762385.1 Nocardioides sp. | reverse complement strand
GGAGAAGGTGCCCGGGGCCTACCTCTTCGTCAGCGCTTGCCCGGTCGAGGACTACAAGTCGGCGCCCGACAACCACTCCCCTCGTGCCGCCTTCGACGACTCGGTGGTGCCCGACGCCGCGGCGTGGCTGGCCGAGGTCGCGTGTCGGCGGCTCGCTCGCCAGGGCTGACCCGACGCCCGCTCTGATCGGCAAAGACCGAGGTCAGCGGCGGTGTTAGGGTGCGAGACCGGCGGAGGAACTCCCGGGGAAGGGCATGCCGTGACCGACCAGCGCCGCTCCACTCCGCGCACCGACCACATCCTCGCGGACCCGCGCCTACGTGACGCCGCGGGCAGAGTCGGCGAGCGTCTCGTGAAGGAGGCGGTCCGCCGGGCACTGGAGAACTGCCGCATCGGCGACATCTCCCCTGCGGACGTCGCCGACGAGGCCGTGTCCCTGGTACCCGGGGCAGCCACGGCCATGCGCCCGGTCCTCAACGCCACGGGCGTCATCGTCCACACGAACCTCGGCCGGGCCCCGCTCTCCGAGGCGGCGGTCGAGGCCATGACGATCGCCGCGGGCGCCACCGACGTCGAGCTCGACCTGGGGTCCGGGCGCCGAGGACGTCGCGGCCGCTCCGCGATGGCCGCCCTGGCCGCGGCGGTGCCGGACGCCGGCGCGGTCCACGTCGTCAACAACGGCGCCGCCGCTCTGGCCCTGGTCACCTGTGCCCTCGCCATGGGGCGCAACGTGGTCGTGGCCCGCGGCGAGATGGTCGAGATCGGAGACGGCTTCAGGATCCCCGAGCTCGTGGAGTCGGTCGGCGCGACGCTGCGCGAGGTCGGCACTACGAACCGGGTGCGGCTGGCTGACTACGAGGCGGCGGTCGACGAGCAGACCGCGTTCGTGCTCAAGGTGCACCCCTCCAACTTCGTCGTCGAGGGGTTCACCTCGTCCGTGCCGGTGGCCGAGCTCGCCGGGCTCCAGGTCCCGGTCGTGGCCGACATCGGCTCCGGCCTGCTCACCCCGCACCCCCGGTTGCCCCACGAACCCAGCGCCTCGGCGGCCCTGCGTGCCGGTGCCGACCTGGTGACCGCGTCGGGAGACAAGCTCCTCGGCGGTCCCCAGTGCGGTCTGCTGCTCGGTCGCGCCGAACTCGTCGAAGGGCTGAGGCGCCACCCGTTCGCCCGCGCCCTCCGCGTCGACAAGCTCACGCTCGCCGCCCTCGAGGCGACGCTCACCGGGCCTCCGCCTCCGGTCGCCCTCGCGCTGTCGGCGTCGGCCGACGACCTGCTGGTTCGAGCCGAGAAGCTCGCCGCCGAGCTGGCCGCGGTCGTCCCCGCCGAGGCGGTAACGTCGACGGCCGCGGTGGGCGGCGGTGGCGCTCCTGGCGTGGAGATCCCCAGTGCCGCGGTGGCCCTGCCCGCGGGGCTCGCCGCGCCGCTCCGGCTCGGCGAGCCGCCGGTGGTCGGGTACGTCGCACGCGGCCGGCTCTTCCTCGACCTGATCACCGTGCCGCCCCACCAGGACCGCGTGCTGGCCGAGGCCGTACGACGTACCGCCGGCTCGGTCGGGGACTGACCCGTGCACGTCATCGCCACCGCCGGCCACGTCGACCACGGCAAGTCCACGCTCGTGCGAGCGCTCACCGGAAGCGACCCGGACCGTCTCGAGGAGGAGCACCGCCGCGGTCTGTCGATCGAGCTCGGCTACGTCTGGACCTCCTTGCCTCCGGTCGGCGACGTGGCCTTCGTCGACGTCCCCGGTCACGAGCGCTTCGTCTCGACCATGCTGGCCGGTGTCGGACCGGTGCCGGCCGTCCTGTTCGTCGTGGCCGCCGACGACCCGTGGATGCCGCAGGCCGCCGAGCACCTGTCAGCCCTCGACGCCCTCGGCGTGGCCCACGGCGTGGTCGCTGTGTCGCGTTCCGACCTCGCCGACCCGGGTCCCGCCACTGCGAGGGTGCGGGCCGAGCTCGAGTCGACCTCGCTGCGAGCGGCGCCGGTCCTCCCGGTGAGCGGGCGCACCGGCGCCGGGCTCGACGAGCTGCGGGCGCGACTGGTCGAG
>DASTPB010000297.1:0-4288 GCA_035762385.1 Nocardioides sp. | reverse complement strand
CAGGCCGGCCAGCGGCATGTCGTCGTCGGTGAGCCGGTCGACGAAGTACGCCGCCTCGCGCAGGGCGTCCGGCTCCGGTGCGGCGATGACGACGAAGGCGGTGCCGTCGGCCTGGAGCAGCGCGAAGGTCTGCTCGGCCCGCTGACGGAAGCCGCCGAAGAGGGTGTCGAAGGCCGCGACGAAGGTCTGCATGTCGCGCAGCACCTGCGCGCCGAGCACCTTGGTGAGCGCGTTCGTCACGACCGAGAAGCCGGCCGTCATCAGCCTCGCCGGTCCGCGGGCGGGGGCGAGCAGCAGCCGGATGAACCGCCCGTCGAGGAAGCTCGACAGCCGCTCCGGGGCGTCGAGGAAGTCGAGCGCCGAGCGCGACGGCGGGGTGTCCACGACGATCAGGTCGTGGCTGCCGTCGGCCTGCGCCTGCCGGTGCAGCTGGCCGAGCTTCTCCATCGCCATGTACTCCTGCGTTCCCGCGAAGGAGCTGGACAGGGCCACGTAGAAAGGGTTCTCCAGGATCTGCCTCGCCTTCTCGGGGCTGGCCTGCGACTCGACCACCTCGTCGAAGGTCCGCTTCATGTCGAGCATCATCGCGTCGAGCGAACCGCCCGCGCTCGCGTCGACGGACAGGACGGGCCGCGGGGTGTTGTCGAGGTGCTCGATCCCCATCGCCTGCGCCAGGCGGCGCGCCGGGTCGATGGTCAGCACCACGACCTTCCGGCCCCGCTCGGCGGCGCGCAGCGCGAGCGCGGCGGACGTCGTGGTCTTGCCGACACCGCCCGCGCCGCAGCACACGACGATCTCGGTGCTCCGGTCGTCGAGGAGGGCGTCGACGTCGAGCACTGGCGTCAGCTGACCTCCGTGAGCTGGGGTGAGGCTCACGCCATCCCCTGGTGTCGCAGGAGCTCGGCGAGCTCGACGAGCGCGCCCTGGTCGATGCCGCCCGGTAGGCGAGGCAGCTCGTAGGTGGGCACGCCCTCGGCCGCGACCAGCTCGCGCTGCTCGTCCTCGAGCTGACGTCGTACGGCGTGGTCACGGGCCTCGGCGACGAGCGACTCCACGAGCCCGGCGTCGACGTCGACCCGGGCGCGGGTCAGCTCCGAGGTGATCCCGGTGGGATCGACGGTGCCCTCGCGCACGCTGGCGAGTGCGTGGGGGCTGAGGGCACGCGGACGCACCAGGTTGACCACGACGCCGCCGACGGGCAGGCCCGCGGCGCGCAGCTCGGCGATGCCGTCGGAGGTCTCCTGGACCGGCATCTCCTCCAGGATCGTGACGAGGTGCACGGCGGTCCGGGGTGAGCGCAGCAGCTCCATCACCTTGTCGGCCTGGGTCTTGATCGGGCCCACCTTGGCGAGCCCGGCCAGCTCGGAGTTGACGCCGAGGAACTGGCAGATGCGACCGGTGGGCGGCGCGTCGAGCACCACGGCGTCGTACGTGATCTGGCCCGCCTGGCGGCCGCCGCGGGGCCGCTGCACGGCCTCGTACACCTTGCCGGTGAGGAGCACGTCGCGCACACCGGGCGCGATGGTGGTGGCGAAGTCGATGACGCCGAAGCGGTCGAGGGCCCTCCCGGCCCGACCGAGCTTGTAGTACATCGCGAGGTACTCCATCAGCGCCGACTCCGGGTCGATGTGGAGCGCGTGGACCTGCCCGGCGCGTCCGTCCTCGTCCGGGGCGCCCTTGGCGATGCGCCGCTCCTCGTAGGGCAGCGGGTCGACGTCGAACATGCGGGCGATGCCCTGGCGGCCCTCGACCTCGCAGAGCAGCACCTGGCGACCCGAGGTGGCCAGCCCCAGGGCGAGCGCCGCGGCGACCGTCGACTTCCCGGTGCCTCCCTTGCCGGTCACCACGTGCAGCCGCACCCCCGACCAGTCGTGGGGGCGAACGGCGCGAGCGGTCACGAGCCGAGGATAGCCACGCTGACCGGTGACGGGCGCCGGTGCGCCCTCGTGGGGAACCCGCTCACGCGCACACCCGGACCCTCGGACTGTGGTGCCCGCCCACACGGTGGCGGCGGTCACACCCCCGCTATCGTCTCGGGCATGGACAAAGTGGTCTCTTCTGCGGCCGAGGCGGTCGCCGACATCCCGGACGGCGCCACCCTCGCGGTCGGTGGGTTCGGGCTGTCGGGCATCCCCTCCGTGCTGATCGACGCGATCCTCGAAGCGGGCACGACCGACCTCGAGGCGGTCTCGAACAACTGCGGCGTGGACGAGTGGGGGCTGGGCAAGCTCCTGTTCGCGAAGCGGATCCGACGGATGATCTCCTCCTACGTGGGGGAGAACAAGGAGTTCGCCCGGCAGTACCTGCACGGCGAGCTCGAGGTCGAGCTGACCCCTCAGGGCACGCTCGCCGAGCGGATGCGCGCGGGTGGGTCGGGCATCCCGGGCTTCTACACCGCGACCGGTGTCGGCACCCAGGTCGCCGAGGGCGGCCTGCCGTGGAAGTACGACGACTCCGGCAACGTGATCGTCTCCTCACCGCCGAAGGAGACCAAGGTGTTCGCCACCGCCGAGGGGGACAAGGAGTACGTCCTCGAGGAGGCCATCGTGGCGGACTTCGGCCTGGTGCGGGCCTGGAAGGGCGACCGGCACGGCAACCTGATCTACCGGCAGTCCGCGCGCAACTTCAACCCGCTGGCCGCGATGAGCGGGCGGGTGACGATCGCGGAGGTCGAGGAGCTCGTCGAGCCGGGCGAGCTCGACCCCAACGACATCCACACCCCGGGTGTCTACGTGCAGCGGGTGGTCGCGCTGACGCCCGAGCAGGCGGCGGACAAGAAGATCGAGAAGGTCACGACCCGACCGCGTCCCGCATCGTCGGGGGACGCACTGGTGGACGACGCCGCGACGCACGGACTGGGAGGCTGACATGGCGGACAAGAAGGGCTGGACGCGCGAGGAGATGGCGGCACGTGCCGCCTCGGAGCTGGTCGACGGCTCCTACGTGAACCTCGGGATCGGCCTGCCGACGCTGGTGCCCAACTACGTCGCCGACGACGTGGAGCTGGTGCTGCAGAGCGAGAACGGCATCCTCGGCGTGGGGGCGTACCCCTTCGAGGGCGAGGAGGACGCCGACCTGATCAATGCCGGCAAGGAGACGGTGACGCTGCGCAAGGGGGCGTCGTTCTTCGACTCCGCGCAGTCGTTCGGGATGATCCGCGGCGGCAAGATCGACGCCGCGATCCTGGGTGCGATGCAGGTGTCCGCGGTGGGCGACATCGCGAACTGGATGATCCCCGGCAAGATGGTCAAGGGCATGGGTGGCGCGATGGACCTGGTCCACGGCGCCAAGCGGGTGATCGTGCTGATGGAGCACACCGCCAAGGACGGCTCGCTGAAGATCCTGAACGAGTGCGACCTGCCCTACACCGGCAAGCGCGTGGTGCAGCGGATCATCACCGACCTGTGCGTGATCGACGTGATCGACCCCGCCACGGGCGAGGTCGCCCCCTCGGGCACCCTCGGCGACCGGGCGCTCAAGCTCGTCGAGCTCGCCCCGGGGGTCACCGAGGACGAGGTGCGGGAGAAGACCCAGCCGCCGCTGGTCTGACCTCGGCCTCCAAAGCCCCGGCGGGCGGTGTCCTCCGCGCGAAGTACGCCTCGAGCTCGCGGAACGACTCCTCGTCGAGCGCCTCCTCCGGGTCCGCCACGACCTCGTGGTGGATGCGGGTGCGTGCGGCGTCGTACAGCGGCGCGCCCATGACGTACGGCAGGTTGCGGGCGTACCACCGGTGCCACACCTGCGTGCCGAGCCGCTGCAGCACGACGGCGACCAGGCCGGGTCGGCCGCGACGCACCCAGAAGCCGACGGCGCGACCGAGCACCACGGCGAGGCCGAAGGCCATCGCCATGACCACGAGGGTGCCGGCGAGCTCGTCCCGCGCGAAGTTGTCCAGCACCGCGAGCGCGCCGCCGTAGTAGACGGGGACGAGCACGTCGACCTGGTCGGCGAAGGGTTGCACCTGCTCGGCCACGTCCGCGAGCCGGCTGATGGAGTCGAGATCGGGTCGTGCGCCCCAGGCGTTGCCGACGTGCTCGATCGCCTCGAGCGCGTTGTCGTACGTCCCGCGGAACCCGTCGATCTCGAGCACGTCCCGTGCGGCGCCCACCTCGTCGTACGTCGTCTCGATCGCGCCCAGGGTCGCCACGCTCTCGTCCACCGTGCGCTCGAGCTCGTCCCGGGGCAGGGTGTGCTGGTCCAGGTAGGTGATGGCGGCCTGGATCTGCTCGCGGTGGTCGACGACGTACCTCGCCTGGTCGTACTCGTCCGCCAGGCTGGGGACGGCCCG
>DASTPB010000296.1:0-20811 GCA_035762385.1 Nocardioides sp. | reverse complement strand
GAGGATGATCTGCTCGCGGATCCGGTCGGGGACCGCGTACGCGGCGGTTGAGAGGTCGGCGTTGAGGTCGATGACGGGCTTGACGATGATCCGGGTGCGGGAGTCGGCACACCAGGATCGGACCTGGTCGAGCAGCAGCAGGCGCTGGCCCTCCTCGAGGCGTCCGGTCGGACCGAACACCGTGGCCTCACCGGTGAAGCCGGCGTCGACGTGGACGTGGAGGACGACCTCGCGGGCGGTCGGCAGGTCGGCTGCGGCAGGCTCCTCGCTCGGCTCGGTGGGCTGGCTGGGCTCGCTGGACTGTCGGGGCTCCGTGGCCTGGTTGGCCTGGTGGGTCTGGTTGAACAGGTCGAGCGCGGTCTGGGTCCGGGCCAGGTCCCCGAGCGCGGCCGAGCGACGGGCACCCAGCGGGGCGTCGGAGCCGAGGGCCTTCAGCGTCGCGGCGCCGTGGGCGAGGGCGCGGTCGAGGTCGAGGGCGTCGGCGATGTCGACCTCGGCCTCGATCCGCATGGTGCCGGCGAAGTGGACGTCGTCGTCGTGGATCGTGACGTGGCGCGGGTCGACGTGGAGGTGGCCGTCCTCCGGGTCCGACGCCGGATCCGGTTCGGCGAGGTCGAAGCGTTTGATCGCCTCCGCCACCAGCCGGTCCAGCTGCGCCGGACCGACCTTCCCGGCCACCGCCGCGACCTGCGCGTCGACGTACCCGGCTGCCTCCCGGGTCAGGGCGGGCGTCGAGTGGATGGTCCTCTCGGCGACCAGCCGGGCCCGCCACGCCGGCACCCGACCCGCCTGCACCTGCGCCCACAACCGCGGCAGCCGGTGGCGCAGCTCGAGGGCCTGCCCGACCAGCCGCTTCGCCGCCGTCGTCGAGGTCCCGAGGACGCCGCCGAGCTCGGCGAGGCAGAACTCCGCCACCAGCGGCGCCCCCTCGCCCGCGATCGGCTCCTCGTGCTCCGATCCCGGGACGGTGAACGCGGCTGCGTCGTGGATCGACTCCGGCGGATGCAGGTCAGCCCACCGAGCCGCCGTCACGAGGAGCTGTGCGGCTGCCCGGTCCTCGGCCGCCTTCTGGTCCTTGGCGAAACGGAGCAGGTCGGTGGCAGTGAGGTCCTCCACCGCACCCGCCTCCGCTGTCAGCGTCTCGCTCATGTGTTCGATTGTACGTGCGGCCACTGACACTCGCCGGGTGTGATGTCTCAGGACATGGGTGACAGTTCTGCATCAGGACATCGGTGACACTTGATGTCTCAGGACATCGGTGACGGTCCGGGGTTGGGTTGTGGTCCAGGGCGTCGCCCGTTGCCGACGTAGCGGATGCCGGGTGCGGGTCGGGAGTGCTCGGCGAGGAGCTCGCCGTGTAGGTCGGTGATGGTGAGCTTGTCGCCGTCGGTGATGACGAGGACCTGTTTGAACCGGTGCTCGACATCGATCTTGTAGAAGACCTTGTCGACCTGGATCGCGCCGACGCTGCTGACCTTCCGGACGCGGGTGTCGGGCGGCAGGTCCGCCGGCGGCGGTGGTTGGGGAGGCAGGTACCGCGTTGGCACCGGGCGGTCGAACCATGGCCGTTGGTCGGCCTTGGGTCGTGGTGCTTCGGCCTTCGCAGTCGCTTCCCAGGCCGTCAGTGGCGTGACGCGTCCCGGTAGGCCTTGGTGGGGGCGTTGGGTGTTGTAGATGTGGTCGAACGCGTCGACCTGCGCCTGCAGCTCGGCCAGAGATGCGGCGAGCGGCTGCTTGTCGAGGTAGCGGAACAGGGTCTGGTGGAAGCGTTCGTTCTTGCCCTGGGTGGTCGGCTTGTAGGGCTTGCCGGTGATCGCCTCGACCCCGAGTCGCGACACGTGGTCGACGAGCTGGCCCAGCAGCCCACGTCGCGACGGGTTCAGCGCGACTCCGTTGTCGGACAGCAGCCGTGGGGGCACGCCGTGGGCGGCGATCGCCTTGTCGACCACCCGGATCGCGTCCATGACGGTCTCGCCCCACGCCACATGGGATGCGACGGCGTAGCGCGAGTGGTCGTCGATGAGCTGGAAGATCACGCACTTGCGGCCGCCGGTGAGCACGTACTCGGCTGCATCGAGCTGCCAGCACGCGTTCGGCGCCGGATAGACGAACCGCCGCCATGCCGACCGTGGACGCTTCCTCGGCTCAAGTCGCGCGACGCCGAGCTCGCGAAAGATCCGAGCCAGCGACGCGACCGAGGGCACCACGTCCAGGCCCATCGCCTTCATCTTGTCGTGCACGCTGATCGGGCCGTGATCCAGCCCGGAAGCCTCGAGCGCCGCCCGCACCTGCACCGCCTGCGCCTTGACCTCATCGCTCAGCTTCGTCGGACTCGATGCCGGACGCCGGGTCCGTGGCTCGAGCACCGCTGCCGGACCGTCCTCCTACGTGCGCCTGCGCAGCTCGTAGAACGACTTGCGCGAGATGCCGTGCTCGGCACAAAACGTCGAGACCGCCCCGCGCGGAGCATCCTCAGGCCACTGCGAGATGGCAAGACGGACACGGGGATCAATGGGTTCGTTGGCAGCCACCGCCGCAGACTCCCGGTCGAAGTGTCACCACCAAGACCACTAGAAGTGTCACCGATGTCTTGATGCAGAACTGTCACCGATGTCCTGAGACATGACACCGACACTCGCCAGGGCGCGAGCCGGAACGGTGTGGAAGACGAACCTCTTCGAGCACGAACCGAGAGGACCTCCTCGCGAGGTGAGCACACCCCTGTGCCGGGGCCACTCAGGGGCCACGTGGCCGGACCCTGCCTCGTCATCATCTCCAGCTGAACACCGTGAGATCCGGACGTCGTCGGCACCGCCGCCGGACCCGCAAGCACGACGACGCCGGACGGGCACCCCGGCCATCGCGGTGCTCCGTCCGGCGTACGGGGTCACATCAGCCGACCTCGAGCTCGCCGAGCTCGTTCCAGCCGTCCTGGTCGACCTCGGTGCTGACGATGTCGGGCGTGCGGGCGAGGTACTGCGGGAGCTCGGCCTGCGCGGTCCTGAAGTGGTCGGAACCGACGTGCGCGCCGCCGGCGGCGCCGTCGCGGAAGGCCTCGACGAGGACGTACTCGTTCGGGTCCTCCAGGCTGCGCGACCACTCGAACCACAGGCAGCCCTCCTCGGCGCGGGTGGCCTCGGTGAAGGCCCGCGAGATCTCGGGCCAGGCCTCGGCGTGCTCGGGCTTGATCGGGAACTTGGCGGTGATGAAGATCAAGGCGATCCCTCCGTGGGGTCAGGTGGCCGGAGTGGCCGTGGTCGTGGCGGGCGCGTGGGACCGTCCGTCGATCGCGGACTGGAGCGCCCCGCCGAGCTTCTCCGAGACGATACCGAGGACCGACCCGGCGACGACCGCGATGACCACGCCGGCGAGGTCGAAGCCGGTGCCGAAGAAGACCGCGGTCCCGGCGAAGCCGCCCGGGATGAACGACAGCAGCGGCAGGGCGGCCTCGACGCACAGGATGAAGCCGACGACGGTGACCATCAGCGCGAGCGCGAGGGTGGACCCGCTGACGTTCTCGAGGCCCTGGCTGATCACCCAGCCCCAGAACACGCCGGCGAGGTTGGCGGCGAGTCCCTTGGCCAGGCCGGTCGTGCCGCCGCCGGAGGCGAAGAAGCAGGCCCACGCGATGAACGCGACCCAGGTGATCCACGCCAGCTCGACGCTGGCGAAGGTCCAGACGCCGGCGAGGACGCCGACGGAGATACCGATCCCCAGCAGGGGCTTGATGCGTTCCATGAGAGTGCTCCTAGGGGATGAGGATCGCGCGGCCGCGGACCCGGCCGGCGTCGAGGTCGGAGATCGCCGTCTGGAAGTCGTCCAGCGCGTACTTCTGGGTGTGCAGCGTGACGGCGCCGCGGGCGGCCAGCGCCATCAAGTCGCACAGGTCGTTGTAGGAGCCGACCAGGTTGCCGATGATGTTCTTCTCGGCGGAGATCAGGTCGATGGTCGGCACGACGACGTCCTCGCCGTAGCCCACGACGTGGTAGTCCCCGGCCTGCCGGGTCATCGCCAGGCCCTGGGCGGTGGAGCCGCCCTCGCCGACGAAGTCGACGACCACCTCCGCGCCGAGGCCACCGGTGATCTCGAGGACCTCCTCGACCTGCTTGCCCTCGGCGACCACGCCGTGGTCGGCGCCGATGGACAGGGCGAGCTTCAGTGCCTCGGGGTTGCGGTCGACGACGACGAGCTGGGACGGCGACAGCGCCTTGAGCACCTGGATGCCGATGTGCCCCAGACCTCCGGCGCCGATCACGACGCAGGTGTCGCGGGGGGTGAGCCGCCGCGCCGCCTTCGCCGCTGCGTGGTACGCCGTCAGGCCGGCGTCGGCGAGTGCCGCGACGTCGGCGGGCTCGAGCGAGTCGTCGATGGGTACGACGCTGCGCGCCGACGTCCTGAGGTACTCGGCGTACCCGCCATTGGTGTTGATCCCGGGGAACTGGTTGTTCTTGCAGTGCACGTCGTCGCCGGTGCGGCACGCCCGGCACAGGCCGCAGGTGATCAGCGGGTGCACGATCACCTTGTCGCCCTCGCGGACGTTGGTGACGGCCGACCCGACGGCGTGCACCCAGCCGGCGTTCTCGTGGCCGATCGTGTAGGGCAGCGTGACGCCCGACTTCTCCTCCCACTGCCCCTCGAGGATGTGGAGGTCGGTGCGGCACACGCCGGCACCGCCGATGCGGACGACTACGTCGAACGGGCCGGTGGCCTCGGGGACGTCGACCTCGTGCATCTGCAGGTCCTGGTGGTAGCCGACGACTTGGACGGCTCGCATCTTCGCGGGGGTGCTCATCGGGGGTTCTCCTTCGCGGGCGGGGTCAGCAGGGAGGTGAGCGGGATGAAGGTGGGGTCGTAGGACGCGTCGGAGGGCTCGGCCCCGTCGGCGCGGTGGACCTGGTCGTCCTCCGATCCCGGGTAGCGGGTGCGGAGCAGGCCGCGACAGAAGTGCGCGTTGCCGTCGATCGAGATCCGGGTCGAGCGGGCCCGGCGCAGCGCCATGGGCACGTCGTCGGGCTGTGCCCCGGTGTGGTCGACGAGGACCGGCGACGTCGCCGTGAGCGGGAGGCCGAGCGCCTCCCGGCGCCGCAGCAGCGCCTCGGTGTGGGAGCCCCGGGGCAGGTCGTCGAGGACCACCTGCCCCAGGGCGTCGAGGGGGCGGTCGGGCTCGGCGCGGAGCAGCGCTGTCAGGCACCGCTCCATCGCCGCCGTGTGCGCCTTGCGCCGGAACGTCTCGCGCAGCTCCTCCAGGTCCTGCTCGGCCTCGTGGCCGAAGGTGCCCCGGTAGCCGGCGTCGGCCGCGAGGCCGGCGTTGATCTTGTCGGAGTCGTGGTGGTCGTCGAGCTGCACGACCACCGTGCCGGTCCACGGGAGGGCGGCGAGGACGTCCTTGCCGTCGGAGGCCATGAGGTAGGCGAAGTTGGGCGAGCAGAACGACGTCGGCAGCCGCAGGTGCACCTCGACTCCCCCGGCGTCGTCGATCGCGACCGAGCGGACGAAGCCGAGGTCGGTGATCGGCTCGTCGAGCTCGGGGTCCATGACGATCGACAACGCGCGGCGTACGTCGTCCGCGCGGGTGCCCACGACCGCGGGCGGGGTGGCGGTGAGGGTCATCGTCACACCGCCGCCATGCTCTTGACGTCGGCGGCCTCGGGCTGGCGCGGGCCCGTCTCCGTCTCGTCGGCCTCGGGGAGCCGCAGCTCGGCGGGCACCTCGATGTCGTACATCCTGGCGGCGTTGAGGCCGAGGATCTTCTTCTTCTGCACCGTGGTGAGCGGGGCGTACTCCGACAGGTCCTCGGGGATCTGGAAGTCGACGAACTGCTCGATCAGCCAGCGCGGCGTCCAGAGTGCGTAGTCGGACGAGAACTGGATGCGGTCCTCGCCGATCCAGTAGAGGAGCTCGCCGATGATCTGCGCGAAGTAGCGCGGGCGCGTGTGGATGAACGGCATCGCGACCGCGAGGCCGCCGTGCACGTTGGGCTCCTGCGTGGCGATCCAGCAAAAGTCCTCGAGGCGCGGGAGACCGACGTGCTCGACGACGAAGTTGAGGTCGGTGAAGTCCGTGGCCACGTGGTCGACGTCGGCGACGTCGAAGGCGTCGCGGTCGAGGGGGCGGATGGTCGGGCCCTTGTGGATGTGGATGTTGCGGATGCCCAGCTCGCGGCACAGCTCGAAGTAGCGGTACGCCATCGGGTCGTCGAGGCGCCAGCCGCGGGAGTCGCCGTGCCACTCGGCGGTGTAGAGCTTGACGCCCTTCAGGCCGAAGCGCTCGGCGTCGGCGCGGAGCTGGTCGAGGCCGGCCTCGCCGTTGCGCGGGTCGAAGTTGTGGTTGTAGGTCAGCTTGTCGGGGTGCTGGGCGGCCAGCGCCGACGCCTCCTCGGTCTGCCCGAATCCGCGGTGGTAGAACTCGCCAAGGTAGGCCGGCTGGAAGACCGCGTGGTCGACGTAGCCGTCCTCGAAGAGGTCCTTCATGAGCCGCTCGCCGCCCTGGTAGAGGTAGTCCTCCTTGGTCCAGACCTCGGACTCCGGGGACAGGTTGCGGTGGTAGTCGTAGAAGCAGTCGATGAACTGCTGGCCCTGGATGTTCCTGATGTTCTCGGGGCGTGCGTCCCACAGGGCGATGTGGGCGTCGACGATGAAGTAGCTCTCGCCGTCCTTGGTGTACATGGGACCTCCGGTTGCGGTGCGGGCTCGAGGTGACGGGCGTCACGGTGCGATGCCTCCGCACGCTAGATCGACGACGGGCCACCCGGGACGGGCGCGATGTCTCAATCTGAGATCGGGGGTCGTCTCAATGTGAGACGGCGTCGAGGACCCCGCCGTCACCCGCGGATGTAACGTCGGTCACATCCCGAAGGGAGCGCACATGACCGACCTCGGACTGCCCGAACGAGCTCGCCGGCACCGTGAGCTGCAGCGCGCACTCCCCGACACCCTGGTGAGCCGCGACGCCGAGCACCTGCCCGGCCGACTGGTCGCCTCGTGGCAGCGCAGCGAGGGCTACGGCGTGCCGCTGGATGCGATCGAGCCCTCCTTCGTCGGCACGCTCAACGAGGAGTCGCTGTTCTTCGAGTGCGGCCGTGAAGTGCTCGCCGGGCTGCACCAGACCCTGCTGAACGAGCCGGTGTCGCTCATGCTCACCGACGCCGAAGGTCTCGTGCTCAACCGGATGAGCGGCGACTCCTCGCTGCTGCGGGCGCTCGACAAGGTGCACCTCGCCCCAGGGTTCGGCTATGCCGAGCGCACCGTCGGCACCAACGGCCTCGGACTCGCGATCGCCGACCGCGTGCCGACGGTGGTCCGCGCCGACGAGCACTACGCCCTCAGCCTGTGCACCTACACCTGCGCCGCCGTGCCGGTCC
Source organism: Nocardioides sp. (assembly GCA_035762385.1). Taxonomy (GTDB): domain Bacteria; phylum Actinomycetota; class Actinomycetes; order Propionibacteriales; family Nocardioidaceae; genus Nocardioides. The sequence continues at coordinate 13,451 of DASTPB010000296.1, read as the reverse complement.
TCGACCCGCTGACCGGACAGCTCGAGGGATGCGTCAACCTCACGACCTGGTCGACGCAGTCGAGCGACCTGCTGCTCGCGCTGGCCCAGTCCGCCGCCAGCAACACCTCGGCCCTCATGCTCGCCCGCTCGACCGGCCACCGACCACGCCCGGCGCAGCGGGGCGAGGTGTTCCGCGTCGAGACCCCGCGCCTCGAACCCGGCTCGGGCACCCTGGCCGAGCTCGGTGCGGCCTGGACCGAGACCGTCGCCCACGCTACCGCCGCGATCGCCAGCGGCCGCACCGTCGCCGCCGTCGGCGAAGAGGGTTCCGGCCGCGCCACCGCGCTCGCCCAGGCGCTGCGGCGCGTGCACCCACGCGAACGCATCCTGGCCGCTTCGCCCCCGGCGCCCCAGGACAGCGAGGCCTGGATCGGATTGTGGACGCCCGAGCTCGGCAAGCCCGACACCGGGATCCTGGTGCGCGACGTCGACCGCCTGTCCGCCTGGGTCGCCGAGCACATCCGTGACCTCGTGCTGCAGGCCCGGGTGCGCTCCACCCCGGGCAGCCAGATCCCGTTCTGCCTCACCGCGAGCTCGTACGAGGCGATCCCCACGGCACTCGCGTCGCTCGTCGACACCGTCGTCTCGGTCCCGGCCCTGCGCGAACGCAGCGAGGACGTGCTGCCCCTCGCGCAGCACGTCGCCCGCCGGGTCCGCCCTCGCGGGGTGAGCGTCACGCCGTCCGCCGAGTCGGCCCTCGCCGCCTGCGGCTGGCCCGGCAACGTGCGCCAGCTCGTCGACACGGTGACCCAGGCGGCGCGCCGCACTGACACCGTCGACGTACGCCACCTCCCTGCCGACGTGCTGTCCGGGAGCTCGCGTCGCCTGAGCCGGATCGAGGCCTTCGAGCGTGACGAGATCGTCCGGGTGACCACCCGTCCCGGCATCTCGATGCAGGAGGCGGCCGAGGAGCTCGGGATGAGCCGCGCCACGATCTACCGCAAGCTCGCGCAGTACGACATCCACGTCCCGCGGTCGGGCGCCTGACAGCGGGTGGTGCCGGGCGTCGTGCGAGCATGACCGCGTGACCCGGACCCACCGGCTGCTGCTGGTCGTCGACGCGCCGTCGCTGCTGCACCGCAACCACCACGCACGGTCGCACACCGGGCTCCGCGACCGGCAGGGACGTCCGATTTGGGCGCTGCACGGGATGCTGCGCCAGATCCTCGAGTCGATCGACTCCTTCGCCCCCGACGCCGTCCTCTTCGGCCTCGACGACCGCTCCGGGTCGGAGCGGCGCGACCTCTACCCCGACTACAAGGCCGGGCGGGCGGAGAAGGACCCCGAGCTCGTCGACCAGCTCGACCGCGCCGGCGCCCTGCTCGACGCGCTGGGGCTGGCCACGCTGACGCCGCCGGGTCTCGAGGCCGACGACGTCAACGCCTCCGGGGCGACCTGGGCGACCGCCAACGGCTGGAACTGCGTGATCATCACGTCCGACCGCGACGCGTTCGCCCACATCAGCCACCACACCCAGGTGCTGCGGCTCATCGACGGCGGCATCCACGGCTCGCCCATGCTCAACCCGGCGCGCCTGTTCGACCTGTACGGCGTGCGTCCCGCGAACTACCTGGCCTTCGCCGCCCTGCGCGGCGACAGCAGCGACAACCTGCCGGGCGTGCAGGGCATCGGCGAGAAGACGGCGGCGATCCTGCTGGACGTCGCCGGCTCGATGGACGCCGCCTGGGCGGACATCGACCACGAGGACGGCCGCAACCTCGTGGCCGCCCTCGACGACTGGGCGGCCGAGACCGGCGGGCGTCGGATCGGCGCCACGGTCGTACGCCGTCTCTCGGCTCCCGGTGCGCGCGAGCGCTACGAGTTCAACGTGCGGTTGATGGCGGGGCGCGACGACCTCGACCTCGGCCTCACCCCCGACGTCCCGGGCTCGCGCGGGCTGCTCCCCCTCGACCTCGACCGGGTCACCCAGGTGGTCGGCTTCCTCGACAACGACTTCACGACCGACTTCGCGGTGCGGGTGCTGACCGGACGGCCGGCGTCAGGCTGACGGTCCGTCCGGCTCGCCGCCGAGGAGCTCCCGCAACCGGTCGACCTCGTCCTCGAGCTCGAGGACCCGCGCGATGCCGACGAGGTTGAGCCCGTCGGCGAGCAGGTCGCGGATCCGCTCGAGCCGGACGACGTCGTCGTCGCTGTAGAGCCGGGTGCCGCCGGCCGTGCGGTCGGGCGTCAGCAGTCCTCGGCGCTCGTAGACGCGGAGGTTCTGGATCTCCATCGACACCATCGAGGCGGCCACGGAGATCGCGTAGACGCCGTCGTCACCCGCAGCTTCCCTGCCTGCCACGACACCTCCCGGACCCCTCGAAAATCATCGGCTGACGGCTTGATTCTGCCTCATCCCGCGAGTATAAAAAACCTGTAACCACCGATACAGGTCGTGGATCCGGACCAGGGTCCACCCGGCAGACCAGGAGGAGATGATGTTGCTTCGAACCACCGACCCGTTCCGTGACCTCGACCGGCTCACCCAGCAGATGCTGGGCACGACCAACCGTCCCGCGGTCATGCCGATGGACGCGTGGCGCGAGGGTGACCGCTTCGTCATCGAGTTCGACCTGCCCGGCGTCAGCACCGACAGCATCGACCTCGACGTCGAGCGCAACGTCCTCACCGTGCGGGCCGAGCGGGTCCCCCGCAACGGCGACTGGGAGCCGCTGGCCTCCGAGCGTCCGCGTGGCGCCTTCAGCCGCCAGCTCGTGCTGGGCGACAACCTCGACCTCGAGCGGATCGAGGCGGCCTACCACGACGGCGTGCTGCGCCTGGTCGTCCCGGTCGCGGAGAAGGCGAAGCCGCGCAAGATCGAGATCCAGCAGTCCGGGTCGGACCGCGGCCAGCACGCCGAGCTGACCACCTGACCCACCTGACCACCGGCCCGAGCCGGCCGAACGGACCTACCTCGTCCTCCCGCACCATCCGTGCAACGTCCACCCAGATCAGGACCGGAGGAGGGGCCGTTCGGCCGGTTCGTCATTCGTACGCCGATCCCGCGCGCTCGCCGGGTCGGCGCTACGTCGCTCGCTGCTCCTCCGGGTCCGCCTCCTGGTGGAGGTCGAGGGCCAGCGTGCGTGCGACGACGTCCACCGCAGGCCCCAGGAGCAGGATCACCGCGAGAGTGCCGACGCCCACCGTCGCTCCCAGCAGCCAGCCGACCAGCGCGCCGCCGCCCTGCACCGCGCTGTAGCTCCACCTGAACGGCACCGGCGGGTCCCAGGCGAGGGCGGCGGCCTCAGCCGGCCCGGCACCCGTGTGGCTGCCCAGGTAGAGGGCGATGCCCAGCGCGAGGACCGGGAACGCCACCGCCAGCAGGACGATGCGCCACGGCAGGGCGTCGGGCGTGGCGAGCAGGTCGAGCACCACGGAGACGGTCACCCCGACCAGCACGACCTGCACGACGGTGCCCACGCCCGGGCGGACCTTGCGCAGCGCCGCCAGCGCCACCAGCACGACGCCCACGACGAGGTTGACGATCCAGAAGTCGACCCCGGTCGTGATCGCCACGCCGTTGACGAAGGTCGAGTAGCCGTCCGAGCCCAGGTCGGCGGCCAGCAGCAGCGCCACCCCGACCCCCAGGACGACACATCCGACGAGGAGCATGGCGGTGCGCCGGGCGCTGGGGATCACGGAGGACAGCATCTCAGGACCGCGTCGCCGAGGGGCAGGCGGACGTTCACCTGACGTCCACCCGCCGGCCCCTCGGGGGGCCACCCGGGTGGCGAGAGTCGGTCCGTCCGTCCGACCGACGATCTCCGGAGACTCCCCCCATGCCGCTCGACCAGACCTCGCCCCCCACCCGCACCTTGCTGCCCATGGCCGGTCAGACCCACGGCAGCCGCAGCGCCGTCACCTGCCACCTGCGCTGCGGTGACGCCTGCTCCGCCCCGGTGCCCAACACCACCGACACGTCGTACTTCCGCGACGTCGCCGCCACGGTCCTGAGCCGCCGCTCGGTGGTCGGCACCGGTCTGTCGGTCGCCGCGCTCACGGCCGTCCCGATGGCGCGCGCCGCCGCCGCTCCCGCCACTCCTGTTCCCGCCGGTCCCGTGCGCGGCAAGGGCGGCCACGGCCGGCCCGGGCAGCTCGCGTTCAACCCGATCTCCCCCGTCGCCACCACCGTCGACGACGTCACCGTCCCGGCCGGCTACCGCTGGGACCCGATCCTGCGGTGGGGCGACCCGATCCTCCCCGGCGCGCCCGCCTTCGACGGCACCCACCAGACGCCCGAGGCGCAGGCCGGCCAGTTCGGCTACAACAACGACTACCTCGACATCATCGAGACCAACCGCGCCGGCACCGAGGCCCTGCTCGTGTGCAACCACGAGTACACCAACGAGGGCATCATGTTCCCGCCCGGCACCGACCCGGCGACCGTGATCCGCACCGCGTGGGCCGCCCACGGCATGTCCGTCGTCGGGCTGCGCCGCCGCAGGCGCGGCGACGTGTGGACCTACGTCCCCGCAGCCCCGGCGAACCGCCGCATCACCCTCGACACCCCGTTCGCCGTGGACGGTCCGGCCGCAGGGTCCGACCTGCTGAAGACCGTGGCCGACCCGACCGGCCGCACGGTCCGCGGCACGATGAACAACTGCGCCGGCGGTACGACACCGTGGGGCACCGTGCTGTCGGGCGAGGAGAACTTCAACCAGTACTTCCGCGCCACCGACACCGACCCGAAGGAGGCTCGCTACGGCCTCACCCCGACCCAGGACTCCCGCAACTGGCGCTCCGTCGACCCGCGCTGGGACGCCACCACGGCCGACTACCGCAACGAGCCGAACCGCTTCGGCTGGGTGGTCGAGCTCGACCCGACCGACCCGACCTCGACGCCGGTGAAGCACACCGCGATGGGTCGCTTCAAGCACGAGGGCGCCAACGTGGTCGTCAACCGGGACGGCCACGTCGTGGCCTACATGGGCGACGACGAGCGCTTCGACTACGTCTACCGCTTCGTCTCGCGCGACACGATGCGTCCCGGCAACAGCCGCCGGGCGCGGCGCCACAACCTCACGCTGCTCAGCGAGGGTGACCTCTCGGTGGCCCGCTTCACCGGCGACGGCCTCGAGGACGGCGTCAGCGACGGCTCCGGCGAGTGGATCCCGCTCACCCGCGGCGGCCGGTCGATGGTCGCCGGCTTCACGCTCGAGGAGGTCCTGGTCTACACGCGGCTGGCCGCCGACGCCGTCCAGCCGACCAGGATGGACCGCCCCGAGGACGTCCAGCCCAACCTCCACAACGGCCGCATCTACGTCGCCTGCACCAACAACACCGACCGCGGCAAGGCCGGCAAGGAAGGCCCCACCGAGCCCAACCCGCGGGCGGCCAACAAGGACGGCCACGTCGTGGAGATCGTCCCGACCGGCGGCGACCACACGGTCGACAGGTTCGGCTGGAACCTCTTCCTGATCTGCGGGGACGAGTCGTCCGCCGGTCGCTACTTCGGCGGCTGGACCGGCCCAGTCTCGCCGATCTCGTGCCCCGACAACGTCGCCTTCGACAGCGTCGGCAACCTGTGGGTCTCGACCGACGGCCAGCCGAGCGCGATCAAGGTGAGCGACGGCCTGTTCAAGGTGCCCGTCGAGGGACCCGAGCGCGGCCACGTGCAGCAGTTCCTCGCCGTTCCGTCGGGCGCCGAGACCTGCGGGCCGGTCGTCCGCGACCGCGACGACTCGGTGTTCGTCGCCGTCCAGCACCCCGGCGAGGACGGCACGTGGGCCGCTCCGCAGTCGCGCTTCCCCGACTACGTGCCCACCGAAGCGGCGCCCGCCGCCGGACAATTCGCCGGCCCCCGCCCGACCGTCGTACAGGTCACCCGGGCATAGGTCCACCCCGGTCCGGCCGACCCGCGGCGCGTGGGCTGCTGCCCCATTTGACCGGAGGGGCGTTCCTGTACGTAGATGGTCCGGCTCCGGGCTGCCCCGGAGTGCGTCTCGGACATCTCGGAACTCTCGGAAAGCGAACCTCCATGACATCGCAGCACTCGTCCACGCCCACGCGCCGCACCGTCGTCACCGGCGCAGCCGCCCTCACGGCGGCAGGCTTCGTCGCCCGCCCGCTGCCGGCCTCGGCGCGACCGACCCGACGCACCCGCCTGACGGTGCTCGGCACGACCGACCTGCACGGCAACGTCTACAACTGGGACTACTTCAAGAACCTCGAGTACGACAACAGCAAGCAGGACGACATCGGCATCGCGAAGGCCGCCACGCTGATCAAGGCCGCTCGGGCGCGGCTCGGCGACCAGCCCGTGCTCACCCTCGACGCAGGCGACACGATCCAGGGCACCCCCCTCGCCTACTACTACGCGCGCATCGATCCCATCACCGGTGGCGCCACCCACCCCATGGCCAGCGCCATGAACCTCGTCGGCTACGACGCGGCGGCGCTGGGCAACCACGAGTTCAACTACGGCATCGAGACCCTGCGCACCTTCGAGTCCCAGCTCGACTTCCCGCTGCTGGGCGCCAACGCGGTCGACCCCGCGACCGGCCGCCCGGTGTTCCCGCCCTACGTCATCAAGCGCTTCAAGGTGCACGGTGCCCCGGACCTCACCGTCGGCGTCCTCGGACTCACCAACCCCGGCATCGCGATCTGGGACAAGGCCAACGTCGAGGGCCGGATGGAGTTCCCCGGCCTCGTCGAGCAGGCCGCGAAGTTCGTGCCCGAGCTCAAGCGTCGCGGCTGCGACGTCGTGGTCGTCAGCGCCCACAGCGGCGCGGACACCTCCTCGTCGTACGGCGACGCGCTGCCGTGGCCGGAGAACGCCGCGTCGCTCGTGGCCGAGCAGGTCCCCGGTGTCGACGCCATCCTCGTCGGGCACGCGCACAAGGACATCGCCGGCCGCTACGTCACCAACAAGGCGACCGGCCGACAGGTGCTCCTCACCGAGCCGCTCTACTGGGGCATGCGGGTCGCGGTCATGGACCTCGACGTGCAGCTCGTCCGGGGTCGTTGGGAGGTCACCTCGGCGGCTGGCCAGCTGCTCAACTCCAACGCGGTGTCCGGCGACCCGGCCGTGCTCGCCGCCGTGCGCCAGCAGCACGAGACCGTGGTGGCCTACGTCAACTCGGTCATCGGCACCTCCACGACCGCGCTGTCCGCGGACCGGTCGGTCGTGGAGGACGTGCCGATCATCGACTTCGTGCAGCACGTCCAGGGCCAGACCATCAAGGCGGCGCTCACCGGGGCCGACGCGACCCTGCCGGTGCTCTCCATCGCCGCCCCGTTCAGCCGGTCGGCGTCCTTCCCCGCCGGAGAGGTCACCATCCGCGACGTCGCCGGGCTCTACATCTACGACAACACCCTGTTCGGCGTGAAGGTCACCGGCGCCCAGGTCAAGGACTACCTCGAGTTCTCGGCCCGCTACTTCCAGCAGGTGTCCGGCCCCGGTCCGTTCACGGTCGACCAGGTCATCCGCGCCAAGACCGACACCGCGCCCACCGGCACACCGGACTACAACTTCGACACCATCGCCGGCCTCGACGCACCGCTGACCTACGGCATCGACATCTCCCAGCCCGTCGGCTCGCGCATCGTCGACCTGGCCTACGACGGACAGCCGGTCCGGGCCGAGCAGGAGTTCGCGATGGCGGTCAACAACTACCGGCAGTCCGGCGGTGGCGGCTTCCCGCACGTGAGCACCGCCCCGGTGGTCTACGACCGGCAGGACGAGATCCGGCAGGTCATCATCGACTGGGTCCAGCGGAACGGCGTGATCGACCCCGCGTCGTTCGCCTCGGTGGACTGGCGGCTCGTCTCCGGCGGCCAGGGCGTCACCATCTCCTGACCCGTCCCGTCACGGCACAGCACCGGCCCCGTCCGCACCCGCGGGCGGGGCCGCAGCCGTCGTACCAACCGGGCGCAGGCCTCAGGCGTTGCCGTCGACGTAGCGCCCGTCGGGCGTGACGGGGTTGTCCTCGTTGATGGCCTCCACGGCCTCGGTGAGCTCGGCCTCGGCCAGGGGCGGACGCCGGTCGAGGTGGATGCCGGCGATCATGCAGCGCACGGACCCGCCGGCGAGCTCGATCGTCGGGATGTCGACCGCGACGATCTCGCAGGACTCCTCGATCGCCGCCACCTGCTCGGGGAGCAGCGACCGCTTCGCCCGGGCCGACATGGCCATCACGTAGCGGCGCCGGCCCTCGGGCGTACGACCGCACAGCTCCACCGCGTTGCCGGCGAACTCGCGGACCTGCTCCTCGGTCAGCTCGATGATGGTCCGCCCGGTCACCGCGAGACGCTCGCGCACCTGCTCGCGACGATGCTTGTCGGGGATCATCTCCAGCGCGATCATCGCGACGTCTGTGCCGATGCAGGCGATCACGTTGGTGTGGTAGACCGGCACGCCGTCGGAGTCGACGGCGTCGAAGGCCATCGGCTCGTAGGTGAAGTCGGTGCAGAAGCGCTCGAGCACCGCGACGTCGGCCCGGTGGCTGCGGGCCGTGTAGGCCACCCGCGAGACGTGGTCGAGCACCATCGCGCCGGTGCCCTCGAGGAACACGCCGTCCGGCTCGAGGCCGGAGTAGTCGACGATCGCCTGCACGCGGTACTCCGACTTGAGCATCTCCAGCACGTCCGCGCGGCGCTCGTGGCGGCGGTTCGAGGCGTACATCGGGTAGACCGCGACGGTGCCACCGGCGTGGGTCGAGACCCAGTTGTTGGGGAACACACTGTCGGGGCGGGTGTGGTCGTCGTCGTCGAAGACGTGGACCCGGACGCCGACCGCGCGCAGCGCCTCGGCCAGCGCGTCCATCTCGGCCAGCGCCTTGGCCGCCGTCGACTCCTGCGACTGGCCGGCCGGGACGTCGGCCTGGAAGGCGTTGTCGGCCGCGGTCGCCGGGTTGGGGACGAAGCTGGTCGCGCGGACGAGGATCACTGCGGAAGGGGCCTGGGCACTCACGGGAGGAATGTAGGGCACCCGCGCCCGGTAGTCAGAAACCGACCGCTTCCGCCACCAGGCCGGCCACCTCGGCCGCGTCGTGGCGGATCGCCGGTTCGTAGCAGGTCAGCTCGGTCACCACCCAGCCCGGCACCTCGGAGTCGCGCCACAGCCCGCAGGCGACGACGCCGCGCTCCTCGACGAAGGCGACGACCCGCTCGTTGACCTCGTCGGCCGTGCCGGGCGCGTAGGCGAGGAACGTGCCGATGTGCGGCTCGTCGGGGAAGGTGCGGAAACCGTGCCCTCGGAGGGCGGCGGCGAGCTCGACGGCCCACATCCGGTAGTCGCCGAAACGACCCAGGTGCTTCCGCAGGCCGACCAGGCCGCCCACCGCGGACGCAGTCAGCGAGAAGAGGGTGCCGCCCATCCGCTGCCGCCACGACCGCAGCTCACCCGCGAGGTCGTCAGGACAGACGACGAGCGCGCCGCTGGGGGCACCGAGGCCCTTGTAGAGCGAGACGTACATCGAGTCGAAGAGCCCTGCGACCTCCGCCAGGCTGCGGTCCCAGTAGGACACCGACTCCCAGATCCGCGCCCCGTCGGCGTGCAGTCGCACCCCACGGGAGCGGGCGGCCGAGGACAGCGCGGCCAGGTCCTCCCACGACGGCAGCAGGCAGCCGGCGTCACGCAGCGGGAGCTCGACCATGGCCGCGCCGAGCCGGCCGCCGACCGCGGCGAGGTCGTCCGCCGTGGCCGTGCGCCGGCCGGTGGTGAGCCACTCGAGCTCCAGGCCGAGCACCCGGCGCGGTCCGTCCTGCTCGTGGTGCACGAGGTGCGACAGGTCCGGCAGCGCGACCCGGCGCGAGCCGGCGCGATCGCACCAGGCCCGCAGGGTCGCCTGCTGCGCCATCACGCCGCTGGGGAACATCACCGCGGCGGGCTTGCCGAGCAGGTCGGCCACCTCCGCCTCGAGCTGGGCGACCGCGCCGCGCTCGCCGTAGCGGTCCCACGCGAGGTCATGGGCCTCCGCGTGGTCGGCGAGCTCGCGCAGCATCGCCGCCGGCGTCGACGGCGGGCGGTGGAAGATCCAGTCGGCCGACGCCGACGCTGCGCGGAAGCGGTCCTGGAGATCGTTCATGCCGACCACCCGACAACCGGGCCGGGCGTCAGGCGTGGCGCTTGAACCAGTAGGTCGTCTCCACGCCCGGGACGACCTGCACCAGCTCCCAGCCGTTCACGCCGAGGGTGGACAGCAGGTCCTCCCACGACTCCGTGCCCTCGACCAGCGCCTCGGGGTCGGCGTTGTAGCCGCCGACCTCCACGTTGCCCTGGTCGTCGACGGTGATCTCGAGGTGTGCCCAAGCAGCCATGCGGCGATCCTGCCATGCGGGTGCGCGCGCCGGTCAACGGCCGAGCGGCCACTCCGCCAGCACGTGGCACCGGTCGGCCTCCCACCACGCGAGCTGGAGCCGGTCGAGGACCACCTCGACGGGGACGACGTCCGCGAGCAGCCCTGCCGTGGAGGCGAGGTCGACCGGGTGCGCGGCGTCGTCGGAGGCAGCGTCGACCGTGAGGTGGGGCTGCACGTCGGCGCCGAACTCACCGTCGTACGGCGGCCACGCCGGGAAGGCGGCCACCAACCGCGCGGTCAGGTCGCGCAACGCGTCGTCGGGGTCGGGGACGAGGTGGATGATCCCGTTCGGGAACCGGCCGAGACGTTCGAGCCGCACCCGCACCGGCGGGGTCGCCCCCGCCAGCCTCGCGACGGTCTCGAGGTCCGCCCGGCTCGGGGTCGGCGCGAAGGGTCCGAGTGCCGTGATGTGGGCGTGGCCGAAGCGCGGGTCCGCGGAGACGAACGCAGCGTCGTAGTGGGCGGTGCGGGCCCGCACCCACTCCTCGAGCGCCGGCACCGGGAGCTGCAGGACGGAGTGGCCGGTCACGGCGACAAGACTGGCAGCCCGTGACGGCGGGGCCATCACTAGGCTGCTGCCGCCATGCCCCAGCACCCGCGCATCACCCCGCCCTCCCCCGAGATCGCTGCCCTCGCCCGCGAGCGCCTCGCCGGCCTGGCGACGCCGCCGGGCGCGCTCGGCCGGGTCGGGGAGCTCGGCACCTGGTTGTCGGCGGCGCAGGGCGTCGTGCCGCCGCAGCCGCTCACCGACGTGCGCCTCGTGGTGCTGGCCGGCGACCACGGCGTCGCAGCCCACGGCGTCTCGGCCTACCCCGCGGCGATCACCGAGGCCATGGTGCGCACCCTCGTCGCCGGCCGCGCGGGCGTCAGCGCGCTGGCGCGCGAGCACGGCGTCGCCGTGACGGTGCTCGACGTGGCCGTCGACGCCGACCTCGACGACCTCCCGGCCGAGGTCACCGCGCGCAAGGTCCGGCGCGGGTCCGGGGCCATCCACCTCGTCGATGCGCTCACCCGCGCGGAGGCGGAGCGGTCCCTGGGTCTCGGCGCCGAGCTGGCGGGCGAGCTCGTCGACGACGGCGCCCAGCTGCTCATGACGGGCGATCTGGGCATCGGCAACACCACCGTCGCCGCCGCGCTGGTCGCCGCGACGCTCGGCCTGCCCGCCGACGAGGTGACGGGGCGCGGCACCGGCATCGACGACGACGGCTGGCGGCGCAAGCGCGACGTCGTGGCCCGGGCGCTCTCGCGGACCGAGGGCCGCACCTCCGACCCGGTCGAGGTGCTCGCCGCCCTCGGCAGCGCCGACCTCGCTGCGACCGTCGGGTTCCTCGTCGAGGCGTCCACCCGCGGCGTGCCGGTCCTCCTCGACGGCCTCATGTCGGTCGCGTGCGCGGTCGTCGCGGAGTCCCACGCGCCGGGTGCGTCGGCCTGGTGGCTCGCCGGCCACCGGTCCACCGAGCCCGCCCAGGCCCACGCGCTGAAGTCCCTGGGCCTCGAGCCGCTCCTCGACCTCGGCATGCGGTTGGGCGAGGGGTCGGGCGCCGTCGCGGCCCTGCCGGTGCTGCGGTCCGGCATCGCCGTGCTGCGGGACGTCGCGCTGCTCGCGGAGATCATGCCTTCGTGACCCTCCGCGACGCCTGGCTGCTCGCCACCGGAACGCTCACCGCGGTCCGCGTCCCGCCACCGCGCCGGGTCGACCGACGGGTCGCCGGTCTCGCGATGCTCCTGGCGCCGCTGGCGGTGCTCCCGCTCGGGCTGTCGGCTGCGGCGGTGGTCCTGGTCGCCGGTGGCGTGGGGTTGCCGCCACTCGCGACGGCGTACGTCGTGCTGCTGGTGCTCGCGCTCGGCACCCGCGCCTTCCACTGGGACGGCCTGGCCGACACCGCCGACGGCCTGACCGCGTCCTACTCCCCCGCGCGCTCGCTCGAGGTGATGCGCACCGGCCCCGTCGGCCCGGCGGGGGTGGTCGCGGTCGTGCTGGTCTCCGGGCTGCAGGCGGGCGGTCTGGCGGCCGTCGTACGCCACGAGCACGGCTGGTGGGCGATCGGGCTCCTGGTGTGCGCGTCGCGGTCGGCGCTGGCCCTGGCCTGCGTGCGCGGCGTCCCCGCCGCCCGCGCGGACGGGCTCGGCGTGACGCACGTCGGGTCCGTGCCGGTCGTCCCGGCGGGTGCGTCGCTGCTGCTGTCCGCGGCCGTCGTGGGCCTGGCGGGCGCCGGGCTCGGATCAGCCTGGGCGACGGTGCTCGGACTCGCGGCGATGGTGGCGGTCGTCCTCGCCCTGGTGCTGCGGTGCGTACGACGGCTCGGCGGGATCACGGGCGACGTGCTGGGGGCGGCGGTCGAGGTCTCCTTCGCCGTGCTGGTGCTGGCGGCGGCGACCGCGTAGTCGCCCTGGCTCAGTCGCCGGAGCCCGGCTCGGCCATCCGGCGGTGCATCTCCGCCTCCGCGTCCGATCCCCCGCCGCGTCTGACAGGATGCGCGCCATGCGGATCCTGGTCACCGGCGGAGTGCGGTCGGGCAAGTCCACCCACGCCGAGGACCTCATCGGCGGCGCCCCCGCGACCTACGTCGCCACCGGCACGCCGCCCGACCGCGAGCAGGATCCCGACTGGGCCGCCCGGATCGACGCGCACCGCGACCGTCGTCCCGACGCCTGGGGCACCCTCGAGACGCAGGACCTCGCCAAGGTGATCGCCCACGCCGACGACCCGCTGCTCGTCGACTGCCTCGGCACCTGGCTCACCGCGATCATCGACGCGGAGGACGCCTGGGAGCACGACTCCGAGGCCGTCCACGCCCTCGTCCTGGCGCGCACCGACGAGGTCGTCGAGGCGCTCACCCGCTGCGACCAGGACGTCGTGCTCGTCACCAACGAGGTCGGCCTCGGCGTCGTCCCCGAGCACCGCTCCGGACGCCTCTTCCGCGACCTCCTCGGCGTGGTCAACCAGCGGGTCGCCGCTGCCTGCGACGAGGTGCACCTCGTCGTCGCCGGCCGGGTGCTGCGGCTCTGAGGTCGTGCCGGACCACGACGAGGTCGTCCGCCTCCACGGACCCTGGCGCTCCCGCACCCCGCACGAGGCCGTGGCCCTGTTCGAGGGCTACGACCGCCC
>DASTPB010000295.1:0-9324 GCA_035762385.1 Nocardioides sp. | reverse complement strand
CCCGGGGGGTGACGTGGCACTCCCGGGCGATGTCGGACATGGTCAGGTCGTCGCCGGCGCGGTCCTCGATGACGCGCTGCGCGAGGCGTACGACGGACTGGGTCGCGTCGCGCGCGTCCCGGGCGGCACCGCGGTCGTCCCCCGCGAGGTTGTTGTCGAAGGTCTGGAGCAGGCTGTGGGCCAGCAACCGGGACACGTCCGCCCGCCCGACCCCGACCTCGGGGGCGTCCGGCGACACGCTGAGCCGGTCGACCACCGCACGCCACTGCGCGGCGGCCGCGCGCGAGCGTGGCACGAAGCTGCTGAAGACGAGGTCGTCGCTCGTCCGGTCCGGGTCGATGTCGGCGATGGCCGCGTCCAGCACCTCGAGCGACACGCTGGTGTTGCGGACGTCGTACCCGGTGCCACGGCCCGAGAAGGGCATCCCCCACCCGGACGCCAGGACGGTGTCGCCCTCGGTGCCGCGGTCCGTGACCGACTGGTGGGTGTACTCGATCTCGCCGGCCAGCACGTCGACCACCACCAGCACCGGCATGGGCTCGGCGTCGAAGCTCACGGGCTCGTCGATGCGCAGGCGGTCGAACGCCACCCCCTCGCGTTCGCGTCGGCGGTGGTGCACGGTGCCCATCCGGCCGTGCAGCCCGAGCGCCGAGCCGTACGCCGTGTCGAGCCAGTCGCGCGCCTCGTCGCCGTCGCCCTCGAAGTCGAAGACGTCGGGTGATCTGCGGCGGGAGCCCTGCTCCATCACCGGCACCTCCGATGGAGAGTGCGGACGACCCGACGGCTTGAGTCCTTTGCACTGTAACCCAGCCGGCGCCACCCCGCCCATCCGGACGGGTGGGATCCAGCCTGTAGGGTGGGCCTGCTCCAGTTCAACTCCGCCCTGTGTCCGCGGACCTACGTCATGCCAGAGGTGACGATGTCTGCCACACCCCTGTCCCCGGGCGAGCCCGGCCCCCAGGCCAACGCGCTGCGCGACGAGGTCGCGCACCTGCACGAGGCCGTCAAGTCGCAGCGCGACATCGGCATGGCCATCGGGCTGTTGTCGGCCCGCTTCGGCTGCAGCACCGAGCAGGCGTGGCGCACGATGCTGCGCGTCTCGCAGGACAGCAACACCAAGGTCCGCGCCGTCGCGCGGGCCCTGGTGTCCACCCACGACGGCTCCGCCGACGCCGAGGACCGCCACGTCATCACGAGGATCGCGGCCCACCTCCCTGGCGCGGGCTGGCCGGCAGGAGCCGGGTCCGAGGAATAATCCCGTTCCATGAACATCGACGACGTCGCGCTCGCCGAGAGCCTGCGCCGCCTGTCCCAGCCCCGTGACGACGACGGCAGCATCGTCTCTGCGCTCCACGTCGTGGTCTCCGCGTGCGTCGACCTCTTCAACGTCGACGGCGCGGGCGTGCTCATCGCCGACGAGCAGGACATCCTGGTGTACGCCGCAGCGACGGACGGACCGGGCCGCCTGCTGGAGCAGACCGAGGCCGAGAGCGGCCAGGGGCCGTGCACGGAGGCGTTCGTGCAGGGCCGGGTGGTGACCTCCCGCGACGTGACGGCCGAGTCCGAACGCTGGCCGGTCTTGGCGAGTGCGATGGCCGAGCAGCCGGTGCGGGCCGTGCTCGGCACACCGGTGCTCCTCGGAGGGGTGCCCGTCGGCACCCTCGACGTCTACAAGAGCCGCCCCCACGACTGGGACGACAGCGAGCAGGCCGCGATCGGGCGGTACGCCGAGCTCATCTCCACGACCCTCGGCGCGGCCCTGCAGGCCCACACCGCCGGCGAGCTGGCCCGCCAGCTCCAGTACGCCCTCGACTACCGCGTGGTCATCGAGCGGGCGGTCGGCTACCTGATGGCCAAGCAGTCGCTGGACGC
This sequence comes from Nocardioides sp., assembly GCA_035762385.1. Lineage (GTDB taxonomy): Bacteria > Actinomycetota > Actinomycetes > Propionibacteriales > Nocardioidaceae > Nocardioides. Next base: position 7,452 of record DASTPB010000295.1, on the reverse strand, counting down.
CGTGGGGGCGTTCAACGCGCTGCGCAACGCCGCGCGCAGCCGTCGTACCAAGATCGGGGTCGTGTCCGAGCACGTCCTGGAGCACGGCGCGCTGCCGGCCTGACGGCGCCCTGCGGTCAGTCGTCGACCGGGTCCGCCACGCGCTCGTGCGGGATCGAGCGGGTCTCGACGATCTGGGTGGCCACGTCGCGCAGCTTCACGTTGGTCGTCGACGACAGCCGGCGCAGCAGCTCGAAGCTCTGGTGCTGGTCGATGCCGTAGCGCTCCATCGCGATGCCCTGCGCCATCCCGATGACGTGCCGTGAGCTGACCGCGGTCTGGAGCGTGCTGGCCCGGCGCGCCGACGACAGCGCGGTCGTCGCGTGGACGGCGTAGACCAGCGCGAGGTCGACGACGTCGCGGTCGGCGAAGGCCCCCGTCCTGCGGCTGTAGAGGTTGAGCGCGCCCATCGGCTCGTCCCGGTCGGTCACCGCCACGGCGAGGAGCGACCCGACCCCCAGCTCGGCGGCGCGCGGACCCCAGGCGGGATAGCGCGCGTCCGAGCCGACGTCGCCGCTGCGCAGCCAGCCGCCCGTGTCGGCGATCTCGAGGCACGGACCCTCACCCAGGGCGTACTGCAGGGCATCGGCCTCCTGCGCGATCCCGTCGCTGCTGGCCAGCGTCTTGTGACCGCGGGTCGTGCGGATGGTCAGGCTGACCTGGTCGGCTTCCGGGACCAGCGCTCGCATGCGGGTGACGATGGCGAGCGAGGTGATCGCCTCGTCCGGCTCCTGCTGCAGCTCGGCCGCGAGTGCCGCGAACACGGCCAAGGAGTCATGGGATGACACTGGGGTTCCTTGCGGGACTTGCGTCTGCGACCCGTGTTCTGGAGTCGGGACAGAAGTTATCGTCCCCACGGCCCGCTGCTCAACGCGACACCTCCCATGGGATGGAATCGTTCGCTTCCCGGCCCCTCCGGCGCATGGCGCCCACGCGCGCGGGTACCTCTGCGCGTGACCACGTCCGACCTGACCTCGGAGGCGCCTCCGGCGCCGCCCGTGCCGCGCGCCCGGTCCGGGCGCCTCGTCGTCGCGTCGGTGCCGGCCAACCACGTCTACGTCCGCCACCTCGCGCCCGAGGACGGCTCGGGTCCGGTGCGCCTGCCGGACCCCCCGCCCCGCGGCGCCGCTGAGACGCAGCGGTGGTGGCCCCCCGTCATGCTCGACCCCGCCTGGGTGGAGGAGCACGACTTCGACGTCTTCCACCTCCACTTCGGCTTCGACGCCCGCAGCCCCGCCGACCTCGAGGAGCTGGTCGCGGTGCTGCGCCGGCGCGGCAAGCCGCTGGTCTTCACGGTCCACGACCTGCGCAACCCCCACCACCTCGACCGCGAGGCCCACGACCGCCACCTCGACGTGCTGGTCCCGGCCGCCGACGCGCTGATCACCCTGACCGCAGGCGCCGCCGCCGAGATCCGGGCGCGGTGGGGACGTGAGGCGGTCGTGGTGCCGCACCCCCACGTCGTACCCCTCGACGTGATGCGCAGGGCCGCTGCCATGCGCGACGTGCTGGGCCGAGGGCCGCGCGACCGCGGCTTCCGCATCGGCATGCACGTGAAGAGCCTCCGCGCCGGGATGCACCCTCACCCGCTGCTCCCGGTGCTCGTCGACGCCGTGCGCGACCTCCAGGGTGCCGTGCTGCAGGTCAACGGCCACCGTGACGTCCTGCTGCCCGACGGGGCGCGGTACGACGCCGCGCTGGCCGAGGCGCTCCAGCACCATGCCGCCCGCGGCGAGGTGGACCTGCGCATCCACGACTTCATGGACGACGACGCGCTGTGGTCCTACCTCGGCTCCCTCGACGTGTCGGTCCTGCCCTACCGCTTCGGCACCCACAGCGGCTGGCTCGAGGCGTGCCGCGACCTCGGGGTCGCCGTGGTCGCGCCGTCCTGCGGCTACTACGCCGACCAGGGGCCGGTGCTGACCTACCGGCACGACGAGGACCACTTCGACGCCGACACGCTGGTGGCGGCGGTGCGCGCGGCCCACGCGAGCCGCCCGGCTCCTGCCATCGGCGTCGACGAACGACGGCGACAGCGTGCGCAGGTCGCCGCCGCCCACGCCCGGTTGTACGACGCGGTGGCGGGTGGTCGGCGGTGAGGATCTGCCTCATCGCCTCCAGCCGCTTCCCGATCAGAGAGCCCTTCGCCGGCGGCCTGGAGTCGATGACCTGGACGACCGCGCGCGGCCTCGCCGAGCGGGGGCACGACGTCACGCTCTTCGCCGGCCCCGGGTCCGACACGTCGCTGCCGGTGCGCCTGCTCCCGCTGTCGACGGTCGAGGTCAGCTCGGTGGCGATGGCCGACAAGTTCGCGCCCGGACCGGGCTGGCTGGCCGAGCACCACGCCTACCTCGCCCTCATGCTCTCCCTCGCGCGCACCGGCGCCGAGGAGTACGACGTGGTGCACAACAACAGCCTCCACCACCTGCCCATCGCGATGGCACCGGCCGTCGACGTGCCGATGCTGACCACCCTGCACACCCCGCCGTTGCCGATGATCGAGTCGGCGCTGGCCCTCTGCCCGCGGCCGCCGCGGTTCGTCGCGGTGAGCGAGTGGACGGCCACCTCGTGGCGCCACGCCGTCGACAGCGACGTCGTGCTGAACGGGCTCGACCTGCGGGACTGGCCGGCCGGCCCGGGGGGCGGCCCCGCCGTGTGGTCGGGCCGGATCGTGCCGGAGAAGGCGCCGCACCTCGCGATCGAGGCCTGCCGGAGCGCGGGCATGCCGCTCGTGCTGGCCGGCCCCCTGCAGGACCGGGCCTACTACGACCGCGAAGTGGCTCCCCTGCTGGGCGACGACGCCCAGTACGCCGGCCACCTCTCGCAGCGCGAGCTGTCGGCCCTGCTGCGCCGGGCGTCCGTCGCGGTGGTGACCCCCATGTGGGACGAGCCGTACGGCCTCGTCGCCGCCGAGGCGATGGCGAGCGGCACCCCGGTCGCGACCTTCGCCCGCGGCGGGCTCAGCCAGGTCGTGTCGCCGCAGGGTGGCGTGCTGGCCGCGCCCGGCGACGCCGCCGCCCTGGCGGAGGCCGTCGTGGCCGCGGCGCGGCTCGACCGCGCCACCGTGCGCGCCTACGCCGAGTCCACCTGCAGCGCGGACGCGATGGTCGACAGCTACGTCGACCTCTACGCCGAGCTCACCCGCCAGGACGACGCGGCGTGAGGGGCGACGACGCCGCAGGGGTCGTCGGCTACTACGTCCACCACGTCGGCAGCGGCCACCGCCACCGGGCAGAGGTCCTGGCCCGCCGGCTGCAGCGCGAGGGCATCGCGGTGACGGGCCTGTCCTCGCTGCCGCGACCCGACGGCTGGTCCGGCGACTGGGTGCGCCTGCCGCGTGACGACGACGGCCACCCCCGCCGGGTGTCGGCGCACGGGCACCTCCACTGGGCCCCGCTGCTGCACGACGGAACGCGGTCCCGCGCTGCGGCGCTCAGCAGGTGGTTCGACGCCGCGCGGCCCGACCTGCTCGTCGTCGACGTCTCGGTGGAGGTGCTGCTGCTGGCCCGGCTCCACGGCATCCCGGCCGTCGGCGTGGTGCTCCCCGGGCGGCGCGACGACCCGGCCCACCTGCTGGGCCTCGGGGTCGCCGAGGCACTCGTCGGCTTCTGGCCGCGCACGGCACAGGACATGACTCCCGGCCTGCCGGACGACCTCCGCGCCCGGCTGGTGCCGGTGGGGGCGCTGTCCCGCCACCCGGTGCGGGCCGTGCTGCGCCAGCGCGCGCACCCCCGGGAGCGCACCGTCGCGCTCATGCTCGGCTCGGGCGGCCACGGCATCAGCGCCGACGACGTACGTCTGGCGCGCGGGGCGACTCCCGGCTGGCGCTGGCACGTCCTCGGCGCCGACCGGAGCACGTGGGTGCAGGACCCCTCGGCGGTGCTCGCCGGGGCCGACGTCGTCGTCACCCATGCCGGCCAGAACGCGCTCGCCGAGACAGCCGCCGCCCGGCGGCCGGCCGTCGTGCTGCCGCAGCACCGCCCCCACGACGAGCAGCGCACGACCGGCAACGTGCTCGCCCGCGGCTGGCCGGCCGTGGTGCGTACGGCCTGGCCGGCGGCCGACGAGTGGGGCGACGTGCTGGACCGGGCCGCCGCGCTCGACCCGCGCGGCTGGACGCAGTGGTGCGACGGCTGGGCCGCCGACCGCTTCGGCGACCTCGTCGTGTCCACCCGCGACCGGGTGCGTGCGGAGTCGGCCCGGTGACCCGCGTCGCCGTCGTCACCATCGCCCACGGCCGCCACGAGCACCTCGCGGCGCAGCACCGCTCGCTCGCCCGCGGCACCGCGCGGCCCGCCCACTACCTCGTCGTCGCCATGGACGACCCGTCGATCCGTGAGGACCAGGTCGACGGGCTCGCACGCGAGGTCGTCGGGATCGGGCGCGGCCCCGGCGGCGGCCTGCCGCTGGCGGCCGCCCGCAACCTCGGCGTCCGCACCGTCATCGACGCCGGCGCCGACGTCGTCGTGCTCCTCGACGTCGACTGCCTGGCCGGGGTCGGGCTGGTGGCGTCGTACGCCGAGGTGGTCGCGGCCCGCCCCGGACGCATCTGGTCGGGGCCGGTGACCTACCTCCCGCCCCCTCCGGCCGGCGGCTACCCGGACGACCCCGCCGAGCTGGCGGACTGGGACGACCCGCACCCGGCACGGCCGAGCCCGGCGCCCGGCGAGCTGCTGGAGTCCGACGACGCGGACCTCTTCTGGTCGCTGTCCTTCGCCGTGGCCCCCGCCACGTGGAGGCGCCTCGGCGGCTTCTGCGAGGACTACACCGGCTACGGGGGCGAGGACACCGACCTCGGTCGTACGGCGCTCGCCCGCGGCATCGGGCTGGGGTGGGTCGGGGGAGCCCGCGCCTACCACCAGCACCACCCCGTCAGCAGCCCGCCGGTCGAGCACGTCGACGACATCCTGCGCAACGGCCGGCTCTTCCACGAGCGGTGGGGCGTGTGGCCGATGACCGGGTGGCTGGAGGAGTTCGAACGCCTGGGACTGGTGACCCGCGAGGATGGGCACTGGACCCGCGAGACGCCCGCCGCGGCGGGCGCGACCCGCACGAGCCCGACGAAGGAGACGACACCATGAGCACGACCACCCGGCCCGTGTCCGCCAGCCCCGAGCAGGTGTGGGAGGTGCTGGCCGACGGCTGGCTCTACCCGCTCTTCGTCGTCGGGGCCTCCCGGATGCGCGACGTGGACGAGTCGTGGCCCGCGGTCGGCGCCCGGCTGCACCACAGCGTCGGCACCTGGCCGTTGCTGCTCGACGACACGACCGAGGTCCTCGAGGTCGAGGAGGGCCAGCGGATCCTGCTGCTCGCCCGCGGCTGGCCGGCCGGCCAGGCACACGTCGACATCTCGCTGCAGCCCAGCGGCGACACCACGGTCGTCACCATCACCGAGGACGCGACGGCCGGCCCCGGCCTCCTCGTCCCCAAGCCGCTGCGCGACGTCCAGCTGCACTGGCGCAACGTCGAGACCCTCCGCCGGCTGGCCTTCGTGGTGGAGGGCCGGACGCGGTGAGCGCCGGCTCGTCCGGCGAGTACGACGCCGTCGTCGTCGGCGCCGGGCCCAACGGGCTCGTCGCCGCCAACCTGCTGGTCGACGCCGGCTGGCGGGTGGTGGTGCTCGAGGCCCAGTCCACGCCAGGTGGCGCGGTCCGCAGCGACCGCGAGGTGCACCCCGACTTCGTGCACGACACGTTCAGCGCGTTCTACCCGCTGGCGGTGGCGTCGCACGCGATCGCCGGACTCCGGCTGGAGGAGCACGGTCTGACCTGGGAGCACGCCCCGGCGGTGCTCGGCCACCAGTTCGGCGACGGGCACTGGGCGGTGCTGCACCGCGACCGCCACGACACGGCAGCCGGGCTCGACGCCCTCCACGCCGGCGACGGCGACGCCTGGCTGGAGCTCTGCGCCACCTGGGACCGGATCGGCCCGGCGCTCGTCGACGGCCTCACCTCGCCCTTCCCGCCGGTGCGGGCGGGCGCCCGGCTGGTGCCGGCACTGGCGCGCAGCGGCGGCCTCGACACCGTCCGGAGGCTGGCGACCCCGGTCGCCTCGCTCGGGCGCGAGCTCTTCGGAGGTCCCGCCGCCCAGCTGCTGCTCAACGGCAACGCCGGCCACGCCGACTTCCCGCTCGCCTCGCCCGGGTCGGGGGTCTTCGGCGTGCTGATGACGATGCTCGGCCAGACGGTCGGCTTCCCCGTCCCACGCGGCGGCGCACAGCAGCTCACGGACGCGCTCGTCACCCGCTGCACCTCGCGCGGCGCAGAGCTGGCGACCGACGCGGAGGTGACGTCCGTCGACGTCCGCGGCGGCCGCGTGGCCGGCGTACGCACCCGCGACGGTGAGTCGTACGCCACCCGCGCGGTGCTGGCCGACGTGTCCGCCGTGCACCTCTTCGGCCGCCTGGTCGCCGAGGAGCACCTGTCCGCGCGCCTGGTGCGCGGCATGCGTGACTTCGAGCTCGACCCGGGCACCGTCAAGGTCGACTGGGCGCTGTCCGGGCCGATCCCCTGGACCAACCGGCCCGACCGCGCGCCGGGCACGGTGCACGTCGCCGACTCCGTCGAGGAGATGACCCAGACGCTGGCCCAGGTCTCGTCCGGGGTCGTCCCCGACCGGCCTTTCCTGCTGACCGGCCAGATGACGTCGAGCGACCCCACCCGCTCGCCCGCCGGCACCGAGTCGTTCTGGGCCTACACCCACGTGCCCCAGCCCGGGAGCACGAGGCACGACGCCGCGGACGAGGTCACCGGCGCGTGGGACCACGACGACTGCCAGCGGTTCGCCGACCGGATGCAGGCACGGATCGAGGCGCGGGCGCCCGGGTTCGGCGACCTCGTCCTGGAGCGCCGGGTGCTCGGCCCGCACGAGCTCGAGGCACGCAACGCCAACCTGGTCGGCGGCGCCGTCAACGGTGGCACGTCCCAGCTCCACCAGGAGCTCGTCTTCCGCCCCGTCCCGGCGATGCGCGGTCGCGCCACGACCGGCCTCCCGGGGCTCTACCTCGCGTCCGCCTCCGCACACCCCGGCGGCGGCGTGCACGGCGCAGCCGGCGCGAACGCCGCCCGCGCGGCCCTCTGGCACCGAAGGATCCGCCGATGACCGACACCATGCCGTTCGGCTCCCTGAGCATCTCCTTCGACGACCGCGTCCTGCGACCGCGCGAGTGGACGGCCGCCCAGTCGGAGTGGGCGGCCGACCTGATGGCCACCGCACCGGGCGGCACCGTCCTCGAGCTCTGCGCGGGAGCCGGCCACATCGGGCTGCTCGCGGTCGCGAAGACCGGTCGCCGCCTGCTCTGCGTGGACGCCAACCCGGTCGCCTGCGACTACGCCCGGGCCAACGCCCTGGCCGCCGGGCTCGCCGAGCTCGTCGAGGTGCGCGAGGCGCGCCTCCAGGAGGCGCTCGCCCCCG
>DASTPB010000294.1:0-2314 GCA_035762385.1 Nocardioides sp. | reverse complement strand
TAGGTCTGGTTGCCGTAGGCGTTGGAGGAGGTTCGGTTGAACTCCTCGGAACGGGCGAAGACGGGGTTGTTGCTCTTCATGGTCTCTCCTTGGAGGCCGCCTCCGGAGGTTCCGGAGGGTCGACGCCGTCGCGGTGACGGCGCCTGTCGTGTCACCTCACTCTAACCGGGGTGACAGTTGTTCAAACGTGGGTGCACCGCGCGCTGTTCCCGTCACAGCAAGTTCTCAGGTCCACTGCCCGGCGTCGTGCGGCATGGTGACCTGCGCAAGCGACGTCACGACAGCCCGGGCGCGGCGGCCGCTCGCGTGACGGCGCCCCTCTGGGGCCGGGCGCGGTACGACGACGAGGTCCAGGGTGACGCCCGTGGTGGCGCCGGTCAGGTCGTGGTGTCGGCCGGGTCGTTGCCGCAGGCGTGTCCGCGGCGGGCTCGGGCGCGTCCTCGAACCGTGGGACCACACCGTTGTCGCCTCCGAAGAGTCGGTCCGCCCCGGGGCCGCCGGCCACGACGTCCGCACAGGCGAGCGTGGCGACGAGCACGTTCCGTGATGGCAGGGGACCACCCGCGCCGGGAGGCGCCAGGGTCCTACGACGCGAGGGTGAAGCTCCTCGCCAGCTGGAGCTCGGCAGGCGAGTAGACAACCTCCCCCGCCGGGCCGCCGGGGAGCGGCGGCGACGTGGATCGGATGATCCGAAGGTGCTCGGTGACGCCGTGCACCTCGTGGAGGGCGCCGGTCGGGCCGTCCGCGACCCACGACGCCCACCCGGGCGACTCCTTGACGTAGTTGCAGCGCTCGCAGAGGCCTTGACCGTTGCTCGCCTCGGCGAGACCGCCGCCGGAGGCGCCGACGACGTGGTCGCGGTGCCGGATGGCGGCGTTGCAGCCCGGGGTGCGACAGGTGCCGCCGTCACGCAGGTCGATGAGCTCGGCGAGGAGTCCGTCGAAGTGACGGCTCTCGGACTCCATCGCCACGAGCGCGCGATCCTCGGGACTCGCGAACAGCCGCCGCAGCCTCGCCTTCGCGGCGTCGCTGGCACGACGCACCCACGCGGCGCAGAGCGCTGCGGGCAGGAAGCCCTCGCCCTGCACGAGGCCCGGCTCGGCGCCCTCGCCGAGGAGGGACTCGACGCCGATCACCAGGTTGACCCGCACCGGAACAGCGTCAGTCACCGTCTCGTCCCCGGTGATCCTGGCCGCGAGCGTGTCGGCACGGACCTGGCCGGCCGTCCGCTCGTCGCCTTCCGCCCGTGCGGTCGCCGCGGCCTCGTCGAGAGCTCTGCGGACCGCTGCGAGGACCTCGAGGGGAAGCGTGGCGGTGAGCTGACCGGTGCCGTCGTCGAGGCGACGTGCCGTGACCCGGCGGTCGGCACGAGCGCGGGCGTGGCGCCGGGCCTCTGCCTCTGCCGCAACGGTGAGGCACGACCGCCGGATCACCTGTCGAAGCCTGACGTCACCGAGGCCGACCAGGCGCGGCGCGATGTCTTCGTCCACCTGCCTGCGCTGCTCGGGGTTGAGGTGGGTCACCTCGCGCGCCACGGCGAAGGCGCGCGCCTCGGTCAGCTCGCCGCGAGCAAGCGCCGCGAGGGTGTGGGGCAGGTCGTCGCGCAAGCGACGCGACAGCAGCACGCGCTGCTCCCCTGCGTGGGGGCTGGCGAGGGTCGCGAGGGCGACCTCGGCTCCGATCGACATCGCCCGCGGCGGTGTGCGCCGGGCGGACGTGGGAGCGTCCTCGTCGTCGGCGGCGTCCGCGAAGGTGGTCGTGATCGTCACTTGCGCGGCCGCGGCTGCGGACTTGATCCGCTCGAGCGCCTCCAACTGGTCGAGGAGATCCGGTCCGAGCCCTGCGGCCGGCAGGTCGGCGATGAGGTCGGCGACCGCGTGCAGGTCGTCGGTGTCCCATCCGCTACCTGGCACCTGCGCCACCTTTCATGCTCGAACGTGTGCTCGATTGTGCCATATTCACGCCTCCCCCGTCAATCGATCCGCGCTGTCGAGCGCAGATCCGACTGTTGGCGCGAACCCCCGACGCTCGACCGGTGCAGCCATCGCGCTGCCGTCGGGCGTTCTCTCGCGCGACGTCCCCGGAGCGAGGGCATGGGACTGGGGCCTGGGGCCGTCGCACAGGCCGTTCAGCTTGCGTTGTCGCAAACTGCCGTTCTGGTCCCCCTGGGACGGCTGATTCCGATCCCGGCATCGGGGCTGCCCCAGTACGCGTGGATCTGTCGGCATCAGCGACAGCGCTCGGGTGTCGGACAAGGTTCCGATCCCGGCGTTGTGCAACCCGTCGGGCGTCAGGGGCGTGTTGGGTGTCTGAC
>DASTPB010000293.1:0-2155 GCA_035762385.1 Nocardioides sp. | reverse complement strand
CATAACGCTCTGTGTCAACCAGCGTTGACGCACTCATCTCGAGGGCTGCTCCTTGGTGAGGTGGAGCAGCCACTGGGAGCCGCCGGTGTGGATGAGCGCGAAGCGCCGGGAGCCGTCACGACCGTGGAGGGTGAAGACCAGGCGCCGGTCGTCGCGCGAGTGCTCCTCCCAGGTCCCTGCGTCGGCGACGGACTTGTGCTCGTCCTCGAAGTCGACGTGGTCCAGGTCGTGGTCGTCCACCGCGATGGCCAACCGGTCGTGCCGGCCGTCGTCCGGCAGCCCCTTGGGCACCGCCCAGCTGCGCAGCACGCCGTCCTCCTCGAGCCGCAGGTCGAAGTGCGGGCTGGGTCGTCGGTGGTCGTGCAGGACGAACCTCAGCGGCTCCGGCACGGGACGGCCTCGTCACCCGAGGCGGCGCAGCTGGTAGGTCCCGACCGTGGTCGCCACGACCTCGCCGGCAGCGTCGGTCAGCGTCGCCTCCAGCACGAACTCCCCCTTGCCCGTCGCGAGCGCGTCGGCACGCACCCGCGTGACCTCGTCGTCGGTCAGCGACGCCGAGGCGCGTACGACGCCCAGCGCGGGCCGGCGGAACCGGATCGTGGACTCCTTGACGAGCGGCACGAACCCGCCGAGCTCGCCGTCGAGGTCGAACGTGGTCAGGGCGAGCAGCCCGCCGAGCATCTCGGCCACGCTGAAGAGCGAGCCGGCGTAGGTGACGCCGAAGTGGTTGACGTTGGGCTCGGGCGGCAGCTCGGCCGCCGCGAAGCCGGGGCGTACCTCCACGACGCGGATCCCCATGGCCTCCAGGATCGGCACCGAACCGACGGCCTGGACTGCCTCCACTCTCAACGTATAGGCCATCGGGGGGCTTGCCGCAAGGCCCCGGTCAGCCCTCACACTGCACGGCGTGACACAGACGGACAGCCCGCTCGACAGCCACCGGGACACCGCGCCCTTCGCCCTCCCCCACACCCTCGCCGCCAAGTCGGACCCCGCCCTGATCGACCGCGACCGCGAGCACTTCACCCGGATCGCCACCGGTCTCGAGCGTGCGGTGGCCGACCTCGAGGAGCGACTCGCCGAGGTCCGGCGGACCGCGGTGCGCCACGGCACGGCGGCCCTCGAGCGCGACCAGGAGGTGCACCGGCTCACGACCCGGTTGCGCGCCCTGCGCCGCTACGACCTCGATCTCTGCCTCGGCCGGATCGTCCACGCTGACCCTCTCGAGGACGGCGGGGAGACGACGTACGTCGGTCGGTTCGGCCTCGCCGACCCGGACGGCCGCCGGCTGCTGGTCGACTGGCGCTCACCCGCCGCCGAGCCCTTCTTCGCCGCCACCCACGCGCACCCGCAGGGCCTGGTGAGCCGCCGCCGCTACCGCTGGGTGGCGGGGAGGATCGTCGACTACTGGGACGAGGCGTTCACCGAGGAGGGCCTGACCCACACCGCGGCGCTGGACGACCAGTCGGCCTTCATCGCCACCCTCGGAGGAAGCCGTACGCCCCGGATGCGCGACGTGCTCGGCACCATCCAGGCCGACCAGGACGCCATCGTCCGCGCCGGGTCGCGCGGGACGCTGGTCGTCGACGGTGGTCCCGGCACCGGCAAGACGGTGGTCGCGCTGCACCGCACCGCCTACCTGCTCTACGCCGACCCGCGGCTGGGTCACCGGCGCGGCGGCGTGCTGTTCGTCGGCCCGCACCAGCCCTACCTCGCCTACGTCGGCGACGTGCTGCCGAGCCTCGGTGAGGAGGGCGTGCAGACGTGCACCGTCCGCGACCTGGTGCCCGAGGCCGCGAGCGCGCCCGAGACGGACCCGTACGTCACGGCGCTCAAGTCCGACCTGCGGATGGTCGAGGCGATCGAGCCGGCGGTCGCGCTCTACGAGGAGCCGCCCACCGCGTCGTACCTCGTCGAGACCGCCTGGGGCGACGTCCGGATCACCGCCGCCGAGTGGGCCGAGGCCTTCGGCTCCGCCGACCCCGGCACGCCCCACAACCTCGCCCGCGACGAGGTGTGGGACGAGGTCCTCACGATCCTCGTCGACAAGGCGACGGACGTCGTCGAGGACCTCTCCCCCGACGAGCTCAGGCGCGTCCTCGAGCGCCACGGCGGGCTGCGGGACACCTTCGACCGGGCATGGCCGCTCATCGAG
>DASTPB010000292.1:0-3020 GCA_035762385.1 Nocardioides sp. | reverse complement strand
CGGGGGACGACGAAGCAGGTCAGGCCACCGTCGGCCTGCGCCAGGACGAGGAAGACGTCGTTCATCGGCGCGGAGGTGAACCACTTGTGGCCGTCGAGGCGGTACCACCCGTCGTCGGTCGTCGGGGTCGCGCGGGTCTGGTTGGCCCGGACGTCGGACCCGCCCTGCTTCTCCGTCATCCCCATGCCGGCCAGCACCCCGGTCTTGGTCGCCCGGGACCGCACACCGGGGTCGTAGGACCGGGCGGCCAGCAGGGGCGTCCACTCCTTGGCGACCGCCTCGTCGGCCCGCAGCGCCGGCACGGCGGCGTACGTCATCGAGATGGGGCACCCGTGGCCCGGCTCGGTCTGCGACCAGGCGAGGAAGCCGGCCGCGCGGCGCAGGTGGGCGTGCGGGTCGCCGGCTTCCTGCTGCTCCCACGGTGCGGCCTGCAGGCCGTGGCGCACGGCGCGCTCCATGAGCCAGTGCCACGACGGGTGGAAGTCGACCTCGTCGACACGGTTGCCCCACCGGTCGTACGTCCTGAGCTCGGGGTGGTGGCGGTTGGCGAGCACGCCGTGCTCGCGCGCCTCCTCCGAGCCCGCCTCGGCGCCGAGCGCGGTGAGGTCGTCGACGAGCGCGGCCGAACCGTGGCGGACCAGCGCCTCGGTGAGGGCGAGGTCGGAGGTGACGACGTTGTGCCCGACGAGGGCGGGCGCCTGGTTGGTCGCGGTACGAGCGTCGGCAGGGCGGTCCATGCGCCCACCGTAGGGCTCGCGCGGACGGCGGGTGACGAGGGCCACCTCCCAGGTCGAACCGCCGCGCGGGTCCGGTCCATCGGCACCCCGTCTCGATAGCGTGGCCGACATGGTCGAGGCGCGCGAGGACACCCCCGCCCCGCGCCGCGCGGAGGTGCTGCTGCGGCGGTGGCGCGAGCACCTCTGGCGCGTCGTCGTCACGACCGTCGGGTCGTGCCTGCGGCACCGGGTGACCGGCCTCGCCGCCGAGGCCGCCTTCTTCGCCGTGCTGTCCGTCCCGCCCCTCATCTTCGCCCTGGCCGGGGCGGTCGGCTTCGTGAGCGAGCGCTTCACCGCGACCCAGGTCGAGGACGTCAGCAACGCGGTCCTCGAGATCTCCCGCCAGGCGCTCACCGACAGGGCCGTCGACCGGATCATCGCGCCGACCCTGCAGGAGGTGCTCGACGGCGGGCGCTACGACGTCATCTCGATCGGCTTCATCCTCGCGCTCTGGTCGGGCTCGCGCGCGCTCAACGTCTTCGTCGACACCATCACGATCATGCACGGGCTCGGGGGCCACCGGGGGATCGTCGCCACCCGCGCGCTGTCGTTCGTGCTCTACGTGCTGGCGATGGTGACCGGCGCGGTGAGCATCCCCCTGGTCGTCGCCGGACCCACGCTCGTCGACCGGGTCCTGCCCGAGCGGCTCGACTTCGTCAACAGCCTCTACTGGCCGGTCGTCCTGGTGCTGTGCATCTGCTTCCTCGCCACGCTCTACCACGTGTCCGTGCCGGTGCGGACCAACTGGAGCTTCAACCTGCCCGGCGCGGTGTTCGCCCTCTTCTGCTGGATCGCCGGGTCCTACACGCTCCGCTGGGTGCTGACGGTGACGGCCGCCGAGTCCCGCTCGATCTACGGACCGCTGGCGGCACCCATCGCGGTGCTGCTGTGGCTCTACCTCCTCGCGCTGGCCGTGCTCATCGGGGCGGCCGTCAATGCCGCCTTCGACACCGTCTTCCCGCAGAAGAGCACGACGCGCGCCCGGCTCGAGCTGGTGCAGCGGCTGCGCGAGCGGATCAGCGTGCGAGACTCCTGACCGTGCGTGCCGACAGCGTCCACCCCAGCGTGGGGCGGGTCTCCCTCCCGGAGACCGAGCGCTCGCCGTGGTGGGAGCTCAGCCGGCGCCTGCTCCTGGCCCTGGCGATCCTGGTCGGGACGGTGCTGCTGGTCTACTGGGACAGGGACGGCTACACCGACGGCAACGACCCGACCGACACGATCAGCTGGGTCGACGCCATCTACTACACGACCGTCACGCTCAGCACGACCGGCTACGGCGACATCGCCCCGGTGACGCCCCAGGCCCGCCTGGTGAACGCGTTCATCATCACGCCCGCGCGCATCGCCTTCCTCGTCCTGCTGATCGGCACCACCCTCGAGGTCCTCGCCTCGCAGGGACGAGAGATGTTCCGGGTCGCCCGGTGGAGGAAGAAGAAGATGGACCAGCACGTCGTCGTGGTCGGCTACGGCACCAAGGGCCGCAGCGCGATCGACACCCTCGTCAACAACGGCTACGGCCGGGAGGCGATCGTCGTGGTCGACCCGGACCCCGTGGCGATGGACGAGGCCAACCGCGACCAGCTGGTCGGCATCGCCGGCGACGCCACGCGGCGCGGGGTGCTGCGCCAGGCCGGCGTGGACAAGGCGACCCACGTCATCATCACCACCGACCGCGACGACTCCAACGTGCTGGTCACCCTCACCGTGCGCCAGCTCAACCCGGATGCCTGGATCGTCGCGTCCGTGCGCGAGCACGAGAACGTGCCGCTGATGCGGCAGTCCGGCGCCAACTCGGTGATCACCTCCTCCGACGCCGTCGGCCGACTCCTCGGGCTCTCGTCGATGTCGCCGATGCTCGGCTCGGTCATGGAGGACCTGATGACCTACGGCGAGGGACTGGAGGTCGCCGAGCGCGAGCTGCTCGTCTCCGAGGTCGGCAAGCAGCCGCAACGCCTGCCCGACCAGGTCATCGCCGTCGTGCGCGACGAGAAGGTCTACCGCTACTTCGACCCCGTGGTCTCGCTGCTGGCCCGCGGCGACAAGCTCATCGTCATCCGGCCCGCCAAGGAGCTCCCGTGGGCGCCGCGGCCCGGCACCCACGGCGAGGACCTGGCCGACGAGGACGACCGGGCCTGACCCGTGATCGCCTCGCACCGCCACCGGTTCGTCTTCGTCAAGACCCGCAAGACCGCCGGCACCAGCCTCGAGATCGCGCTCTCGCAGCACTGCGGTCCGTCCGACATC
>DASTPB010000291.1:0-8639 GCA_035762385.1 Nocardioides sp. | reverse complement strand
CGACCGACGAGCGCGCGTGCGCCTCCTTGTCGGAGAGCTGTTGCCCGCGCGGGGTGCCGAGGAGGGTGCAGGAGCGGCAGCGGAAGGCGTCGAAGTGGTGGCACTGCGGCACCCCGTCGACGACCGTGAGGCTGGGCGCCGGCGCCGGGTCAGCCACCGATGCGGGAGCCCATCCACTCCTCGACGTCGGCCGAGGTGCGGGGCAGCGACGCCGACAGGTTCCGGTTGCCGTCCGCGGTGACCAGGATGTCGTCCTCGATGCGGATGCCGATGCCGCGCAGCTCCGAAGGCACGAGCAGGTCGTCCTCCTGGAAGTAGAGCCCGGGCTCGACGGTGAGCACCATGCCCTCGGCGAGGTCGCCCTTCGGGTAGATGTCGACCGACGCGCGGCCGCAGTCGTGGACGTCCATGCCGAGCATGTGCGACGTGCCGTGGAGGGTCCAGCGGGCGTAGACCTTCGACTCCGGGTCGAGGGCCTCGTCGGCGGAGACCGGCAGGAGGTGCAGGTCCTCGAGGCCGTGGGCGAGGACCTTCATCGCGGCGTTGTGCGCTGCGAGGAACGGCACCCCGGGACGTACGGCGTCGATGCCGGCCTGCTGCGCCTGCTGCACGAGGTCGTAGAGCTCGCGCTGCAGCGGCGTGAACCGGCCGTCGACGGGCAGCGTGCGGGTGACGTCGGCGGTGTAGAGGTTGTGGCCCTCGACGCCCATGTCGAGCAGGACGAGCTTGCCCGGCTCGATGGCGCCGGTGTTGTCGATCCAGTGCAGCGTCGTGGCGTGCGAGCCGCCGGCGCAGATCGAGTCGTAGCCGATGTCGTTGCCCATCGCGCGGGCGCGGCGGAAGAAGGTGCCCTCGATCCAGCGCTCGCCGAACTCGCGCACCCGCTCCCACTCGCGCACCGAGTCCTCGAACCCGAGGGTGGTGATGTCGCACGCCTCCTGGAGCTCCCCGATCTCCCACTCGTCCTTGACGAGGCGGAGCTCGTCGGCGACACGGGCGAGGTCCTCGTCCTTCGTGACGTCACGGGTCTTGCGGTCGTCGTCGAACGAGGGCAGGTCCTTGACGTGGCGCACCTCGATGCCGAGTGAGTCGGAGATCTCCTGCGCGGACGGGCGACGCCCGGCCCACAGCTCGCCGTACTGGCGGTCCCGGAAGAACTCGTCGGTGTCGCGCTCGGACCGGGGACGGGCGTAGAGCACGGACTCGCCGTCCTCGATCACCAGCACGGCGTCGGAGGTCTGGTTGCCGGAGAAGTAGGTGTGCGCGGTGTCGGGGCGGAAGCGGTAGTCGGTGTCGTTGGCCCGCACCTTGTAGGTGCCGGCCGGCAGCACGAGCCGGTCGTCCGGGAACGCAGCGGCGAGCCGGGCGCGGCGCTCGGCGGCGCGGTCGGCCACCGGGTGGCGCGGCATGTCGAGCTCCCGGTCGCCCCAGCCCTCGCGCATGAACGCGGCGTAGGCGGCCGGGACGGCCGGGTCGTGCGACTCGGTCCTCGGCTGCTCGTCGGTGCCTGCGTCGGTCTGGACGGTCTCGGCGGGGTTCTCGGCAGTGGGCTCGCTCACGCGGTCACTGTACGCCGGGGCACCGGCGTGCACGGACCCGATCGGGCGTCGCCCCAAGGGGTGCGGTGAGGCGGGTCGGAAGTGCCTGCTCCGTTAGGGTCGGAGCATGAAGCGAGGCCGCCGCGACAGTGTCGTGTTCACCGTCGTGGTGGCCGCGCTGGTGCTCGTCGGCGGCGTCGTGATGGCGGGCGTCGTCGCGCTGTCGGGTGCCCCCGGATCGCTGGCCCTCGCGGCCCTGCTCGCGGCGGTCCCGGTCGGTCCGCTCGTGGGCTGCTTCATGTGGCTCGACCGCTACGAGCCCGAGCCCCGCAACCTGCTCGTGGCCGGTCTGCTCTGGGGTGCGTTCGCCGCCACCGGTGCGGCGCTCGTGTTCCAGGGCATCGGCTTCGCCGGCGGTGCCACCGAGCGCGACGTGCTCAACGTCGTCGCTCCCGTCACAGAGGAGGTCACCAAGGGGGCCTTCCTGTTCCTGCTCCTGTGGTGGCGGCGCCACGAGCTCGACGGCGTCCTCGACGGGATCGTCTACGCCGGCATGGTGGGCATCGGGTTCGCCTACACCGAGAACATCCTCTACCTCGCGGCGGCGTACGACGGCACCGACGGGCTCGGTCCCGGCGGCACCACCGCCCTCACCTCGACCTTCGTCGTCCGCTGCCTGATCAGCCCCTTCGCGCACCCCTTCTTCACCGCGTTCATCGGCATCGGGGTGGGCCTCGCCATCGCCTCGCGACGGATGTCGACGCGGGTCCTCGCGCCCGTGCTGGGGCTGGGGCTGGCCGCGGTGCTCCACGGCATCTGGAACTCCTCGACCGTGTCCGGCACCAGCCACTTCCTCGTCGTCTACGGCACGCTGATGTTCCCGGTGTTCCTCGGCGTCGTCGCCTTCGCGGTCTACCGGCGCCGGTCCGAGCGCCCGTTGCTCACCGAGGCCCTGCAGGACGCCGCGGACCGCGGGCTGCTGCCCGCCACCGACATCCCGTGGCTCGTCGACCTGCGGGCGCGCCGGCACGCGCGACGGTGGGCCCGTCACCGGGGCGGTCCGCTCGCCGAGCGCGCCATGCGCGAGTACCAGGCGTCCGCCATCGAGCTCGGCTACCTCCACCACCGCTACCTGCGCGGCACGGCGCCGTCCGACTTCTCGCTGCGTGGCCAGGAGCACGTCGAGGAGCTGCGCCGGATCCGCCCCTACATCTCCTTCCCCGGACAGGTGGTCCCGACGCGATGACCCACGACGACGCGACCGCGGACGGCGCTCCCGACCAGCGGCGCCACCCCGACGCGACGACCGCGATGGTGACCGCCCTCGTGCGGCTGCGCGGCGCCCTGCAGGAGGCGCAGCTGCCGCTCGAGCTCCCAGGCGCCGACGAGCAGCGGGCCGCCCGCACCGAGATGGTGGACCAGCTCGAGGACTACGTCATCCCCCGGCTGATGACGCTGGAGGCGCCGCTCCTCGCGGTCGTCGGCGGCTCCACCGGCGCCGGCAAGTCCACCCTGGTCAACTCTCTCGTCGGCACCCGGGTGACGGCACCCGGGGTGCTGCGCCCGACCACCCGCTCGCCGGTGCTCGTCCACCACCCCGACGACGCGCGGTGGTTCGGCCAGGACCGGCTGCTGCCCGAGCTCGAGCGCGTCGACCGGCAGACCAACGACCCCGCCGCGCTGCAGCTCGTGCCGTCACCCGTGATGGCGCCGGGCCTGGCCGTCCTCGACGCCCCCGACATCGACTCGGTCGAGGAGCAGAACCGCGTCCTGGCGGCCCAGCTGCTCGCCGCCGCCGACCTCTGGCTCTTCGTCACGTCGGCCGCCCGCTACGCCGACCAGGTGCCGTGGGACTTCCTGCGCAAGGCAGCGGACCGCTCGGCCGCGGTCGCCATCGTCCTCGACCGCACGCCCCCCGAGGCGGTGGACACCATCACCACCCACCTGGCCCGGATGCTGGCCAGCCGCGGGCTGAAGGACTCCCCGCTCTTCGTCGTCGAGGAGGGTCAGGTCTCCGACATGGGGCTGCTGCCCGCGTCGTCGGTGATGGAGATCCGGCAGTGGCTCCGCGCCCTGGCCGACGACCAGGAGGCGCGCCAGTCGGTCGTGCAGCAGACCCTCGACGGCGCGATCCGCACGCTCGCGCGTCGTACGCACTCGGTGGCCGACGCCGCCACCGAGCAGGTCGACGCCGTACGTCGCCTGCGCGAGGACGCCAACGAGGCCTACGACCGGGCGGTGACGGCGATCGGCGAGGCGTCGGCCGACGGCACCCTGCTGCGCGGCGAGGTGCTCGCGCGGTGGCAGGAGTTCGTGGGCACCGGCGAGCTGCTCCGCTCGCTGGAGACCCGCGTCGGCTGGATCCGGGACCGGGTCGTCAACGCCGTGAAGGGCAAGCCGCAGCAGGCCGAGCGGGTCACCGTGGCGGTCGAGTCGGGACTCGAGACGCTCATCCTCGAGCACGCCGAGGCGGCCGCCGAGCGCGCCGAGGCCTCGTGGCGCAGCACCGCCGCTGGCCAGATCCTGCTGCGCGACGCCGGCGAGGACCTGGGTCGCGCCTCCCGCGACTTCCGTCGCCGGGCCGAACGGGCGGTGCGCGACTGGCAGTCCGACGTGCTGGAGATGGTCCGCACCGAGGGTGCCGAGAAGCGGTCGACGGCGCGCTTCCTCGCCTTCGGCGTCAACGGCCTGTCCGTCGCGCTGATGGTCGTGGTCTTCGCCCACACCGCCGGGGTGACCGGCGCCGAGGCGGGCATCGCCGGCGGGTCGGCCATCCTCGGCCAGAAGCTGCTCGAGGCGGTCTTCGGCGACCAGGCCGTGCGCTCCCTGGCCGAGCGTGCCCGGCTCCGGCTCGAGGCGTCGATCCGCGACCTCCTCGACGCCGAGCGCCGCCGCTACACCGACCTGCTCGACACCCTGGAGGTCTCGCCCGAGACGCCGGAGCGCATGCGCGCCGCCGCGCGGAAGGTCGACGACCTCCGCTTCGCCTCGGCGCGCCGTGCGTCCGAGGCGGTCGCAGCGCCCGTGCAGGAGCCTCCCCGGGTGTCGGGGCGCGAGGGTGACGCCCCCTAGGGTTGGGGTGCACAGCACCACTCGGACGGTGAGGAACCCATGACGTCGTTGCTCGAAGGGGCCAAGAAGCTGGTCACCAGGAGCTCTGACACCGGCGCGCGCGTCGAAGGCCTCGAGCGCGCGGCCGAGGCGGCCCGCGGTCGGGTCGACGACGCCGTGGTCGACGACGCCGCCGCCGTGGCCGCCCGCGCCTCGAGCCGGCTGAAGCTGTCCGCCGAGCACACCGTGGTCGCCCTGGGCGGTGCCACCGGCTCCGGCAAGTCCTCCACCTTCAACGCGCTCAGCGGTCTCGAGCTCGCCGCGGTCGGGGTGCGTCGCCCCACCACCTCGTGGGCCACCGCCGTGGTGTGGGGCAAGCAGGGCGCCGAGGAGCTGCTCGAGTGGCTCGGCATCCCGGCCCGCCACCAGGTCACCCGCGACTCGATGCTGTCCAAGGCCGACGAGGACGTCGAGATGCGCGGCGTCGTGCTGCTCGACCTGCCCGACCACGACTCCACCGAGGTGTCCCACCACCTCGAGGTCGAGCGGCTGGTGCAGCTCGCCGACATGATGGTGTGGGTCCTCGACCCGCAGAAGTACGCCGACGCTGCCATCCACGACCGCTTCCTCAAGCCCCTCGCCGGGCACAAGGACGTGATGCTGGTCGTGCTCAACCACATCGACACGGTCCCCGAGGACCGGCGCGCCGGCATGGTCGACGACGTACGTCGCCTGCTCGAGGCCGACGGTCTCGGCGGTGTCCCGGTGCTGCCGGTCAGCGCCCGCCACGGCTGGGGCATCCAGGAGCTGCGCTCGATGATCGCGAAGCGCGTGGCGGAGAAGAAGGTCACCCGGTCCCGGCTCGAGGCCGACGTGCGCTCGGCCGCCCACCGCCTCGAGGCAGCGACCGGGACCGGCAAGGTGCCCACGCTGTCCAAGGAGCGCATCGCCGCGCTCGACGACGCCTTCGCCGACGCGGCCGGCGTCCCGACGGTGGTGAAGGCGGTGGCCGACTCGACCCGGATGCGCGCCAACCGGGCGACCGGCTGGCCCGTGACCGCCTGGTTCTCCCGTCTCAAGCCCGACCCGCTGAAGCGCCTCCACCTCGACCTCGGCGCCGTCGGCAAGGAGCTCACCGGCACCGCCCGGACCTCCGTGCCCCAGGCGACCGGCGTGCAGCGAGCCCGCGTCGACACCGAGGTGCGCTCGCTGGCCGACCAGGTGGGGGAGGGCATGGCGCCCGCGTGGGCGAGCGCTGTGCGGGCGGCGTCGGTGTCCCGGCTGCCCGACCTCGGCGACCGTCTCGACCGCGCCGTCGCGGCCACCGACCTCGGCGCCACGAAGATCCCCGCCTGGGCGGGGCTGGTGCGCGTCCTGCAGTACGTCCTGGTCCTCGCGGCGATCGTCGGTGCCGGGTGGCTCGCGCTGCTCGCCCTGGGGTCCTACGCCCGGCTGCCGGAGCCGCCGACCCCGGAGGTGGGTTCCTTCCCGCTGCCGACCCTGCTGCTGCTCGGCGGGATCGGCCTCGGACTGCTCCTCGCCCTGGTCTGCCGCTGGCTCGTCGCGATGACGGCCCGGTCGCGTGCCCGGGCCGCCGACAAGCGGCTCCGCGACGCGATCTCAGCGGTCTCCGCGGAGCTGGTCGTGCAGCCGATCGAGGCCGAGCTCGCCTCCTACGCCGCCGTCCGCGAGGGCCTGGCGGCCGCGCTGCGCTGAGCCAGGGTTGGTGGCTGGGCCACTTCTCGCGAACGTGCGGCGGTGGTGGCCCTGGATCGCGGGCACTCCTCACGCTCGTGCCCGAGCCACCAGCCATCCACAGCCACGGCTCGGAGCGGGTTGTCCACAGCTGTCGGGCATCGAGGCGTACCGCCGTCGGTCGTGCCGTCGAGCCTTGGTGCACGTCGGCAGATCCGCTGCCGCGCACACCAGGAGGCACCTCGATGAACGACACCCAGATCACCCTGACCGGCTGGATCGGCGGCGACGTCACGCTGCGTGAGCTCGGCGACGGACGAGCCGTCGCCACCTTCCGGATCGCCTGCACGCCGTCGCGCTACCGCGACGGCGAGTGGGTCAAGGGCACCACCTCGTGGCACACCGTCAAGGCGTGGAACCGTCTTGGCCGCCACGTGGCGTCCTCGCTCGCCAGCGGTGACCCCGCCGTCGTGCACGGCCGGCTGGTCGCCGACGTGTGGGAGCGCGACGGCAAGCCGCAGACCTCCTTCGAGGTCGTCGCCGCGGCGGTGGGCCACGACCTCTCGCACGGGACGTCGGTCCTGACCCGCCCCACGTCCACGACGGCTCCCGCGAGCGAGACGGCGAACGAGCTCGCCCCCGCGGTCGAGGACGCCGGCGTGGTGGAGCAGCCCGTCCGCGCAGCCTGAGCGGTCGACGCGAGCGACCGGTGCGATTGTCGGGGCGGGGGCGCCGCCCCGTAGGCTCGCCCGCATGGCTGAGTACGTCTTCACGCTGCGCAACGTGCGCAAGGCCCACGGTGACAAGGTCGTCCTCGACAACGTCACCCTCTCGTTCCTCCACGGCGCCAAGATCGGCGTCGTCGGGCCCAACGGGACGGGCAAGTCCTCGCTGCTCAAGATCATGGCGCAGCTCGACCACCCCAACAACGGGGACGCCATCCTCGACCCCGAGGCGACGGTCGGCATGCTCCAGCAGGAGCCGCCGCTGACCGAGGGCAAGACGGTCCTGGAGAACGTCGAGGAGGCCGTCGGCGACCTCAAGGCGAAGATGAAGCGCCTCGAGGACGCCTACATGGAGATGGGCGACCCCGACGCCGACCAGGACGCGCTCATGCAGGAGACGGGCGACCTCCAGACCGAGCTCGACAACGCGGGCGCGTGGGACCTCGACAGCCGGCTCGACCAGGCCATGGACGCGCTGCGCTGCCCGCCGCCCGACGTGCTGGTCGACAACCTCTCCGGTGGCGAGCGGCGACGCGTCGCGCTGTGCAAGCTGCTGCTCCAGCAGCCCGACCTGCTCCTGCTCGACGAGCCCACCAACCACCTCGACGCCGAGTCCGTCCAGTGGCTCGAGGGTCACCTCGCGTCCTACCCCGGCGCCGTGCTGGCCGTGACCCACGACCGCTACTTCCTCGACAACGTCGCCCAGTGGATCCTCGAGCTCGACCGCGGCAAGGCGCACCCCTACGAGGGCAACTACTCCACCTACCTCGAGACCAAGAAGGACCGTCTCAAGGTCGAGGGCCAGAAGGACGCCAAGCGCGCCAAGATGCTCGAGAAGGAGCTGGAGTGGGTCCGCTCCAACCCCAAGGCCCGCCAGGCGAAGAGCAAGTCGCGTCTCGCGCGCTACGAGGAGATGGCGGCCGAGGCGGACCGGATGCGCAAGATCGACACGTCCGAGATCAACATCCCGGCCGGTCCGCGCCTCGGTGACGTCGTGCTGGAGGCCGACGAGCTCGCGAAGGGCTTCGAGGGCCGCACGCTGATGCACGACCTGTCCTTCAAGCTGCCCCGCGCCGGCATCGTCGGCGTCATCGGCCCCAACGGCGTCGGCAAGACCACGCTGTTCCGGATGATCACGGGCTCGGAGGAGCCGGACGACGGGACGCTCACCGTCGGCCAGACGGTGAAGCTCTCCTACGTCGACCAGAGCCGCGGCGGCATCGACCCCGAGAAGAACGTCTGGGAGGTCGTCTCCGACGGCCTCGACTTCATCAAGGTGGCCAACTTCGAGATGAACAGCCGCGCCTATGTCGCGTCGTTCGGCTTCAAGGGCCCCGACCAGCAGAAGAAGGCCGGTGTGCTCTCCGGCGGTGAGCGCAACCGCCTCAACCTCGCGTTGACGCTGAAGATGGGCGGCAACCTGCTGCTCCTCGACGAGCCGACCAACGACCTCGACGTGGAGACCCTGTCGTCGCTGGAGGACGCGCTGCTCGACTTCCCCGGCTGTGCCGTGGTCACCTCCCCCGACCGGTGGTTCCTCGACCGCGTCGCGACCCACATCCTGGCGTGGGAGGGCGACGACGAGGACCCGGCGAAGTGGTTCTGGTTCGAGGGCAACTTCGCGTCCTAC
>DASTPB010000290.1:0-7661 GCA_035762385.1 Nocardioides sp. | reverse complement strand
CTCCGGTGAGGAGACGTACGGCCTCACCGACGTCGGCACCACGACGGTCAGCGCCCTGGGCGCGATCGACGCGGACGCCGACGGCGACGAGGAGCTGGTGCTCTACTACGACGACTTCGTCGACGGCGGCTATCCGCTCGTCTTCGACCTCCGTGAAGGCCTCCTGGTGCGCGCGGTCGTCGACCAGCCGGAGCTGCTCGTGCGCGGCGACGTCCCGGAGCCGGGGACGGAGACGGCGTACTACGAGATGGTCCGGCAGCACGACTACTGGATCGAGGACGGCACGCTGTGGTCGAGCCGCTCGGTGAGCTCCTACGCCGCCGGCAACATGACGATCGTCAAGCCCCTCGTGACCGTGCGCGATGCCTGGACCTGGCGGCTCGCCGACGACGGACTCCTCGAGCCGGTCGACGCCGGCTGCCTGCGCCACGACGTCATGGACGACTCGCGGACGCCGTGCGAGGAGGGGGCCGTCGACGACCTGCCCGACGTCGCCGACGCCGCCGAGGACAGCATCGAGGTGGGGCAGTCCGCCACCTTCGAGGACGGGTACGCCTTCACCGCGCGCCTGCAGGCGGGCGCCGACCCCGTCCTGGTGGTCGAGGGCGTGGACGGCCGCACGATCGACCACGGCCTGGACGTGGCCGATCCGCGCATCCTGACGACACAACCGACGCGCGTCTTCTCCGACGGCGTGTCGGTCGTCGTCACCTCGGCCGGTGATCCGGGCTACGTCCAGGTGCTCCACCAGGACGGCGACCGGCTGCGGTCGCTGGACCCGGTCGGCGAGGTGGACCTGCGCGGCGACGACACGCACCGCACGTGGCTGACGCGCGACGGGACCCTCGTCACGGCGGTCGCGGGGGACGATGCCACGTGGCGCCTCTGGTACTGGCAGATGGTGTCCGGGTCCGAGATGGCCGCGCTCCCCGGCGCCGTCGTCTGCTTCGACGATGTCACGGACCCGTCGACGATCCGCCGCTGCTGAGGACCTCAGAAGGTCTTGCGGAAGGCGAGCAGGTCGACGCCGGCGACCGGTGACCAGTCGCGCTCGGGGTCGCGCGCGTAGCCCAGCCGCCGGTAGACCGTGTGGGCGGCCGCCATCGTCGCGAGCGACGACAGGGCCATGCCGGTCGCGCCGTGCGCGCGGGCCCGCTCCTCGCACAGCCGGGCGAGGGCGGTGCCGGCGCCGGCACCCTGCGCCGCCGGGTCGACGGCGAGCATCCGGAACTCGCCCTCGTCGTCGCGCCCGATCTCGCGCCACGGCGAGCCGGGCGGGCAGTACGTGACCACCCCGACGACCCGGTCCTCGAGCACGGCCACCCACACCTCGGCCTGGGCGTCGCGGGTCGCCACGTCACGCAGCCGGTCGCGGTAGTCGTCCTCTGCGCCGGTGAGCAGCGGGTCGTACGCCGCCACGCACACGGCCGCGGCGGCGGCGTAGTCGTCGGGTCGGATCCGGCGGACCTCCACGGCCGAGGGCCTCAGATGCCGAAGGTGTTGCGGGGGTAGGCGGCCTCGACGTCGGTGATGACGTTGACGAGGTAGGGAACCCCGGCGGCGTAGGCCCGGTCGAGCGCGGGACCGATCTCCTGGGGGTCGGTCACCGTCTCGCCCGCTCCACCGAGCGCCTTGACCACCTCGTCGTACGGCGTGCGCTGGGCCAGGTCGGCGACCACGTCGTAGCCGTAGAGCATCTGCATGGGGCCCTTCTCCAGGCCCCACGCGGAGTTGTTGCCCATGACCATGACGACCGGCAGGTCGTGGCGCACGAGCGTGTCGACGTCCATGAGCGAGAAGCCCGCGGCGCCGTCTCCCAGGAGGAGGGTGACCTGGGCGCTCGGTCGCGCGATGCGGGCCGCGATCGCCGCACCGAGGCCGGCGCCGAGGCAGCCGTAGGGTCCGGGGTCGAGCCAGCCGCCGGGCCGCTTCGGCTCGACGTACTTGCCGGCGAAGGACACGAAGTCGCCGCCGTCGCCGATCACCACCGAGTCGTCCTCGAGCCGGGGGACCAGCTCGCCGTAGATGCGGGCGGGGTGGATCGGGTCGGCCTCGGCGGTGAGGAGCTGCGCGTCCCGCTCTGCGGCCGCCCGCACCTGGTCGCGCAGCTGGTCGGCCCAGCCCTGCCAGTCGGGCTTCGCGCCGGCCTCGATCGCATTCTGCAGGCCGTCGATGATCGTGGTGAGGTCACCCGCGACGGAGGCCGCGAGGTCGGCGTGGCCGGACACCTGGCCGGGGGAGTCGGCGATGTGGACCACCCGGGCGAACTCGCCCGACGGGTTCTTGTCCGGTCCGCCGAACGCGCCGTAGCCGAGGCGGAAGTCCAGCGGGGTGCCGACCACGACGACCAGGTCGGCGCCGGACAGCGCCGCACCGCGCGCCTTGGTGACCAGGGACCGGTGCCCGCCGGGGATGACGCCGCGGCCCATGCCGTTGGTGAGCGTCGGGATGCCGAGGTCCTCGACGAACCGCAGCGCGGCGTCCTCCGCGTGGTCGGCCCACACGTCGGTGCCAAGGATGAGGACCGGACGCTGGGCCCGGGCGAGCAGGCCGGCGATCGTGGCGATGGCGTCGCCGTCGGGCTCGATGCGGGTGCCCTCGCCCGAGCCGACGGTGCCCGACGCCGAGTTGAAGAACTCGTCCATCGGCACGTCGACGAACACCGGGCCGCGGTGGCTGGAGCGCGCCAGCGTGAAGGCCTCGTCGACGCCGGCGGCGACGTCGGCGGCGGTCATGAGGGTGGTCGCGGCCTTGGCGACCGGCGCGATGATCGGCGGCTGGTCGAGCTCCTGCAGCGAGCCGGTGCCCCAGCGGTTCTGCGGCGCGCGGCCGCCGACGACGACCATTGGCGACCCGGCGAACTGGGCCTGCGCGATCGCGCTGATCCCGTTGGTGACACCGGGGCCGGCGGTGAGGACCGCCAGGCCCGGGACGCGGGTGAGCTTGCCCGTCGCCTCGGCGGCGAAGGCGGCGGTCTGCTCGTGGCGCACGTCGAGCAGGCGCATCTGGGGCTCCCCGCCCTGCTGCTGCAGCTTCACCGCGCCGTCGTACATCGGGAAGACGTGGGCGCCGGACAGGGTGAACATCGTCTCCACGCCATGGGCGCGGGCGACGTGCACCGCCAGCTCCCCGCTGTGACCGCTGATCTCCTTGGGCTCGCTCATGCCCGCAGGTTAGCGGTTGTCTACTCGCAGGTAGGGGGCGTTGGACAGCCGCAGCGCCTCGATCACCACGAGGAGCAGGTCGGGTCGCACCGCCGGCTGGTCGTGGCGCAGCGAGAGGTGCACGAAGAGGGCGCGGAGGAACGCCTGGGGCGTCGCCGTGGGGGCGTAGGGGTCGTCGTCGGCCTGGCCGCCGTGGGGGTTGGCGGCGGCGCCGATGCGGTGCACCCACGGCTCGAGGGCGTCGACGCCGAGGGTGTCGCGGCGCAGGATCTGCATCACCGCGGCGGCGATGCGGTCGGGCTCGCCCGCGGCCAGGGGTGCGTCGGCCGGCTGCTCGAGCAGGCGCTCGGCGATGACGTCGAGGAGCACCGAGTGCTCGGCCCCGCCGAGGTGGCGCGACTCCCCGAGGGCGCCGAGCACGTCCGCCCCGTGGGCGACCGTGTGGGCCCATCCCTTGTCGGTGACGAAGCCGCGCGTGTCGCGCTCGGTGAGGAACCAGGTCGCGGCGTGGTCGCCCCACTCGAGGATCTTCGCGGCGGGCAGGAGGTGCTGCTCGTTGTCGCGCTCGATGCACACGCCGAGGATCAGCGCGCTGAAGCTGCGGCGGAAGACGCTGTCGGTCCCGTCCTCGCCGAGCCCCACCGAGAGGCCGGCGACCATGCCGTCACCGAGGCCGGCGAGCAGGTCGTCGTAGACGCCGTTGCTGATCCAGGTGGCGAGGGCGGGGAACGCGGTGCCGTCGCGGACCTCCGGGCGGGTGGACCCGAGCATCGCGGTGAGCTCGGCCGTCAGCTCGTCGAGGGGACGGTCCGAGGGGACCTCGAACCCGGCCTTCTGCACCTGTTCCCAGTAGCCGATCGCCATGCACCCATCCTGCCAGCCACCTCGGACGGGGCCCTATTCCGGCCTCGCGCTGCCCCTAGGCTGGCCGGGTGCCCTCCCTCCACGAGCTCGTGCGAGCCCACACCGACCTCGTCGAGGACGACGTCGCCTGGCTCCAGCTGCTCATGGCGGACTGGCAGATCCTCGCCGACCTGTCCTTCGCCGACCTCGTGCTGTGGCTCCCGGACCGCGAGGGCAAGGGCTACTGGGCGGGCGGTCAGATGCGTCCCACGACGGGCCCGACGGCGCTGGTGGACGACGTCCTCGGGACCTTCATCCCGACCGGCCGCCGGCGGATGCTCGACGAGTCCTTCACGACCGGGCGCCTCGTGCGCGAGGGCGACCCCGAGTGGCGCGACGACGTGCCGGTGCGGGTCGAGGTCATCCCGGTGCGCCGGGCCGGTCGGGTGGTCGCGGCGATCGCGCGCAACACCAACCTGCTCGGCGTACGCACCCCCAGCCGGCTCGAGCTCAGCTACCTCCAGACCGCCGCCGACCTGACGCAGATGATCGCCGGGGGGCACTTCCCGCTCAGCGAGCAGCGTGGCGACCACGCCGACTCACCGCGGGTGGGCGACGGGTTCGTGCGGCTCGATCCGGCCGGGCGGGTGGTGTACGCCAGCCCCAACGGGTTGTCGGCCTACCGGCGCCTCGGCCTGCAGGGCGACCTCGCCGGCCTGGTCCTCACCGACCTGACCCGCGAGCTGGTGCCGGCCCGCAGGCGTCCGGACGAGGAGACGCTGAGCGCGGTGCTGGGCGGTCGGGACGGTCGCGCGACCGAGGTCGGGACCGAGGAGGTGACGCTCATCGTGCGCAGCATCCCGCTGCGTCCGCAGGGGGAGCGCATCGGCGCGCTGCTCCTCGTGCGCGACGTCACCGAGCTGCGCAGCCGCGACCGCGAGCTGGTGACCAAGGACGTCACCATCCGCGAGATCCACCACCGGGTGAAGAACAACCTGCAGACGGTCGCCGCCCTGCTGCGCCTGCAGGCGCGTCGTACGCGTGCCGAGGACGCCAAGGCGGCGCTCGAGGAGGCGGTCCGGCGGGTGGGCTCGATCGCGATCGTGCACGAGACGCTCAGCCACGCGGTCGAGGAGACCGTCGACTTCGACGAGATCGCCGACCGGCTGGGCTCGATGGTCGTCGACGTGAGCGGCGTCGAGGTGCGGGTGCGCGTCATCCGCGAGGGCTCCTTCGGCAAGCTGCCGTCGGAGGCGGCCACCCCGCTCGCGATGGTGCTCACCGAGCTGCTGCAGAACGCCGTCGAGCACGGCTACGCAGGCCAGTCGGTCCTGTCGGAGGAGCACGCGGGTCGCGTGGTGGTCACCGCCCGCCGGATCGTCGGGCGGCTGCACGTCGTCGTGGAGGACGACGGTCGGGGCCTGCCCGACGACTTCGACCTCGACTCCTCGACCCAGCTGGGCCTGTCGATCGTGCGCACGCTGGTGGAGTCCGAGCTCGGCGGCCTGCTGGAGATCGGCCCCGGGAGCCGGGGAACCCGGGTCCAGGCGGACCTGCCGGTCGACTGACGTCAGGCGGTGCGGATGCGGGCCCGGGCGTTGCGGCGCTTGAGCGCGCGACGCTCGTCCTCGCTGAGGCCGCCCCACACTCCGTGGTCCTGCCCGGCCTCGAGGGCCCAGGCGAGGCACTGCTCGCGCACCTCGCAGCGACGGCAGACCTGCTTGGCCTCCTCGATCTGGAGGATCGCGGGACCGGTGTTGCCGATGGGGAAGAACAGCTCAGGGTCCTCGTCGAGGCATGCAGAGCGGCTGCGCCAATCCATGGGTGGGGGAATCCCTCTTTCACATCACATCGGGTTGCTGTTCACGGACGTTCAGCTGGGCCCGGGCGCCGGAAAGCGCAGCGACCAGACTCGCAATCTTTGAACGTTCACACAACCCCCAGCGCTGGTCGTGTCCGTCACAACTACTGTTGTGAGGTGCCCGTTACGCCGAAGGCCAGTCCCCGTGGCCGCGACCCTATCGTCCCGCCACCCCTGCAGGTGGCCGCCGCGCTCGTCGCGCTCGAGGCGCTCGTGCTGCTCGTGCTCGCCGTCCTGGAGCTGGCCAACCTCCGCTCGACCCGCCTCACGATGGGTGTCACCACCACGGTGTTCTTCCTCGCCGCGGCCGCCGGGCTGGCGTGGGCCGCGTGGTCGCTGTGGAAGGCCCGTCGCTGGGCCCGCGGGCCGGTGGTGATGGCCCAGCTGATCCAGCTCGGCCTGGCCTGGAACTTCCGTGACGCACCGACCACGCTGTGGGCGATCGGCCTCGCGGTCGCAGGACTGGTGGTGATCGCCGGCCTGCTGCACCCGGCGACCACCCAGGTGCTGGAGGGCGACGCGGCCTAGCGTCGTCCCTGGTGCGCTCAGTCCGCCTGGAGCGACGTACGCAGCTGGGTGAGCGTGCGCGTCAGGAGCCTGGAGACGTGCATCTGGGAGACGCCGATCTCCTCGGCGATCTGCGACTGCGTCATGTTCTTGAAGAAGCGCAGCAGCAGGATCCGCTTCTCGCGCTCACCGAGCCCCTCGAGCAGCGGCTTGATGGACTCGCGGACCTCGACGTGCTCGATGTTGACGTCGTCGACGCCCAGCGTGGAGAGCACGGTCGGCGGGCCGTCGTCGTGGTCGTCCGAGGCGTCGAGCGAGAGCGTCGCGTAGGCGTGGGAGGACTCGATGCCCTCCACGATCTCCTCCACCGTGCAGCCGAGGGCCTCCGCGAGCTCGCGTGGCGTGGGGGAGCGGCCGAGCTGCTGGGTGAGCTCGCCGGTCGCGGTGCCGATCCGCATCCGCAGCTCCTGCAGGCGGCGCGGGACCCGGATCGCCCACCCCTTGTCGCGGAAGTGGCGCTTGATCTCGCCGATCACCGTGGGCGTCGCGTAGGTCGAGAACTCCACCCCACGATCGGTCTCGAACCGGTCGATCGCCTTGATCAGGCCGATCGTCCCGACCTGCACGAGGTCCTCAAACGGCTCGCCACGGTTGCGGAAGCGCCGCGCGCAGTGCTCCACCAGCGAGAGGTGGAGGTGCACCAGGGCGTCACGCGCGCCCGCCCGCTGCGCGCTGCTCGCGCCGTCGTCGCGCAGCACACCGAACAGCTCGGCGCTGCACGAGCGCATGTCGTCGGTCGCCCGGTCCGGGGCAGCCTCGGCTGCCGCGTCGTCCCCCGTGTCCCCCGTGGCTGTGCTCATGTCAGAGCTCGGCACCTGTCATTCCCGCAGCGACCGCCGACGTCACCGTGAAGCGGACGCGGAAGCGGCCACCCTCGGATCCTGCCGACGCGTCCTGCGCCATCGTGTCGAGCACCTGCCAGGCGAAGCTCTCGGTGTCGAGCGGGGGTTCGTCCATCGCCTCGGCCTGCAGCTCGACGGTCATCGAGGCCCGGCCGAACCAGAAGCTGGCCACGAGGTCGGAGCCCGGGTCCGCCTCGGGGATCACCAGGGCGCTCGCCTCACCGATCGCGATGCGGAGGTCCTCGATGTCGTCGATCGTGAAGTCCAGCCGGGCGGCGAGACCGGCTGCCGTGGTGCGGACGATCGTCGCGTAGGCCCCCTCGGCAGGGAGCCGGAGCTCGACGTCGGCGCGAGACGCCCCCGTGTTGTCTGCCATCTGCGTCA
>DASTPB010000289.1:0-5180 GCA_035762385.1 Nocardioides sp. | reverse complement strand
GACGATCTGCCGTCCCTCGCGGCAGTCGATGTCGGCGTCGGTCAGGTCCGTGGAGGCCACGAAGACCTGCATGACGTCCCACGAGCCGTAGGCCTCGCGGTGGTCGACCACGAACTCCCGGAAGAGCCGCAGCCCGCCCGCCGGCAGGCGTACGCCGGTCTCCTCCTCGAGCTCACGGTGGGCCGCCGGCTCGAAGTCCTCGCCGGGGTCGACGTGGCCACCGGCCAGGCCCCACTTCTCCGGGTCGATGCGCGGGAGCTCGTCGCGCTCCTGCAGCAGGATCCACCCGCGGCGGTCGACGAGGATGACGCCGGCGAAGCGCCGTGGGTCGGGCCCGGGATCGAAGGGGTGTGCGTCGATCCACTCGCGCAGGTGTGGCTCCACCAGCCGCGTCGACGGCACGAGGTCGAGCTCCTCGAACCGGTCCGGGGCGACGAAGGTCATCTGCCGGCCCTCGTGGCACTCGACCCCGTCGTCCCCGAGCGCGAGGCGGACGACGTACGCGTGGAAGTGGAAGGTGCCGCGGTCGCCGGTGACGAGCTCGAAGCGGCCGAGGTCGGCCAGCCCGGGGCCCACGACGACGCCGGTCTCCTCCACCAGCTCGCGCCGTGCGGCCTCCGCAGGACTCTCGTCGCCCTCGATGCCACCGCCCGGGAAGCACCACAGGTCCGGCCACACCGGCGCATGCTCGTCGCGCTCCTGCATCAGGACACGCCCTCGGGGATCCACGACGGTCACCTGCACGAAGTCGGTGCGGACCGCGGTCGCATGCCACTCGCGCACGCGGTCGAGCGTCATCTCGGTGGCCCGGTGCAACGGGCGGTCGGTGACGTCGGCGAGGTCGACGAAGGTCATCTGGCGGCCCTCGCCACAGCGCACGTCGCCGTCTCCGGCCAGGGTCCGCACGGCGAAGAGCTCGAACTCGTCGTCGCCCCCGCACCCGTCGCTCCGGAACCGCCGCACCCCCAGCGACTCGAGCTCGCCGGCGTCGACGACGAGGCCGGTCTCCTCGGCCAGCTCGCGCACGGCCGCGTCGAGGAAGGCCTCGCCGGACTCCAGGTCGCCGCCGGGGTAGCCCCAGCGGCCCGGCTCGTGCAGCGCGTCGTCGCCCCGCTCCTGCATCAGCAGGCGCCCCCTCGGGTCGATGACGGCGACGGCTGCGAACCTGTGCATCCGGTGACCCTAGCCAGACCTCACATCCGCACCCGGTAGCGACGCCCGCGGAGGGCGTCCTCGACCAGCCCCACCTCGCGGCGTACGGCGAGCAGGCGGGCGTCCTCGAGCTGGAACGTCTGCACCGCCGCGAGCACGACCGCCTCGTCGGCCACGTCCTTCAGGTCGCCGCGGATCTCGCTCAGGCCCCGGCGGGTCGCCAGCTGCTGCGCCTCCACGTGGAGCACGGCGAAGCGGGCCAGGACCACGACGTGCCGGCGCAGGCCCGGGAACCGGCGGTAGTCGGGTGGGCACAGGTCGAGCAACCAGCTGGCCGCCGTGGCCTCCCAGTCGGGCGCGTCGGGCGGCCGCACCTGACGCGGCCAGCCGGGCGGAGCGACCCCGGCATGACCCGGCGGCGGTGTCGGCCGCTGGCGGGGCTGAGGGGCGGGGAACACCGGCCCAGCATATCGAACGCGTGTTCGATGCGCAGCAGGTCAGGCCGGCGGGTACTCGCGGGCGAACAGCTCCTCGAGGTGGGCCAGGTCGGGGTCGCGCAGCCCAGCGGCGTCGTGGCGCCACCAGACGTCGGGGTAGACCAGCCGTCCGGTCATCCAATCGGCATGGGTTGCGAAGCGCAGGACCTGGAAGGCCGCCTCGGGCGTACGTCGCGACGGCGGCTCGAGGCCGTACGTGCCGGCCCGCTCGAAGCCGCGCGAGCCGTAGAAGGCCGGGCTGCCCTCGAGGAACAGTGCAGGGCGGCCGGTGGCCCGCGCCGCCTCGACTGCCGCCGCGACCAGGGCGGTGCCGATGCCGGCGCCCTGCTGGGCGGGGAGCGTGCTGAGCGGGCTCAACATCGCGACGTCGACCAGCTCCCGGCGCGCGTCGAGCCAGCAGTGGCTGACCCCGACGTGGCCCACGACGTCGTCGCCGTCGACCGCGACCAGCTCGGCCAGCACGAGCCCGGTGTCGCGCACCTGCGCCCACAGGTCTGCGACCTTGTCGCCCTCCCCCGCGTCGCCGGCGCCGAACGCCGCACGGATGACGGCATCGACCCCAGGGATGTCGGCACCGGTGGCGGGACGGATCGCGACGTCGCGCGTCTCGGAGGTCACCGGCGCCACGCTAGCGCCCGACGCGCTCGCGCAGTCCGGCAGCGAGGCCGGCGACCGTCAGGGCGTCGACGAGCCCGCCCAGGGTCTCGGCCAGGCGCACCCGACGAACGGGCCCCAGGCGCAGACGCAGGTGGACACGCGTGCCTCCGGCCGGGCGGTCGGTCAGGTGGAGGCACCACGTGAGGTCCGTGCGACCGCGGCGCGAGGTGTAGAGCAGCAGTCCCGGCGCCTCGATCGCCGCGAGCGTGAAGGTGGCTCCGGCGCCGCCCCAGTCCGGGATGACGTCTCCCACCTCGTGGTCGAGCAGGTGCGGGTCGATCCGGCGCAGGGCCCGTCGTCGGGGCGGGACGAGCACCTCGACGGACCTCGGGAGGTACCAGCCGGCGCGGCGCTTCCCGAGCTGCACCAGCCAGGGCCACACCTCGGACGGCGGCGCGCCGAGGTCGAAGCCGCGGTCCATCACGACGTCCGCCGCGACCAGGTCGTCGCCCGGGAGCGAGGAGGCGCGCTCTGCCGGTGTCACCCGAGCCAGGTCCACGGGGGCCTCCGGGCGTCAGCCGGCCAGGAACGACCAGCGCACCTCGCGCTCGTCGTTGTCGACGTTCAGGTCCACCAGGCAGATGCTCTGCCAGGTGCCGAGCGCGAGCCGGCCGCCCAGCACCGGCACCGTGCAGTGCGGAGGCACGATCGCGGGCATCACGTGCGAGCGACCGTGGCCGGCGGAGCCGTGCCGGTGGCGCCAACGGTCGTCCGGGGGCAGCAGGTCCCGCAACGACGCCAGCAGGTCGTCGTCCGACCCGGCGCCGGTCTCGATGACCGCGATGCCGGCGGTCGCGTGCGGCACGAACACCTGGAGCAGTCCGTCGCCGCGGTCGGCCACGAACTCGACCGCGTCCTGCGTCAGGTCGAGGACGACCTCCGCGCTGCCCGTGCGGTAGGTGCGGGTCTCACTCTGCATCGCGCAGCGCCTCCTCGATGCGCTCGACCTTGGCGGTCAGCTGACCGTCGTAGCCGGGCCGGATGTCGGCCTTGAGCACCAGCCCGACACGGGGCGACACCGCCGCCACCGCGTCGACGGCCCGCTTGACCACGGCCATCACCTCGTCCCACTCCCCCTCGATGTTGGTGAACATCGCATTCGTCTCGTGCGGGAGCCCCGACTCGCGCACGACACGTACGGCGGCCGCGACCGCGTCGGTGACCGAGCCGGTCGGGTCGCTGGACATCGGTGACAGGGAGAAGGCGACGATCATGCCGCCACGCTAGGCCACCGGCGTCCGGTCAGGCGTCGGTGCCCTGCTCGGGCAGCGCGCCGTCCGGAGCGGGTGTGCCGCCCTGGCAGCTGACGCCGAACTCCGGAGCGGTGTGCCCGTCGCCGTACTCCTCGAGGAAGAGCCCGAGCCGCGGGTCGTCGGCCCCGTCGAGCTGCAGCTGGGCACCCCACACCGTCACCACGACGGGCGAGGGGAGGTCGTCGCGCGGCGACATGATGCCGTTGTCGGGCAGCTGGTCGGCCAGCGCCGCCCGGTCCGCCTCGGACAGGTCGGGGTCGTGCGTGATCCAGACGCTGCCGTGCTCGAGGTCGTGCACCGCGACCTCGTCGCGGACCTCCTCGTCGTAGGTGCCGCACGCCAGCCACACCGGCGCGTGGGCGCCTCCGGCGGGCGGGTTCTGCTCGTAGGTGACGTCGTCGGTGGTGTGGGTGCGGTCGAGGATCTCCCACGTCTCGACCAAGCTCAGGTCGAGCGCGCGGCGGCTCTGCTCGTCGCCACGGACCACCCGGTCGACGAGCGGTGCGACGAGGGCCGCACCGAGCACGAGGGCTGCCGCCACACCCGCCAGCACGAGCGGCAGGCTGCGCCGCGACCGCCGCTGCTCGACGTTCTCCTGCCCCTCGGCGGGTCCACGAGGCGGCGCGTCCGCCGGGTCCGGGGCCTGCAGGTCGTCGGTGTCGCTCACGGCGTCAGCCTCACGGCTCAGGACAACGCCGCGCGCACGGACTCGGCGCGCTCGTCGTACTCGTCCTGCGGGATGTCGGGGAGCATGTCCGCCCAGATCGGCAGGTTGGAGCCCCGCAGCTCCAGCACGCCGAGCGGACGCGCGAGGACGTTGACGGAGAGGTGCCCGCCGCCGTTCTCCCACTTGCACACCTGCACGTTGCCGACGCCCGGCAGGGCCCGGAGGGCGCGATAGGTGCGGGCGACCAGCCGGCCCAGCTCCTCGTCGGCCGCCTCGTCCAGGTCGTCGAGCCGCTCGTGGTCGCGAGCGACCACGTTGGCCACGAACATCAGGCTGGTGCCGCCGGGACGGATGACGGCCAGCCGGGTCCCGGTGTGCAGCACCAGGTCGTCCCGGGCCAACGCCCGGCAGGTGCCGCAGGCGTCGGCCGGACGAGCGCGGGAGGGCTCGGGCACGACCCTGTCCCCCAGTGGCTTGGGCGTCAGGCCGTCGCGCTCGAAGGGGAAGACCTCCCAGCCCGCCATGCCGCCCAGCGGCGGCCGGCCGGCCGCGTCCAGGTGGTCCTGGACGCGGCCACGCCACGCCTCCGCCGGGTCGGCAGCCGGGTCGGTCATCCGCGCAGCAGGTTGCGCAGGACGTACTGCATGATGCCGCCGTTGCGGTAGTAGTTGGCCTCGCCCGGGGTGTCGATGCGGACGGTGGCCTCGAACTCGCTCGCCTCGCCGTGCGCCTGGTCGGTGCCGGGCGCGGGCTCCACCTTCACCGTGACGGTCTTCGGGGTGGTGCCGTCGTTGAGCTCGGTGATGCCGCTGATCGAGATGACCTCGGCCCCGGTGAGGCCCAGGTCGTCGGCGGTCTTCCCCTCGGGGAACTGCAGCGGGATGACGCCCATGCCGATGAGGTTGGAGCGGTGGATCCGCTCGTAGGACTCGGCGATCACGGCCTTGACCCCCA
>DASTPB010000288.1:0-2052 GCA_035762385.1 Nocardioides sp. | reverse complement strand
GGACCGCGTCCACGCGGTGTCTCACCTCGACCCGTTCAGCGGGGCGCACGTGATGGCCCGCGGTATCGTCGGCTCCTCCGGAGAGCGGGTCACCGTCGCCTCGCCCATGTACAAGCAGGTCTTCGACCTCGCCACGGGTGCGTGCCTGACCGAGCCGGACGTCCGGCTCCAGGTCTGGCCGACCCGGATCGTGGAGGGACTCGTGCACGTTGCCGACCGCCCGGCCGACCGCCCGGGTGACGAGCCGGCCGCGCTCGCGGCCGTCACGTCGTGACCGCCGTCCCGCCGGTGCTGGCCGGCTGCCGCGTGCTGGTGACGGCGCAGCGCCGGTCCGACGAGCTCGCGGGCGCCCTGATCCGCCGCGGCGCCGAGGTCGTCGTCGCGCCCACGCTCGGGGTCGTCCCGCACATCGACGAGGAGAGCCTGCTCGCCCGCACCCGCGAGGTCCTGGCCGACCCGGTCGACACCCTCGTCGTGACCACCGCGATCGGTTTCCGCGGCTGGCTCGACACCGCCGAGACGCACGGCCTCGCCGAGGACCTGCTCGCGGTGCTCGACGGCGTCCGTCTGGTCGCCCGCGGACCCAAGGCCCGTGGGGCCCTCCAGGCCGCCGGGCTGCGCGCCGACTGGGTCGCCGAGTCGGAGACCAGCGCCGAGATCGCGGACTTCCTGCTCACCGAGGGCGTCGAGGGCGCCCGGATCGCCGTGCAGCACCACGGCGCCGGTGACGACGGCCTCGACGAGCGGCTCACCGGTGGCGGGGCCCGGGTGGTCAACCTGGAGGTCTACCGCTGGGGACCGCCCCCGGACCCGGCCGCCGTTGAGGACGCGGTCCGGCAGCTCGCAGCCGGCCTGTTCGACGCCGTCGTCTTCACCTCGGCACCGGGTGCCTCGGCCTGGCTGCGCGAGCTGGTGCGCCTCGACGTCTCCGACGCGGTGCGAGCGCTCGTCGCCGACGGCCGGCTGCTCGTCGCCGCGGTCGGCCCCGTCACCGCCGAGCCGCTGCAGGTCGCCGGGATGCGCCCCGTCGTACCCGACCGTGCCCGGATGGGGGCGCTCGTCCGTCGCGTGATCATGGACCTCGGCCACGAGGCCTCCGGGCTGCCCACCTGCGAGGGGGTGCTGCACCTGCGCGCCACCGCCGCCACGCTCGACCACGCCGTGCTCCCGGTGTCCCGGAGCGGCCTGGCGGTGCTGCGGCGGCTCGCCCAGACGCCAGGGCACGTCGTCACCCGCGACACCCTGCTCGAGGTGCTTCCCGGCGACTCCGACGACCCGCACACCGCCGAGGTGGCCGTCGCGCGGCTGCGCGAGGCGATCGGCTCCCGCACGCTGGTGCGCACCGTCATCAAGCGTGGCTACGTGCTGGACGTGCTTCCGGCATGAGGCCGACTCTCGTCGCCTGCTCCCACGGCACCGCCGACCCCGCCGGCGCGGCCGCCGTGACCCGGCTCGTCGAGGCGGTGCGCCGCCGCGCCGGCGTCCCTGTGGTCGAGGCGCACGTCGACGTGCACCCGCCCTACCTCGCCGAGGTCGCACCGCAGCACCGCGACGTCGTGGTCGTCCCGGTGCTGCTCGCCGCCGGCTACCACGCCCACGTCGACATCGCCCGGGTCGTCGACGACCACCCCGGCGCCGCGCAGGCCGACGCGCTCGGTCCCGACCCCCGGATCACCGCGCTGCTGCTCGACCGGCTGCACGCCGCCGGCCTCCGGCCGGACGACGCGGTGGTGCTCGCCGCGGCCGGCTCGTCGGACGACGCGGCGGATGTCTCGGTCCGCCGTACCGCCGAGGCGCTGGGCGCCCACCTCGACCGGCCCGTCACGGTCGCCTACGGGGCCGCTCGCGCGCCGCGCGTCGTCGACGAGGTCGCGCGGCTGCGCGTCGACCAGCCGGGTCGCCGGGTCGTGCTGGCGTCGTACCTGCTCGCGACCGGCCACTTCCACCGGCGCCTGCTCGCCGCCCGCGCCGACGTGGTGGCTGCGCCACTGCTCGACGGCCCGGTCGTCGACGAGCGACTGGTCGACGTCGTCCTGGACCGCTTCGCGGTCA
>DASTPB010000287.1:0-7399 GCA_035762385.1 Nocardioides sp. | reverse complement strand
TACGCCGAGGTGAACAAGGGCGCCGGCACCGCGTCGTACACCCTCAGCCCGTCGCAGTACCAGACCAGGGGCACCTACCAGGCCCTCAAGGTCAACCTGCCCGACACCACCAGCACCCAGGCCTCCGTCGACATCCCCGGCGGTGACTACGCCTGGTGGTCCGGTCGCGGCGACGACCTGCGCAACACGCTGACCCGCGACGTGGCCGCCGCCGACACGGTCACGGTGTCGGCCGACGCGTGGTACGACATCGAGCAGGGCTACGACTTCCTCTACGCCCAGTACTCCGTCGACGGCGGACAGACCTGGACCACGGTCGGCCGTGGCATCACGGGCACGAACACCCGGTGGTCCGGCCTGCGCTTCTCCTACAAGCCGGGGAACAAGGCGTCGAAGTTCCGGTTCCGCTACGCCACCGACGGCGGCGTCAACAACACCGGCGCGTTCCTGGACAACATCGCCATCAAGGCGGGCACGCAGACCTTCACCGACGACGTTGAGACCGAGGCTCCCGGCTGGACCGCCAACGGCTGGAAGCGGTCCACCGGCACCGAGACGCTGACCGAGAACCGCTACTACCTGATCGAGAACCGGCAGTACCTCGGCTTCGACAAGACGCTCTCGGAGGGCCCGTACAACTTCTCCGAGGCTGTCACGCGGCCCAACTGGGTCGAGTTCTTCGACTTCCAGGACGGCATGCTCGTCTGGCTCGTCGACCCGACCGCACCCGACAACAACACCTCGGTGCACCCGGGTTCCGGCTACGCCCTCCCTGTCGACGCGTCGCCGAACTCGTTCACCTACTCCGACGGCACCAGCCCGACGAACCGGCGTGAGCCGTTCGACGCCACCTTCGGCCTCGACGTCATCGACCGGACCTGCCTGCACAAGCAGGTCGCGGCCGACAACACGCTGGAGACCTGCTCGGGCGGCGTCCCGCAGCAGCGGACGTTCGACGACGCGCTGGTGTCGACCTACTACGACGGCACCAACAACCCGCAGAACTCCGTGCAGGTGGCCAATGCCGGCGTGAAGGCCACGGTCAGGTCGGTGGACAACCGCAGCCGCAACATGGTCGTGGACCTCACCTACTGACGGGTCGACCAGAGCGTCACCGCACCACGCTGGGAGGGACCCCGGGGACCCGGGGTCCCTCCTCGCACGTCCGGCTGCCGATAGGCTCGCCGTGGCCTACCCGGCAGTACCCTCCGGCGGCACGGCCCCGCCACCCTCGGCGACACCACCGGCAAGCAGGAGTACGACGTGACCGCAGGCAGCACCGACACCACGTCCGACGGCGCCCACCCACGACCGCGCGGCGGCCGGATGCCGCGCCGCGAGCGTCGCGCGCAGCTGCTCGAGTCGGCCCTCGAGGTCTTCGTGGCGCAGGGCTACCACGCCGCGGCGATGGACGACATCGCCGACCGGGCCGGGGTCTCCAAGCCCGTCCTCTACCAGCACTTCCCCGGCAAGCTCGACCTCTACCTCGCGCTGCTCGACACCTCGTGCGACCTGATCATCGACAACTGCCGCGAGGCGCTCGCCTCCACCACCGACAACAAGGACCGCGTCGCGGCCACGATGAAGGTCTTCTACAGCTACGTCGCGTCAGAGGAGGGCGCGTTCCGGCTGGTCTTCGAGTCCGACCTCACGAGCGAGCCCGACGTGCGCGAGCGCGTGGACCGCGTCACCACGGAGTGCGCGTCCATGATCGCCGACGTGATCCGCACCGACACCGGCCTGCCCGACGAGGCCTCGGAGCTGCTCGCGGTGTCGCTGGTGGGAATGGCGCAGGTGTCCGCGCGGTTCTGGCTCGCGGGTGGCGGCCAGATCGCCCAGGACGACGCGGCCGCCCTGATCGCCGGGCTGGCCTGGCGCGGCATCCGGGGCTACCCGATGACCGACGAGCACTGACCCACCGGAGCCCGACCAGCCACCCACCCGGCATCATCGACACGTCCCCCAACACCCGAGCTGAGGAGCAACATCGTGGAGGTCAAGATCGGCGTCCAGCACGCGCAGCGCGAGCTGGTGCTCGACACCACCAGCACGCCCGAGGAGATCGAGGCGAAGCTGACCGAGGCGCTGTCCGGCAACGGCGTGCTGCGGCTGGCCGACACCAAGGGGCGCTCGGTCGTCGTGCCGGCCGACAAGATCGCCTACGTGGAGCTCGGGTCGCCGACCGCGAGCACCGTCGGTTTCCGCTGACGCCTCACCGGAGGGGGTGAGACACCCCTCCCTGCGGGGGGCGTGGTGATTGAACGCGGCCCCGACGGGGAACATCATGGAGGAGTCGGCGCACCCCATGCCGGCACTCCCGCCACGCAGGTGGCAAAGAAAGGGTGACCCATCATGCTCCTGACCATCATCTTCTACCTCGTGGTCGGCACCATCGTCGGTCTGCTCGGCAAGTTCGTCGCGCCGGGCGACAAGGACAACATCCCGCTCTGGCTCACCGTCGTCTGCGGCATCGGCGGCATGATCCTGGGTGGAGTCATCTACCAGGCCTTCGGCGGAGACGGGAGCCGGGGCCTCGACTGGACCCAGGGCATCGTGGCCATCCTGACCGCGGCCGTCCTGGTCGTCATCGCCTCGACCATCACCGGACGCAACACCGGCGCCCGCACGCGGATCTGATCGGGCACCACCGCACGCACCACGGCACGAGGCCCCGCATCGACCAGATGCGGGGCCTCGTCACGTCTGCGGGCTCAGGCCTCCAGGCCGAGCTGGGCCATCCGCTCCGCGTGGAGCTCGGTCAGCCGGGTGAACATCCGCCCGAGGGCGGCCAGGTCGAGGCCGGGGCGGTCCACTCCCCCGGCCAGCAGCGCCGTCAGGGAGTCGCGGTCACCGGCGACACGCTGCGCCTGGGTGAGCGCCTCGCCCATCAGCCGCCGCCCCCAGAGCGCCAGCCGACCGCCGAGGCGGTGGTCCTCGGCGATGCCGGCGCGCACCCGCTCGACGATGAAGGCCGTCTGCCCGGAGTCCTCGAGCGAGCTGATGATGACCTCGCGGGTCTCCGCGTCGAGGTAGGCCGCGATCTCGCGGTAGAAGTCGGCTGCGAGCGCGTCGCCCACGTAGGCCTTGATGAGGCCCTCGTAGTAGTCGGAGGGCGCCGTGTGCGCGTGGAAGCTGTCGAAGCTGGGCCGGAAGACCTGCATCGCCTCGGCCGGGTCCGCACCGAGCTGCTCGAGCCGCTCGACGAGCTTCTGCAGGTGCCCGAACTCGGCGGTGGCCATCGCCCCGATGGCGATCTTGTCGTCGATCCCGGGTGCCATCTTGGCGTCCTCGACGAGGCGCTCGAAGGCCGACAGCTCGCCGTAGGCGATGGCTCCGAGGAGGTCGACCGCCGCGCGCCGATAGCCCTCGTCGGGCGATTCCGTCATGTTCGCAGCCTAGCGATAGCATCATGGTGACCGAGCCGCCGACCCATCTGCCGGTGGCCGCCTGTATGTGCGCGGTCGGCACTCGCCCGGCACGGGCCTCTCGAGTGGGCTGACCGCATACGTGGGACATCCGACTCATCAGAGAGCGACACCATCTCGTGACCACCTTCCGTGACCTGGGCGTGCTGCCCGACATCTGCGACGCCCTCGAGCGCGCGGGCATCACCACCCCCTTCGCCATCCAGGAGATGACCCTCTCGGTCGCGCTCCTCGGCACCGACCTCATCGGCCAGGCCCGCACGGGCACCGGCAAGACGCTGGCCTTCGGCATCCCCGTGCTGCAGCGGTCGATCGCGCCGAAGGACCCGGCCTACGCCGACCTGCCGCAGGGCAAGCCGCAGGCCCTCATCGTCGCCCCGACCCGCGAGCTCGCGCTCCAGGTCTCCGGCGACCTCGCCCTGGCCAGCGAGGACATGGGCCTGCGCGTCCTCACCGTCTACGGCGGCGTCGGCTACGAGCCGCAGCTCGAGGCCCTCGACGCCGGTGTCGACATCGTCGTCGGCACCCCCGGCCGCCTCATCGACCTGGCCAACCGCCGGGCCCTCGACCTGTCCCACGTGCACGCACTGGTGCTCGACGAGGCCGACGAGATGCTGGACCTCGGCTTCCTGCCCGACGTCATCACGCTCATCTCCAAGACGCCCGAGACCCGCCAGACGATGCTGTTCTCGGCGACGATGCCGGCGGCGATCGTCGCGCTGGCGCGCACCCACATGCGGCACCCGATGAACATCCGCGCCGAGTCGTCCTACGAGAACGCCACCGTCCCCGCGACCGCGCAGTTCATCTACCAGGCCCACGACCTCGACAAGCCCGAGATCATCGGTCGCGTCCTGCAGGCCGAGGACGCCGACAAGATGATCGTCTTCACCCGCACCAAGCGCCAGGCGCAGCGGGTCGCCGAGGACCTCCAGGAGCGCGGCTTCAAGGCCTCGCCCCTCCACGGCGACATGGCGCAGGTCGCGCGCGAGAAGGCGCTGGCCCGCTTCCGCGAGGACAAGATCCAGGTCCTCGTGTGCACCGACGTCGCGGCCCGCGGCATCGACGTGCGCGGCGTCTCCCACGTCATCAACTACACCTGCCCCGAGGACGACAAGACCTACGTGCACCGGATCGGTCGCACCGGTCGCGCCGGCGCCTCCGGCACGGCGATCACCTTCGTCGACTGGGCCGACCTGCACCGCTGGAAGATGATCAACAAGGCGCTCGACCTGCCCTTCGACGACCCGCAGGAGACCTACTCCACCTCCGAGCACCTCTTCCACGACCAGGGCATCCCGGCCGGCACCAAGGGCCGGGTCGTCGACCCCGCCCCCGCGCCGAAGAGGGATGAGAGGAAGGAGCGGGCGCCGCGTGAGCGCCGCTCCGGCTCCGGACGCACGGGCTCCTCCGCATCGAAGTCCTCGAGCTCCTCGAGCTCCTCGAGCTCCGAGAAGTCCGGCGACGCCCCGCGCCGCCGCAACCGCAACCGCCGCCGCACCCGCGGCGGCCAGACCGTCGAGGCCCCCCAGGCCTGACCCTCCCTCCGCGGGTCCTGCCTCAGGTCACGACGTCGCGCGAGCGGGCTTCTTCGCCTTCTTCCCGGTGGTCTTCTCGGTCGGGCGGGACGCCCGCTCGACGAGGTTGCGGGCGACCTCGCGGTAGGCCGTGGCGCCCTTGCTGCTGCGGCTCGTGGCCAGGATCGACCGGCCGGCGGCCGGGGCCTCGGCGAACTTGATCGTCTTGGGGATCGGCGGTTCGACGACCTCGAGGTCGTAGGTCTCGCTGATGGTCTCCAGCACCAGCCGGGCGTGGTTGGTGCGGCCGTCGTAGAGCGTCGGCAGCACGCCCCACACCTCGAGGTCGCGGTTGGTGAAGCGGCGTACGTCGTGGACGGTGTCGAGCAGCTGGCCCACGCCGCGGTGCGACAG
This sequence comes from Nocardioides sp., assembly GCA_035762385.1. Classification (GTDB taxonomy): domain Bacteria; phylum Actinomycetota; class Actinomycetes; order Propionibacteriales; family Nocardioidaceae; genus Nocardioides. The sequence continues at coordinate 2,043 of DASTPB010000287.1, read as the reverse complement.
CGTCTCGCACTGCAGCGGCACGAGCACGCCGTCGGCGGCGGTCAGCGCGGCGACCGTCAGCACGCCCAGGGACGGCGGGCAGTCGAGCAGCACCCAGTCGTACGGCCCCTCCTCGGAGTCCTCGAGGTCCTCGGCCAGTTGTTCGAGCGCCCCCCTGATGACGTGCTCGCGCCCGGTGCGCGTCAGCAGGTCGGCCTCGGCCCGGGCGAGCTCGATCGTCGCGGGCAGGACGTCGACACCGTCCTCGGTCTCGATGATGATCTCGGTGGCGTCGACGCCCTGGGTCAGGACGTGGTGGACCGACGTCTCGACGTCCTCGGGGTCGATGCCGAGGGAGAAGGTCAAGCAGGCCTGCGGGTCGAGGTCGACCAGCAGCACGCGCTGCCCGAGCTCGGCGAGCGCGGCGCCGATCGAGGCGACGGACGTGGTCTTGGCAACCCCGCCCTTCTGGTTGGCGACGGCCAGCGTGACGGGGGCCGCTCCCCGGCTCTTGGTGCTCATTGCCGGCCATTGTGCCGGACGGGCTCGCGGGCGGCGGGACAGTCCTGAAATGCTGACGGCATGACTGTTTCCCTGATCACCGGCGCGACCGCCGGCATCGGCCACGAGTACGCCGTCCAGCTCGCCGCCCGCGGTGACGACCTGGTCCTGGTGGCGCGCGACTCCGCCCGCCTCGAGCAGGTGGCCGAGGATCTGCGCCGCGCGCACGGCATCGACGTCGAGGTGCTGGTCGCCGACCTCGCCGACCGCGCGCAGCTCGCCACCGTCGAGGCACGGCTCGCCGACCGGGCCCGGCCGGTGGACCTGTTGGTCAACAACGCCGGCTTCGGGCTCAAGGAGCGCTTCCTCGACAACACCGCCGACGCCGAGACGGAGATGCTGGAGGTCCTCGTCACCGCCGTGCTCCGCCTGAGCCACGCGGCCCTCGGTGCGATGGTCGAGCGCGGCCACGGCGGCATCATCAACGTCTCCAGCGTCGCCGCCTTCCTCCGCCGCGGCACCTACGCGGCCGCGAAGGCGTGGGTCAACAGCTTCAGCGAGTGGGCGCACCTGGAGTACGCGTCGCGCGGCGTGAAGGTCATGGCGCTCTGCCCGGGCTTCACCAAGACCGAGTTCCACGAGCGCATGCAGGTCAGGCGCGGCGAGGGCTTCATGTGGCTCGACGTGGACTTCCTCGTCCGCACGTCGCTGGAGGACTTCGAGAAGGGCCGCGCATACTCGATCCCGGGCGCCCAGTACAAGGCGATCCGGGTGCTGACCGCCGCCATCCCCAACCGGGTGCTCCGCATGACGCAGTCAATGGGCCGCCGGTGACGGTGCGCGTGTCGGACCACCCTGGGCCGGCAGCAGCCCATCAGCGGGGAGCATCGTGCTCGACATGTCACGACGAGTCTCCCCGTTATGCGACCGGCACGTCAGCCGAGCGTCGCGATCCACGCCTCCAGGTCCCGGGGGTGGCGGAAGAGGAGGACCTGCGGCCCGTCGGGCGAGGCGGCCCACGCGCGCATCCGGGCCCGCTTCCGGGCGAACGACCGGAAGTGCCACCCGATGATCGAGTCCCGGCGCACCAGGGCCCGCCACGTCTCGACGTTGCCGTTGCAGCGTGGTTGCTTCGTGACCGCGCCGGAGACCGTGCGCCGCACCAGCCGGCCGAGCGAGAGCCAGCGGGGGTAGTCGAGCCCGACGACGAGCTCGACGCGCGGGAGGACCAGGTCGAGCCAGGCGCCGTACGCCGAGTCGAGGAGCCACCGCTCCCCCACCACGATCTCGCCGATGAGGTCCCGCTGGACCGAGCCGTCGACCGGGACCCAGCCGGGGAGCCACGTGAGCTCGTCGACCAGCGTCACCGGGTGGCCGGTGCGGGCGGCGATCGCGAGGGCGGCGGTCGACTTGCCGCTGCCCGTGACGCCGTAGAGCAGCACGCGGTCGGGCAACCCGCCCTCGTGCTCAGCCACCGAGCCGGTTCGCGGCGAGCGACAGCAGCCGCTCGTACTGCTCGGGGTCGGTCGTGTGGACACCGAGGTCGTGGTCGACCTTGCCGAG
>DASTPB010000286.1:0-5055 GCA_035762385.1 Nocardioides sp. | reverse complement strand
GAAGTGCGAGGCGAGCCGCGCGTGGCTCTCGCGCCGGTCCTCGTGGCGGGGGTGCAGGCGCCCACGCGAGGGGTAGACGGCGTCGTACCCGCCCCACAGCACGCGGTCGTCGGCGGTCAGCCGGGCGTAGTGGAACTGGTTGGCGAGGTCGCCGAGTCCCTGTCGCCCGGCCCAGCCGATCGACGCCCGCTGCTCGGCGGTGAGCGGCTCGGTGACGAGCACGTAGTCGTAGACCGGCACGGTCATGAACCGGTTGCGGCGCAGCAGCGCGGGGAAGACGCCGGTGGCGAGCACGACGTGGTCCGACGACACGGTCGCCCGGTCGGTGGCGACCTCCACGGTCGAGCCGTCGCGCCGGACCGAGGTGACGGCGGAGTGCTCGTGGACCTCGACCCCGAGATCCGCCGCCGCGCGGGCGAGGCCCAGCGCCAGTCGCGCCGGGTGGACGAGGGCGGTGTCGGCGGAGAGCTCGCCGCCGAGGAAGAGCGGGCTGTCGACCCGTGCCCGGGTCGCCGCAGCATCCAGGACGTCGCCCCCGAGCCAGGCGAGCTGGTGCTCCTCGACGGCGACCGAGAGCTGACCGGTGCGCTCCCACTCGCAGGCCAGCCCGAGGTCGCGGACGTCGGCCTCGAAGGCGTCGAGGTTGGCCACACCCAGCCGCTCGAGGACGTCGTACTCCTCGGGCCAGCGCGAGCGCCCGTTCTCCTCGCCGTGGGTCAACGACGCCTCGCAGAATCCGCCGTTGCGCCCCGACGCGGCCCAGCCGACGGTCTGTGCCTCGAGCAGCACGACCCGGCGGCCGGGGTCACGACGCTTCGCGTGGACCGCCGCCCAGAGGCCGAGGTAGCCCCCGCCGACGACGGTGAGGTCGGCGCGGGTCGGCGCGGTGAGCGGGTCGTACGCCGGAGCCGCGCCGACGTCGTCGAGCCAGAACACCGACTGCACGCTGTCGGCCAGCGCCTCGGCGACGAGCCGCGGGTCCGGGGCGTGCCGCTCGTAGGCCGTCCGCTGAGCGGCCATCTCAGGAGGCGGCGGTGAGCGCCTCGTCGAGGATCGCGAGACCCTCGCGCGCCTCGTCGTCGGTGGTGGTCAGCGGCGGGACGACGTGGATCCGGTTGTAGTTGGCGAAGGGCAGCATGCCGCGCTGCTGGCAGCCCTTCACGATCGCGGCCATCTCCGGGCTGGAGCCTCCGTAGGGGGCCAGGGGCTCACGCGTCGCGCGGTCGCTGACCAGCTCGACGGCCCAGAAGGCGCCCGTCCCGCGGACCTCGCCGATCCACTCGTGCCGGTCGGCGAGCTCGCGGAGGCCGGGGCCGAGCACCTCGGCGCCGAGGCGCGCGGCCCGACCGACGACGTCGTCGTCCTCCATCGTCCGGATGGTGGCGACGGCCGCGGCGCACGCCAGCGGGTGCCCGGAGTAGGTGAGCCCGCCTGGGTAGGTCCGGTGCGCGAACGTCGCATGGATCCCGTCGCTGATGGCTACGCCGCCGAGCGGCACGTAGCCGGAGTTCACCCCCTTGGCGAAGGTCAGCAGGTCGGGGGTCACGCCCCCGTGCTCGACGGCGAACCATCGCCCCGAGCGACCGAAGCCCGACATCACCTCGTCGGCGATGAGCACGATGCCGTGGCGGTCGCAGATCTCGCGCACGCCGGCGAGGTAGCCCGGCGGCGGGACCATGATCCCCGCCGTGCCGGGGATCGCCTCGAGCACGATCGCGGCGATGGTCGCCGGCCCCTCGAGGGTGACGACCTGGTCGAGGTGCTCCAGCGCCCGCTCGCACTCCTCCGCCTCGGTGGTCGCGTGGAAGGGGCTGCGGTAGAGGAACGGTCCGAAGAAGTGCACCGTGCCCGCCGACCCGTGGTCGCTCGCCCACCGTCGCGGGTCGCCGGTCATGTTGACCGCGAGGTGCGTGCCGCCGTGGTAGCTGCGGTAGGTGGTCAGCACCTTGTGCCGGCCGGTGTGCAGCCGCGCCATGCGTACGGCGTGCTCGTTGGCGTCCGCGCCGCCGTTGGTGAAGAAGACGTGGTCGAGGTCGCCGGGGGTGTGGCTCGCGATCAGCCGGGCGGCCTCCGACCGGGTGCCGTTGGCCATGGCCGGGGCGACGGTGCACAGGTGCTGCGCCTGCTCCGTGATGGCGGCGACGACGCGCGGGTGCTGGTGGCCGAGGTTGGTGAAGACCAGCTGCGAGGAGAAGTCGAGGTATCGCCTCCCGTCGCCGTCCCAGACGTGGCTGCCCTCGGCGCGGGTGACGACCATCGGGCTGATCTCGGCCTGGGCGGACCAGGAGTGGAAGACGTGCGCACGGTCGAGCTCGTAGGCGCGCTCGGCGTCGTGGGTCCCCGACAAGTCACTGCCGAGGTCGCTCGTGGTGGGCCGCGTGGTGGTCTCAGTCATTGCGCGGGAACCCCAGCTCGAGCCCGCCCTCGGGACGGTTGGCGGGGTCGATCCACCGGGTGGTGACGACCTTGCCGCGGGTGAAGAAGTGGACGCCCTCGGTGCCGTGGGCGTGGGTGTCGCCGAACAGCGAGCGCTTCCAGCCTCCGAAGGAGTAGTAGGCGACCGGCACCGGGACCGGCACGTTGACGCCGATCATCCCGACGGTGACGTCGGCCTCGAAGCGCCGGGCCGCGCCGCCGTCGTTGGTGAAGACCGCCGTGCCGTTGCCGTACTCGTTGGCGTTGACCAGCGCGACCGCCTCGTCGTAGGAGCCGACCCGGACGACCGACAGGACGGGGCCGAAGATCTCCTCGCGGTAGATGTCCATGTCGGGCGTGACCTCGTCGAAGAGGGTCGGGCCGAGCCAGAAGCCCTCAGCCACGTCATGGGAGCCCCCGCGCGCCGCGACGTCGCGGCCGTCGACGACGACCTTGGCGCCGGCGGCCTCGCCGGCGTCGATGAAGGAGCTGACGCGGTCGCGGTGGGCCTTCGTGACGAGGGGGCCCATGTCGGCCTCCTTCTGCTCCCCGGTGGCCTCCTTGCCGCCGTCGCCGATGAGCAGGGTGCGGGTGCGGTCGGCGATCCGGGCGACCAGCTCGTCGCCGACCGGGTCGACCGCGACGAGCACGCTGATCGCCATGCAGCGCTCGCCCGCGCTGCCGTAGCCCGCGTTGACGGCCGAGTCCGCGGCCAGGTCGAGGTCGGCGTCGGGCAGCACGACCATGTGGTTCTTCGCGCCGCCCAGGGCCTGGACGCGCTTGCCGTGCCGGCTCGCGGTCTCGTAGACGTACTCCGCGATCGGGGTCGAGCCGACGAAGCTGATCGCCTGCACCTCGGGGCTGGTGAGCAGCGCGTCGACGGCGGCCTTGTCGCCGTGCAGGACGTTGAAGACGCCGTCAGGCAGCCCCGCCTCCTTCCAGAGGGCGGCGAGCCAGTTGGCCGCGCTGGGGTCCTTCTCGCTCGGCTTGAGGACGACCGTGTTGCCGGCCGCGATCGCGATGGGGAAGAACCACATCGGCACCATCGCGGGGAAGTTGAAGGGGCTGATGATGCCCACCACGCCGAGCGGGACGCGCTTGGAGTGCACGTCGACACCGGTCGACGCCTCCTCGCTGTGGCCGCCCTTGAGCAGGTGGGAGATGCCGCACGCGAACTCCACCACCTCGAGGCCGCGGGCGATCTCGCCCATCGCGTCGGAGTGCACCTTGCCGTGCTCGGCGGTGATGATCGCCGCGAGCTCCTCCTTGCGCGCGTTGAGCAGCTCGCGGAACGAGAAGAGCACCTGGGTACGACGGGCGAGCGACGTGGTGCCCCAGCTGCGCGCGGCGCGCGACGCGGCGGCGATGACGTCGGCGGCGTCGCCCTCGCTCGCGAGCGCGACGCGGCCGGTCACGCGACCGGTCGCGGGGTTGGTCACGTCGGCCCACCCGGTGGGAGATCCGGCCAGGGGGGAGCCGTCGGCCCAGTGCACGATCTCGACGGGAGCGTCGACGGGAGCGTCGACCGGAGAAGAGGTGGTCATGCACCTCATCCTGCTCGGCGCACGGCCGGGCGGCGGGTGTCGGATCGTCGGCATCGCCCGATCCGGCCGGACACTTCGTCACCCCGTGCACGCGTAGGCTGGGCGTCGTGGTCGACGTGACGCCGGGGGTGACGCTCCGCGAGGCGCTGGAGCTGCCGACCTTCCGCCGGGCCGCGCCCGAGCTCCTCGCCGGTGCTGCCGGGGCCGACCGGGCGATCCGCTGGGTGCACGCGACCGAGCGGCCCGACGTACGACAGCTGCTGCGCGAGGGCGACCTCCTGCTCACCATGGGGACCGGCCTGCCGGCTGACGACGACGCGGTCGGCCTGGCGTCGTTCGTCGACGAGCTCGCGGACGTCGGCAGCGCCGGCGTGGTCGTCGAGCTCGGCCGGCGGTGGGAGTCCGCGCTGCCGGGCGCCCTGGTCGAGGCGTGCGAGCGGCACGGGCTGCCCCTGGTCGTCCTGGCCCGGGAGACCCGGTTCGCCGCGCTCGCGCAGGAGATCGGCGAGCGGGTCGTCGACCGGCAGCTCGCCGAGCTGCGCGAGGCGCAGCGCGTGCACGAGACGTTCACCGAGCTCAGCAACGAGCTGGCCAGCCCGGTCGAGGTGCTCCGCGCGGTGCAGCGCCTCGCGGACGCGCCCGTGGTCGTGGAGAACGCCCAGCACCGGCCGCTCGACTACTTCGCCGGGCCCGACGAGGACGACGGCTTCCTCGACGGCTGGCCCGCGCGCTCGCGGCGTGTCGAGGTGGCCGGCAGGACCGGGTGGGACGCCGCCAACGGGTGGCTGGTGACGCGCCTGGGCACCACCGACCGCGCCTGGGGCCGTCTCGTGATCGGCTCGCCGGAGGCGCCGTCGCAGCGCCTGGTCGCCGTCGCCGAGCGCGCCGCGTCGGCGCTCGCGCTGCACCGGCTGCACGACCGCGACCGCGGCACCCTCATGCGCCGCACGCACCTCGAGCTGCTGACCGGGCTGGTCGAGCACCCCGGCTCGGACGACGTACGACGTCGCTGCGAGCTGGCCGGCTTCCCGGTCCACCGACGCAGCCTCACCGCCGTCGTCGTGCGCGGGCGGGTCGGGACCGCGCCGCCGGTGGA
>DASTPB010000285.1:0-2249 GCA_035762385.1 Nocardioides sp. | reverse complement strand
TGGTCCACGTCGCGCTGGGCGCCTCCGACGACCGCTCCCCCGTCTGGCTGATGGAGGGCGCCGCGGAGTACGTCGCGCGCTCGACCCTGCCCGTCGACGAACGCCGTCGGATCGCCACCTACCAGCTCGGCGCCACCCCCGGCCGCACGCTCGAGCCGACCCGTCGCTTCTACGCCGGCGACCCGGCCCTCAGCTACAACCTGGCGGCGCTCGCGTGCGACTACCTCGCCACGACCCGCGGCGAGGCCGCGCTCTGGGGCCTCGTCCGCACGTTCCGCACCGCCCGCGTCTTCTCCGCGGCGCAGACCGAGGACGTCGTACGACGCGAGCTCGGCCTCTCGACCGAGGAGCTCACCACGCAGGCGCTCGCCTGGGCCCGCGCAGGCTAGCGTCGCGCCCGTGCACACACACCAGCCCGAGGGGTACGACTGCCCGTTCTGCCGGCAGCAGCACGGCGTTCACAGCGACCGCAACGCGCCGGAGGACGTCGTCGCGGTCACCGGGCTCGCGTTCGCACGGATCTCACCGAAGTGGTGGCCGGCCAACGACGGCGCCGCCCTGGTGATCCCGCGCCCACACCACGAGAACCTCTACGACCTGCCCGCCGAGGTCGGCCACGCCGTCTGGGACCTGACCCAGCGCGTCGCGGTCGCGATGCGGTCGACGTACGACTGCGACGGGATCTCCATCCGCCAGCACAACGAGCCCGCCGGCAACCAGGACGTCTGGCACCTCCACGTCCACGTCTTCCCGCGCCGGGCCGACGACCGGCTCTACGAGCAGCACCTGAACACCCGTTGGCCGACGCCGGAGGAGCGCAGGCCGTACGCCGACCGGCTGGCCGCCGCGTTGGACCTCCCCCGCGACTTCGGCTGAGGCAGGATCGCGCCATGGACTTCCAGCAGATGCAGCAGCGCGCCCGCACGGTGCGTAGCAGGTACGCCGAGGTCGAGGCGTCGACCTACGGCCGGTCGTGGACGACGGAGGAGGTCATGCTCGGCTTCCTCGGGGACGTCGGCGACCTCGCCAAGCTGGTGCAGGGCAAGGCCGGCGTGCGTCCGCGCGAGGACCTCGACGAGGCACTCGCTCACGAGCTCGCCGACTGCCTGTGGAGCATCCTCACCCTCGCCGACGCCTACGACGTCGACCTCGCCGGCGCCTTCGCGAGCACGATGGACGAGCTCGACGAGGTGCTGGCGGAGGACTGAGTCGGGACGTCATGGCGGGTGGTTGCTCCAACGACCCGCCACCATGACATACGTCGACAGCGTCATGCCTGCTGGTCGCTGGAACGACCGATCCCCATGACGTCGGGACGCAAGGTCTGCGATGAGCGGGCGACTGACCCTTACAGCAGGACCAGGTCGTCGCGGTGGATGACCTCGCGCTCGTAGGCCGATCCGAGGGCCTCCTTCAGCTCGCCGGTCGACCGGCCGAGGAGGGCGGGGAGCTCGTCCGCGTCGAAGTTCACCAGCCCGCGCCCCACCAGGGTGCCGTCGGGGTCGAGCAGGTCGACGGCATCGCCTGCGACGAAGGTGCCGCCGACGGCGGTCACGCCCGCCGCGAGCAGCGACGCGCGGCGCTCGACGACGGCACGCACCGCGCCCCGGTCCAGCGACAGCGTGCCCTGACCGGAGGTGGCGTGCGCCAGCCAGAGCAACCGGGTCGGACGACGCTTGCCGGTCGCCTCGAAGTGGGTGCCGACCTCGGCGCCGGCCAACGCAGCCGCGGCCTGCTCGGCCGACGTCAGCAGGACGTCGATCCCCGCGCCCGTGGCGATCCGGGCGGCGTCGACCTTGGTCGTCATCCCCCCGGTGCCGACGCCGGCGGCGCCGGCGGACCCGATGGTCACCGCAGCGAGGTCCTCCTCCGACCGCACGACGGGGACCAGCCGCGTGCCGGGGCGCGACGGCGGCCCGTCGTACAGGCCGTCGACGTCGGAGAGCAGGACGAGCAGGTCGGCGTGGACGAGGTGGGCCACCAGGGCCGCCAGCCGGTCGTTGTCACCGAAGCGGATCTCGGACGTGGCGACGGTGTCGTTCTCGTTGACGATGGGCACGACGCCGAGCTCGAGGAGCTTGGCGAAGGTCTGGTGGGCGTTGCGGTAGTGGGCCCGCCGGGTGACGTCGTCGACGGTGAGCAGGACCTGGCCGGTCACGATCCCGTGCCGGGCGAACTCCTCCTGGTAGCGGTGCGCGAGCAGCCCCTGCCCCACGGAGGCGGCCGCCTGCTGGGCGGCGAGCCCGCGC
>DASTPB010000284.1:0-3248 GCA_035762385.1 Nocardioides sp. | reverse complement strand
CAGGGTGTCCTGCTCCGCGGCGTCGGCCGACACCTCCTCCGCCACCCGGATCGACTCGTCGAGGACGGTGAACTCGATGGCTGCTCGATCGCCGTCGGGGACTCGTCGCACCCGGAGCTCGCGCACGACCACCCTGAGGAGAGCGAGCAGGACGACGAGCGCCCCCGCGGCTGCTGCCCCGAGAAGCACCCAGGTGGGCACCGCAACCCACAGCGGTGGCGGCGCCTCGACGACGTCGCCGGGCTCGCCGTTCGAGAGACCGAGCGGCTCGCAGTAGGGCCGAGCGGCGTAGTCGTCCGGGATCACCACCTCGGTCGTGCCGTCGGCGCGCGTCGCCACCGGCAGCGGGATGCAGGTGTCGCTGGACGTGGTGGCGGCCGGCTGCGGGCCCGCGCCGGTGAACACCTCGTCCGGGCCGATCAGCGTGGCCCAGGCGACCAGCACCATGAACAGGGTGGTCGCGGACACGGCCACGACGGCCCGCAGGCCCGGCGACCAGTCCCCGAACGCACGCATGGCGCGACCCTAGGTGACGGGGTCGCGCCATGCGAGGGGGGATCGCCTGGTGGGGGCAGGCGCCTCGGAAGGGCTCAGAGGATCGGGCTGAACGGCTCCGTCCCCGGCACCAGGCGGAGGCCCGCGATGCCGCTCGTGGCCTGCGCGTAGGCCAGCTCGTGGGCGAGGTCGCCGACCCCGTTGGAGCCGGCGAGCGGAGCCAGGGCCAGGGTCGACAGCGTGCCGAGGGCGTTGCCCTCGGCGTCGAGGAACGCCGAGCCCGAGTCGCCGGGGACGCCGGGCGTCACGGTGTAGACCGGGTGCGACCAGCCCTCGCCCTCGGTGCCGAGGCTGGTGCCCTGCTTGGGCGAGAGCTGCTCGACCCCGGCTCGCAGGCTGGAGTTGCCGTAGGAGTAGACGGTGTCGCCGGCGGCCGTGCCGGTGGTGTTGACCGCCACGGGGCCGCCCCAGAACGGCACGGACGGGTTGACTTTCCCGGTGTCCGCGGCGTCCACCTTCACCAGCGCGAGGTCGTTGTAGGCGCAGGTGTTCTCGTCGGTCTCGCCGTTCTTCTGCATCGCGAGCCACGACGAGTAGACGAGGGTCCCGCCACCGACGCGGGTGCCCTCGGTGACCAGCGAGCCGCCCTCGACGAAGTCCACCTTCGTGCCGAGCGGCAGCGAGCCCGCGTCGCAGCCGTTGGTGTCGGTCGCCTCACCGGTGCCCGCGCAGTGCGCGGCGTAGCCGACGTACGTCGTGCCGGCCGTGTCGGTGAAGACGAAGTTGGCCGTGCACTGGGCGCCGTCGGTGTACATCTGCACGCCGGGGTGGATGGCAGCCGACGCGGCAGGCGCCCACGAGGCGCGCGCCTGCTTCTTCGGTGCTGCGGTCGCGGGCGCGCTCGTCGCGGCCGCGGCCACGAGTCCGGCCGCTGTGAGGGTGAGGAGCTTCGTGGGAGTACGCATGCCCTCCCAACGAGGCCCCGCGGACGGGGTTACGCGTCAGTACGCAGGCTGGCTGGGGTCGATCTGGCTGACCCACGCCACGACGCCGCCGCCCACGTGCACGGCGTCGCCGTAGCCGGCGCCCTTGACGATGGCGAGCACCTCGGCGGAGCGGACGCCCGACTTGCAGTGCAGGACGATCGGCTTGTCGCTGGGCAGGTCGCCGAGCGCGTTGCCGTTGAGGAACTCGCCCTTCGGGACCAGCCGGGCGCCCGGGATGCGGTTGATCTCGAACTCGTTGGGCTCACGGACGTCGATGAGCTCGAAGTCGCGGGTGCCCTCCTCGCGCTCCTTCAGCATCGCCTCGAGCTGGGTGACCGAGATGGTCGACCCGGCGGCGGCCTCGGCCGCCTCGTCGGAGACGGCCCCGCAGAACGCGTCGTAGTCGATGAGGCCGGTGACCGTCGGGTTGTCGCCGCACAGCGCGCAGCTCGGGTCCTTGCGGACCTTCAGCTTGCGCCACTCGAGCTCGAGGGCGTCGTAGATGACGAGCTTGCCGATCGCCGGGTCGCCGATGCCGGTGAGGAGCTTGATCGCCTCGTTGACCTGGATCGAGCCGATGCTGGCGCACAGGACGCCCAGCACGCCGCCCTCGGCGCAGCTGGGGACCATGCCCGGCGGCGGCGGCTCGGGGTAGAGGCAGCGGTAGCACGGCGCGTCGTCGGCGAGGGTCGGCGCGAAGACGGACGCCTGCCCGTCGAACCGGTAGATAGACCCCCAGACGTAGGGGATCTTCAGGAAGTAGGCCGCGTCGTTGACCATGTAGCGGGTCGCGAAGTTGTCGGTGCCGTCGACGATGAGGTCGTAGCCCTCGAAGACCCGCAGCACGTTGTCGTTGTCGAGCCGCTCGTCGTGCACCACGACCTCGACGTAGGGGTTGACCTCGGCGATCGACTCCTTGGCGGACAGGGCCTTGGGCCGGCCGATGTCGGACATGCCGTGGATGATCTGCCGCTGGAGGTTCGACTCGTCGACCTCGTCGAACTCCGCGATGCCGAGCGTGCCGACGCCGGCTGCGGCGAGGTAGAGCAGGGCGGGCGACCCCAGGCCGCCGGCCCCGATGACGAGCACCTTGGCGTTCTTCAGCCGCTTCTGCCCGGCCATGCCCACGTCCGGGATGATCAGGTGACGGCTGTAGCGGCGCACCTCGTCGGTGGTGAGCTCGGCTGCGGGCTCGACAAGTGCAGGCAGTGCTCGCTGCTGGGGGGACACGACTTCTCCTCGACTCGGGTGTCGGTGCAACAGCACCGGCGACCTCCATGTTCCCCAAGCCCGGTGACGAGACCCGACCGGTCCCGCGATGCGGACGTGGCGGCGTCCGCGCACGACCGCAGCATCTTCGGTCTCCGGGGTGTAATCGGAAGATTTTCCTTGCCATACCCCCGATGACTGGGGTGGAGTAGCCCGCTGGTGCCCCGTTCAGGGCCCTCGTGGTGGCCCGGACGGGTCATGCACCGTCATCCCTTCTCTCTCGGACACGGAGAACTTTCTGTGAAGAAGACGTCACTTTCCGGCCTCGTTGCCGGGACCGCGTGCCTGGCCCTCGGCCTCGCCGCCCTCCCCTCGGCTGCGGTCCCGTCCGACGGCGCCCCGGCGCGGTCGGACCAGGTCCGCGCCAAGCCGGACAACCGCACCTCGCCGCAGATCAGGAAGCAGGCACGCCTCCAGGCGAAGGCCCGCGCGATGGTCGAGAACGGCTCCGCGAAGGCCCGCACCCGCGCCGACGGCACCCAGGTGGTCGAGCTCGCC
>DASTPB010000283.1:0-14625 GCA_035762385.1 Nocardioides sp. | reverse complement strand
GCGACGCCCTCGCCCTCGTGGATGAGGCCGAGCAGGATGTGCTCGGTCCCGATGTAGTTGTGGGAGAGCATGCGGGCCTCTTCCTGGGCCAGCACGACAACTCGCCGGGCTCGGTCGGTGAACCGCTCGAACATGTGCGCTCCTCTACGTCTGCGTGGTCCACGGGTCCGGCGCGGGCGCCGGGTTGCGGACACTGGGCTCAACGCCCGACATCAGCCTACGTGTTCCCACCCGAGCATCGAGCCCGTCCGCTGACAGCGAACGGGCCGACTGCCCCGGCGGGACTGGTTCGCCGTACGTCAATGGGCGGCGTCGTAGGCCTGCTGGACGTCGGCGGAGATGCGGCCGCGCTCGGAGACCTCCATGCCCTGGGCCTTGGCCCACTCGCGCACGTCCTTGGTGCGGGAGGACGAGGAGGAGGACGACGAGGAGGAGCCGGCGGAGCGGCGCGTACGGCGTCCGCCGCCGGTCACCTTGCGGGCGTGGCCGACGTAGCCGCTCAGCGCCTCGCGGAGGGAGGAAGCGTTGGCGTCGTTGAGGTCGATCTCGTAGGTGGTGCCGTCGAGGCCGAAGGAGACGGTCTCGGTGGCCTCGGTGCCGTCGAGGTCGTCGACCAGAACGATGTTGACCTTTTGTGCCATCGTGAATTCCTTTGCTTTTCGGAACGCTCTGGGCTGAACGCGTCGAACGCAGTGTGGCAGCACTTCTCGAGTTGTCAAACGGGTCAGGAATTCCCTGACGGAATGCCATTCAGGAATTGCGCTCGAATACGAGCCGCAGGCCTTGCAGGGTGAGCCACGGGGAATGCTCGGTAAAGCACGAGCAATCGTCCACGAGAAGCGCCGCCAAATGCCCTGTCGAAATGACGGTGACGTCGTCGGCCGGGACTCCGAGCTCGGCGATCATCCGCGCGACCAGGCCCTCCACCTGCGCCGCGACGCCGAAGACCATCCCGCTCTGGAGCGCCTCGACGGTGTTCTTGGCGATCACCGACCGCGGGCGCGCGAGCTCCACCTTGCGGAGCTGGGCTCCGCGGCGGCCGAGCGCCTCGAGGGAGATCTCGATGCCGGGCGAGATCGCGCCGCCGACGTACTGTCCCTTGCCGTTGACCACGTCGAACGTCGTCGCCGTGCCGAAGTCGACGACGATCGCCGGACCGCCGTAGAGCTCCGCGGCCGCGAGCGAGTTCACGATGCGGTCGGTGCCCACCTCGCGCGGGTTGTCCATGAGCACCGGGATGCCGGTGCGCACACCGGGCTCGACGACGATCGCGGTGACGTCGTGGAAGTGGCGTTCGAGCATCTCGCGCCACTCGTGCAGCACGGCCGGGACGGTGGCGCACACGGCGATGCCGTCCACGTCGCCGAGTCGCTCGTCGAGCAGCCCACGGAGCAGGACCGACCATTCGTCGGCCGTGCGGCGTTCGTCGGTGTTGACGCGCCAGTGGGCGGTGACCTCCTCGCCGTCGAGCAGGCCGATGAAGGTGTGGCTGTTGCCGATGTCGGCGGCGAGGAGCGTCATGGTCGCTCCGTGAGATCCATGCCGATGTCGAAGACGGTGACCGAGTGGGTGAGGGCCCCGACGGACACGAAGTCGACGCCGGTGGCACCGATGCGCGCGGCTCGCTCGAGGGTGATCCCGCCGCTGGCCTCGAGCGGCACCCGCCCGGCAGTCCGTCGTACGGCGTCGGCCATCAGCTCGTCGCCCATGTTGTCGAGCAGGATCCGCTCCGGCGGCTCCGGGAGGGCGAGGAGGTCGTCGAGCTGGTCGAGCGTCGTCACCTCCACCTCGACGGGCAGCCCCGGGTGGCGGCCGCGGATGGCCGCCAGGGCGGGGATCACTCCCCCGGCCGCGATCACGTGGTTGTCCTTGACCATCGCCATGTCCTGGAGGCTGGAGCGGTGGTTGACCCCACCGCCGCAGCGGACGGCGTACTTCTGCAGCGCGCGCAGACCGGGCAGCGTCTTCCGGGTGTCGAGCACCCGGGTCGGGGAGCCGGCCAGCGCCTCGACCCAGCGGGAGGTGGCCGTCGCGATGCCCGAGAGGTGGGACGCCAGGTTGAGGGCGGTGCGCTCGGCGACGAGCAGCCTCTGGGTCAGTCCCTCGACCCGCATCACGACGTCCCCCTTCTCGACGCGGGTGCCGTCGGGCAGGCGGTCGGAGATGGTCGCGTCGGCGCCCACCGCGAAGAAGGCGACCGCAGCGACCCCGAGCCCGGCGACGACGCCCGGCTCCCGTGCGCCGAAGACGGCCTCGGCACGGGCCTCGGGCGGGATCGTCGACTCGCTGGTGGGATCCTCGTGCGGTCGCTCGGGGAGGTCCTCCATGAGCGCCCGATCGACGACGTCCCAGACGTGGTCGGGGTCGAGGCCGGCGGAGGTGAGGTCGTCGAGGACCTCGGCGGGGACGTCGCGCAGGCTGGTCATGCGAGCACCTCCGAGGTCGAGGGATCGGTCGACGGGGCCCAGGTCCACTCCACTGCGACGCCGCCGTCGCCGTCGAGCCACGAGTCGATGTGACCGGCCTTCGCGTCGTCGCGGTCGGGGAAGTCCTCACGCCAGTGCGAGCCGCGGGTCTCCGTGCGCAGCGCCGCGGCCTCGGCGAGGGCGGTGCTCACGGTCAGCAGGTTGGTGGTCTCCCAGGCATCGGGGCCGACCTCGTCCGTCCCGTGGTCGAGGGACTCGAGGATGGCCAGCGCCTCGCCGAGACCGGCGGCGTTGCGCAGCACCCCGACCCGGGTCGTCATCGTCTCCTGCATCGACCGGCGGCGCCCGCCCGAGACCAGCCCCGCGGGTCGCTCGTCGGCCACGGGGTCGGCCCAGTCACGCAGCTCACCGGGCAGCACGTCCGCGATGCGGCGCGAGAACACCAGCCCCTCGAGCAGGGAGTTGGACGCCAGCCGGTTGGCGCCGTGCACGCCGGAGCAGGCGACCTCGCCGGTGGCGTAGAGGCCCGGGACGGACGTACGCCCCCACAGGTCCGTCGCGACGCCACCCGACGCGTAGTGCTGGGCGGGCGCCACCGGGATCAGCTCGGTGACCGGGTCGACGCCGTGCTGGCGGCAGACGCCGAGGATCGTGGGGAACCGCTTCTCCCAGAACGCACCACCCAGGTGGCGCGCGTCGAGCCACATGTGTGGCCGGCCGGTCTCGATCATCCGGCGGGTGATCGCCTTGGCCACCACGTCGCGGGGAGCAAGGTCGGCGAGCGGGTGCTCTCCCTTCATGAAGCGGGTTCCCTCGAAGTCGACGAGGAACGCGCCCTCGCCGCGCACCGCCTCGGAGATCAGCGGCTGCTGGCCCTGGGAGTCGGGGCCGAGCCACATGACGGTGGGGTGGAACTGGACGAACTCGAGGTCCCGGAGCCGGGCGCCCGCCCGCATCGCCACGGCCATCCCGTCGCCGGTCGACACGCTGGGGTTGGTGGACTGGCTGAAGACCTGACCGAGCCCACCCGAGGCCAGCACGACCGCCCGGCAGTGCACGGCACCGACCCCGTCGCGCTGTCCCTCGCCCAGCACGTGCAGGGTCAGGCCGGCGACGCCGCCGTCGGCGGCCCGGAGCAGGTCGACGGCCAGCGCGTGCTGGATCACCTCGATCTCGGGCGCCCGCTCGACCGCGGCGATCAGCGCGCGCTGGATCTCCGCGCCCGTGGCGTCACCGCCGGCGTGCGCGATCCGGTCGCGGTGGTGGCCGCCCTCCCGGGTCAGCGACAGCTCGCCGTCGGGGTGGTGGTCGAACTGCGTCCCGAGGGCGATCAGCTCGTGGACCGCCTCCGGGCCCTCCGTCACCAGGACGCGTACGGCGTCGACGTCGCAGGCGCCTGCTCCGGCGACGAGCGTGTCCCGCTCGTGCTGCTCGGGGGTGTCACCCGGTCCGAGCGCCGCGGCGATCCCGCCTTGGGCCCACTGCGTCGAGCCGGCCGCCAGGACGTCCTTGGTGACGACGAGCAGGCGCAGGGCGGGGTCGGCGGCGTGGATGCGCAGCGCGGCGGTCAGCCCGGCGATGCCCGAGCCCACCACCACGACGTCGGCGCGGGTGGTCCAGCCGGGTGCCGGGGCACGGAGGCGGCCCGGGACCGGCCGGTGGGAGGTCATCCGCGCAGGCTACCGAGCGACGAGGTCGCCGCGTGACAACGTCTCGTCGCCGAAGGTGTCGGCGGGGTCGGAGCTGGTGCCCACCACCTTGTTGTGGGCGTCGACGAAGACGACGTGCGGCTCCAGCTCCCTGGCCTCCGCGGTGTCCATCTGGCCATAGCCGATGAGGATGACCGTGTCGCCGGGGTGCACCAGCCGGGCGGCCGCACCGTTGATGCCGATCACGCCCGAGCCGCGCTCGCCGGCGATCGTGTACGTCTCGAGGCGGGCGCCGTTGGTGACGTCGACGATGTGGACGAGCTCGCCCGCCAGCAGGTCGGCGGCATCGAGGAGGTCCTCGTCGACCGTGACGGACCCGACGTAGTGCAGGTCGGCCTGGGTCACGGTGGCCCGGTGGATCTTGGACTTCATCATGGTGCGCAGCATCAGCTGTTCCTTCCGGAGGTGGTCGAGGCCGCGGTCGCGGTCCCCGCCGGGGCCGCGTCGGGGGCGACGCGGTCGAACGTGTGGCGCCCGAAGGTGATCGGCGCGTTGTCGATCAGCCGCGTGGTGCCGACCCGCGCGGCCACGAGGATCCGGCCCTCGCCCGTCTCGGGGGGCTCGCCGAGGTCGGGCGAGGTGAGCGCGAGGTAGTCGAGCTCGAGGCCCGCCTCGGCCTTGAGCACCGACATCGCGGCCCAGCGCGCGGCAGGGACGCCGTACGACGCCCGCTCCTGCGCGGCGCGCAGCGCCCGGCTGAGCGCCACCGCGGCCTGCCGCTGGTCGGCGTCGAGGTAGCGGTTGCGGCTGGAGAGGGCGAGGCCGTCGGGCTCGCGGACCGTCTCGGCGCCCACGACCTCGATGCCCAGGCAGAGGTCGCGGACCATCCGGCGGATCAGCACCAGCTGCTGGTAGTCCTTCTGCCCGAAGACGGCGACGTCCGGCCGGACCAGCCCGAAGAGCTTGGCGACCACGGTGAGGACGCCGTCGAAGTGGCCGGGGCGCGAGGCGCCGTCGAGGATCGCGGCCAGGGATCCCGGTGCGACGGTGACGCCGTCGTGGACCGACTCGTGGCTGAACCCGCCGGGGTACATCTCCTCGACGCTGGGCGCGAAGACGACGTCGACACCCTCGGCGGCGCAGACCGCGAGGTCGGCGTCGAGGGTGCGCGGGTAGCGGTCGAGGTCCTCGGTGGGGGCGAACTGCATCGGGTTGACGAAGATGCTGACCACGACGGGCCCGGTCGTGGACGCGCGTGCGGTCCGCACGAGGCTGGCGTGCCCCTCGTGCAGGGCGCCCATCGTGGGGACGAAGGCGACCCGCTCGCCCGCGCGGCGGGCATCGGCGAGCAGGCCGGCCAGCTCCTCGCGCGTCGACGCGAGGGCGGGGTTCGTGGTCATCGAGCGTGCCGGTCGAGCGGTGCGGGGGCGGACGCGGCGTCGAGGACGCCGAGCATCTTGGTGGCGCGGATGGGCAGCAGGCGGCCGTCGGTCACCGCGCGGCCCAGGGTGGCGCGGGCCATGGCGAGGTAGGACGGCAGGGTCTGCGGCGCCGTGGCCCTGAGGTCGGCGACGTGGGCGCGGACGGTCTCCACGTCGCCGCGCACGATCGGTCCGGTGAGCGCGGCGTCACCGTCGTCGAGGGCGTTGTCGAGGGCGGCCGTCAGCAACGGGCGGAGCGTGGCGGCGGGGTCCTCGGCACCGGCGGCGGAGAGGATCTCCATGGCCTCGGCGACGAGGGTGACGAGGTGGTTCGCGCCATGGGCGAGGCCTGCGTGGTAGAGCGTGCGGCGCTCCTCGGGGACCCACATCGCACGTCCACCGAGGTCTGCGACGAGCGACTCGGTCAGCTCGCGGTCGGCGTCGTCGGCGGTCACGCCGAACACGCAGCCGGACAACCGGGGCAGGTCGACGGAGGTGCCGGTGAAGGTCATCGCGGGGTGCAGCGCGATGGTCCGGGCGCCGACCTCGCGGGCGGGCTCGAGCACGGCCAGACCGTGCCGGCCACTCGTGTGCGCGACGACCTGGCCCGCGTGGATCGCACCGCTGGCGCTCAGCATCGTGACGACGTTGGACAGCATGTCGTCCGGCACGGTCAGCAGCAGCAGCCCGCTGGCACGTGCGACGTCCGTCGGCTTGCCGACGCGGACGCCGGGCAGCAGGTCGTGGATCCGACCGCGCGAGGCGTCGGACTCACCGGCCGCGGCGACGACCTCGTGGCCGGCGGCCCGCAGGGCGGCGGCCAGGACGGCACCGACCCGGCCGGCGCCGATCACGCCGACACCGGACGTCGGGCGCGACGTCGGGGCGAGGACAGGGTCGTGCGTCATGTGGTGACCTCTTCGTTTCAGTCCCGGGTGGGGTACCGATCTACTGCGATCAACATCGAGCGTACGCCCGCGGATTCCGCGGTGGGAACCGCACGGCGGGGTGACGAACGCCACTCGCCCCGCCGGACAGATATCTGAGGACGCCACGGTCGTGGATCCGGCCCGATCACGTCCACGGCGTCCTCAGGTATCGGTCAGCGGCGCAGGATGCGGCGCGCGGCGGTGTTGCCGGCGAGCTGGACGACCTGCACGAGCGCCACGATCGCGATGACCGCGGTCCAGGTGACGACGGTGTCGAACTGCCGGAAGCCGTACTGCAGGGCGAAGTTGCCGAGGCCTCCGCCGCCGATGACGCCGGCGACGGCGGTCATGTCGACGAGGGCGACGAACGCGAAGGTGTAGCCCAGCACCAGCGGCCCGAGCGCCTCGGGCAGCACCACGGTCCGCACGATGCGGGCTCGGCTGGCCCCCACCGACCGGGCCGCCTCGATGACGCCGGGGTCGACGGTCACGAGGTTCTGCTCGACGATGCGACTGATGCCGAAGGCCGCCGCGAGCGTGAGGGCGAAGATGATGGCGGGGTTCCCGATCCCCGTGCCGACGACCACCCGGGCGAGCGGCTGGACCGCCGCGATGAAGATGACGAACGGGATGGGCCGGAAGAAGTTGACCCCGACGTTGAGCACCATGCTCACCGGGCGGCTGGCGTAGAGGCCGCCGCCGCGGGTGACGTACAGCCCGAGTCCGAGCAGCAGGCCGAGCAGGCCGCCCAGGGTCAGGGTGATGGCGACGATGTAGAGGGTCTCCCACGCGGCCTCCCAGAAGAGCGGCCAGAGCTGGTCCATGTTGGTGTCGGTCATCGTGGCAGCTCCTTCGCGGGGACGAGGGCTCGTACGCCGGCCAGGGCCGCGTCGACGGCCGCGGGGTCGCCGTCGAGGGCGAGGGTGAGGTTGCCGAAGGTCTCCCCCTGCACCTCCTCGATGCCGCCGAACACGAGCTCGAAGCGCACGCCGTGCTCGAGCAGCACCGCGAAGACGTCGCTCTGCCGCACGTCGTCGCCGCGGAAGGCGAGCTTGACGAAGCGCCCGGCGTGCCGGGCGTGGAGGGCGGCGAGCGCCTCGGCGTCCGGCTCGTCGTCGACGATGGTCGACACGAAGCGGCGCGTGACGGGCTGCTGCGGGTCGGACAGCACCTGCACGACCGGTCCCTCCTCGACGATCCGGCCCGCCTCCATCACCACGACGCGGTGCGCGAGGCTGCGGACGACGTCCATCTCGTGGGTGATCACCACGATGGTGATGCCGAGCTCGCGGTTGACCCGGCGCAGGAGGGCGAGCACCTCCTGGGTCGTCTCGGGGTCGAGGGCGCTGGTCGACTCGTCGGCGAGCAGGAGCGTCGGGTTCGTGGCGAGCGCGCGGGCGATGCCGACCCGTTGCTTCTGCCCGCCCGAGAGCTCCTCCACGTGGCTGTGGGCCTTGTCGGCGAGCCCGACGAAGTGGAGCAGGTCGGAGATCCGCTGGTTCTGCTCGTCCTTGGGGACGCCGGCCACCTCGAGGGGGTAGGCGATGTTGCCCCACACGGTGCGCGAGCGGAACAGGTTGAACTGCTGGAAGATCATCCCGATCCCCAGCCGTACCTCGCGCAGCTCGCGCTCCCTGAGCCCGGTGATCTCGCGTCCGCCGACCTTGACGCTGCCCGAGGTGGTGGTCTCCAGCGCGTTGATCAGCCGCACCAGGGTGGACTTCCCGGCGCCGGAGTAGCCCACGATGCCGACGATCTCTCCGGCCTCGACCGTCAGGTCGACGCCGCGGATCGCCTCCACGGGCGTCCGGCCGCGGGCGGCCGGGAACGTCTTGTGCACGTCGGTCAGCTCGACGAGCGGCATCGCGGGCTCCTCCCCTGTCAGCGTCGGATCACTTGTGCGCCGCGGACTACCGCTGCGCGGCGGTGTCGGCCTCGACCTCGTCGAGCGACGCCTGAAGCTCGTCCTGCGGGATCTTCACCAGCTCGGCCGTGCCGCCGGAGACGTCCTGGACGCCGTCGAGGACGGCCTGGGTGTCCTGGTAGATCTTCACCAGCT
The DNA here is from genome assembly GCA_035762385.1 of Nocardioides sp. Lineage (GTDB taxonomy): Bacteria > Actinomycetota > Actinomycetes > Propionibacteriales > Nocardioidaceae > Nocardioides. Next base: position 6,141 of record DASTPB010000283.1, on the reverse strand, counting down.
TCAGCAGCGTCGGGTCGTCACGGTCCTCGGCGCGGACGGCGAAGATGTTGACGTACGGCAGCGCGTTGGGGTCCTCGACGTCGTCCGTGGCGAGCGCGTCCTCGAAGGAGAGGCCGGCCTTCTCGACGAAGTCGTTGTTGATGACGGCGGCGGCCACGTCGGGCAGCGAGGTGGGCGTGAGGTCGGCCTTGATCGCCTTGACCTCCACCTTCGAGGCGGACTCGTCGATGTCGGCGAGCGTGGAGTAGATCGAGCCGCCGTCCGCCAGGGTGATGAGGCCGGCCGACTGGAGGATCAGCAGGGCGCGGGCCTGGTTGCTGTCGTCGTCGGGAACGACGACGGTGTCGCCGTCCTGGATCTCCTCGACGGAGTCGACCTTCTGCGAGTAGAGCCCCAGCGGGTAGATCGCGGTCGAGCCGAGCGGCACGATGTCGTCGTCGTTCGCGACGTTGTACTCCGCGAGGTAGACGATGTGCTGGAACTGGTTGATGTCGAGCTCGCCCTCGCTCAGCGCGGGGTTCGGCTGGGTGTAGTCGGCGAAGTCCTTGACCTCGAGGTCGATGCCCTCGTCGGCGGCGGCGTCGACGAGGACCTGCCAGTAGGGGTCGCTGGCACCGACGGTGCCGAGCACGACCTTCTCGGGCTCCTCACCGCCGGCGGCGCTCGCGTCGTCCCCGCTGCGGGACCAGAGGAGGCCGGCCACCACGGCGACGATCGCCAGGACGGCGATGCCGACCAGCAGGGGCGTACGTCGCTTCGTGGGGGGCGCGATCTGCGGGTGGTTCTCGGACATGGCGGAGCCTTTCGTCGTACGGGCGCGGGAAGGTCACGAACGAGCGCGCGAGCGCCGTCCGGCATGGCCCAGTCCGGCTGCGTGTTTAACTAAACATTGTCAGTCGACAAACAAGATTGAAGCCGGGATGACCATACGACGGGCCAACCTCCCGGCACCAACCGGATATGCCCCGGAGGACTGTGAAGCCGCACACGTCGGCGCAGTCTTCAGGCGCGCAGGTGCAGCTTGGCGTGGTCGGGGTCGTCGACGACGAACGGCCGCGGCGCGCGGGGCAGCCACTCGTGGGTGACGTGGTCGACCACGTGCACGCCGTCGGGTGCCTCGATCTCGACGACGCCCTCGGGCACCCGACCGTCGTGGAGGGCGTTCCAGACGAGCCACTCACGACGCTTGCGCCGGTTGCGGATGGAGGTCGCGAACGACTCGGGGTTGGTCCAGTGCGCGAACTCGTCGCCGTCGAGCCACTTCAGCTCCACGCACAGGCCCTGCGGCAGCGCGAACATCTCGATGCGGTCGGGCGTCGTACGGATCTCCCACTCCGGCGCCTTGGTGTAGACGTAGTCGGGGCTCATCGGGAAGCCCCACTCCTCGATGTTGCGCAGGCCGAGGTCCAGGTAGGCCTTGCGGTCCGACTCGATGTAGAGCCCGTGGCGCGGGAAGCGGATCACGGCCTCGGCGGTCCCGACCTGCCAGGACAGGTCGGCCATGGAGACCTCGCCCTCGGTGGTGAGGACCATGTCGCCGTCCCACTTCCACGAGTAGCGCGTGCGGACGTGGGAGAAGCACCAGTTGTAGAAGTAGGCGAGCGAGTGCACCGAGCGCTCGTTGACCGCGAGGTGCTCGGCGCCCGCGCGCGCCACCTCGAACGGGTAGGCCTTCAGGGTGAACCGGTCGGAGAGGCCGTGCTCGGCGGCGACCCGCAGGGCCTCCTCGCCCGTGCCGTCGTCGGAGCCGTTGTCGACGAGCAGCACGTGGTCGCACGCTCGCAGCAGCGGCGGCAGCACGAAGCGCAGGCCGGGCGCCTCGTTCTTGACGCGCAGCACGGCGGTCGCCCCCCGCCGCAGCCCGCCGGGCTGGTTCCACGGCCAGACGATGTCGAAGTCCGTGTGGCCCTCGAGGTTGGTGAGGCCGTGGCCGGAGCCGATCGGGACGGTCACGGCTGCGCGTCCCGCGTCCGCCCGAGGGCCTTGCGGACGCCGCGACGCACCGACGGCGGGATCGCGGCGCGTACGTCGTGGGGCACCCGGTCGACGAGGGACCTCGAGGTCGCGTCGTTCGCCGCCTCGTGCAGCGCGCGCCGGCGGGCCTGGTGGCGGGCGTGCTCGGCGGTCGAACGGCTGATCGCCGCGGCCTCCTCGTAGAGGTCGACGTACTCCGCGCGGAGCTGGTCGAACGTCTCGTGCCTGGCCGCGGTGTCACCGCCCTCGTCGGCGAGCTTGTTCAGCTCCTCCCACGTCTGGCCGGTGAGGTCGTGGAGCCGCTTCGGCAGCGCGAGGTCGTCGAGCGTCGCGGTGACCCGTCGCAGGGTCGGGTCGATGAAGCGGTGCACCTCACGGATCTGGTCGCTGCGGGTGTGGATGATCGTCTGCAGGTCGAGCGCGTGGCCGAGGGCTGTCGTGGTCCTCACCCAGTCGGTCAGCAGGTCCTCGTAGCGCACGAACACGCGGCCCTGTCCGGCGTCGGCCTCCCCCACGCCCTCGACGCTGCGGGTGGCGCGCTCGGTGTGCAGCAGCATGTTGACCCAGCTCGCGGCGAGGTGGGCGGAGCCGAGCTTGTTGGCGTAGTACTTCTGCTTGGAGCCGACCACCTCGGCCGGCGGGCGCAGCATGGTGGCGAAGACGGGCGTCGCCCCGGTGCGGATCGCGGCGACCCGCCACAGGCCGAGGAACCAGCTCAACCGCGGGTCCTTCACGACGAGCTCGGGGTGCTCGGCGAAGTGCGGCTCGAGCCACTCGCTGACCCGGATCCGGGCGGGCTCGCGACTGCAGATGCGGCCCGTCTCGAACCAGGCCTCCGGGCGGCTGTCGCTGACCTGGACCAGCGCCTCGCGCAGCCACTCGTCGTGGACGTCGACGACCCACTGCGGCTCGCTGAAGCCGCGCGGGTTGGAGTCGTCCGGCGGCACCTCGGGCAGCGGCACGTGCATGCCGAGGCGCGACACGATGCCGGCCAGGGTGCTGGTCCCGCTGCGGCCGGCGCCGGCGACGAAGAGGACCTTCCGCGGCACTCCGTCGGGGTTCATCTCGTCGATGGCTCTCGGCTGCTCGGTCACGGCGGGCAGCCTACCGGCGTCCCGCCTGCCGGCCCGTGTCCTAGGGTCGTCGCCCATGAAGCGCCTCTTCTCCCGGGCTCCGCTCCTCGGCGTGGTGATCCCGGCGTGGGGCGTGGAGGACTACCTCGACGACTGCGTGCGCTCACTGCTCGCCCAGACGCACCGGCGCTGGGAGGCCGTCATCGTCGACGACGGGGCGACGGACCGCACCGGCGAGATCGCCGACGCCTGGGCGCGCCGCGACAGCCGGATCAGCGTCGTCCACTCCGTCAACGGCGGCCTCGGCGCCGCCCGGAACCTCGGCGTCCAGCACGTGCGCGGGGACTATCTCGCCTTCCTCGACTCCGACGACGTGCTGCCGCCGACGGCGTACGCCGACCTGGTGGGCACGCTCGAGGAATCGGGCTCCGACTTCGCGACCGGGTCCGTCGTGCGCTGGGAGGCTGACCGGCTGGTCGAGCCGCCGTGGATGCGGCGCCTGCACCGGCCCGCGCGTGGGGCGCGGGTCGAGGACCGGCCCGAGGTCCTCGGCGACGTCTTCGCCTGGAACAAGGTCTTCCGCAGGTCGTGGTGGGACGGTCGCGGCCTGGCATGGCCCGAGGGCGTGCGCTACGAGGACCAGCCCACGACGACGCGGGCCTTCCTCGAGGGCCGCTTCGACGTGCTCGACGAGGTCGTCTACCACTGGCGGATCCGGGAGGGCTCGATCACGCAGACCCGGGCCTCGCTGCAGGACCTCGCCGACCGATGGGAGACCAAGCGGATGTCGCTGGCCTCGGTGCGCGACCACGGATCGGCCGAGGTCGAGTCGGTGTTCGTCGACCGGGTGCTGGCCGGCGACCTGTGGCGCTACTTCCTGCTGGTGCCCGGGTGCACGCCGGAGTGGTGGCGGCTGCTGCGCTCGGGGGTGCTGGAGATCTGGGGCCGCCGCTCGCTCGTGCACAGCGGCCTGCCGCCGGTCCACCGGCTCGCGGGCTGGCTCGTCGAGCAGGACCGCCGCGCCGACGTCACCGCACTCATGGCGTGGGTGGCCATGCTCGACGGCCCGGCGCCCCGGGTGCAGGACGTCGCCACCGGCGCCTGGCGGCTGTCGGTCCCGCCCTCGGTGCTCGACGAGACCACCGTGGACCCCGCAGCGCTCGAGCTGCGGGGCCACGAGGTCACCTGATCAGAGGAGCCCCTCGGACTCCAGGAACTCCTGGGCCACGTCCGCCGGCTGCTCGCGGTCGATCTGGACGCTGACCAGCAGCTGGCCGAGCTTGTCGTTGTCGAGCGCCGCCATCAGGTCGTTGAGCGGGGCCTCGATGTCGGGGTGTGCGTCGAGGAACTCGGTCGAGACGGCCGGGATGAGGTTCTGGGCGGGCTGGATGCCCTTGTCGTCCTCGAGCAGGAGCAGGCCCTGGTCCTCGAGCGTGCCGTCGAGGGTGCTGGTCTGACCGAGCTGGGCCTCACCGTCGAGGACCGCCTGGAACGTCTCGGTGGAGGCGTAGCCGAGCGGCTCCAGCTTGATGTCGATGCCGTAGGTGTCGACGAGGCCCTTCTCGCAGTCGGTGCGGCCCTTGCAGTCCGGGGCCGCGGCGAGCGTGACCTGCTGGCCCTCGAGGTCGGACAGCTTGGTGACGCCCTCGGAGTCGGAGAACTCCTGGCTGGTGAAGTAGCCGTTGGCGGAGAAGGCCGGAGACGGCTCGAGCAGGGTGATGCCCTTCTCCTCGAGCAGCGACGCGCCTGCGTCGATCGTCTCCTGGGCCTCGCTCGTCGACAGCGGCTTCGCGTCGGGCCCGTTGGCGTCGGTGTTGAGCTGGTCGATGATGCCGGCGACGTACTCCGGGGCGATCTGGACCGCGTCGGGCATCTCGTTGAGGTAGATCGGGCGGGTGTCGACCAGGCGGGTCTCGACCTGGTAGCCCTCGGCCTCGAGGACCTGCTGGTACATCGCGGTGACGAGGGCGGCCTCGTCGAAGCTCTGGCTGCCGATGACGACGGAGGTGCCTTCGCCGCCACCCCCGCCCGAGCCCGAGGTGGGTTCCTCGTCGTCCGAGGCCAGGTCGTCGCCGGCGCAGCCGACGAGCAGGGCGGCGAGGGCCAGACCGGTGACCGCCATCAGCGGACGTCGTACGTGCATGTCGTTCAACCTTCTGTGTCCCGTGGCCCAGCCACGCGTGTCCGGTGATGCGAGCGAGTCCGCTCAGCTCCCGGTGGGAGCTCCCGCCACCGTAGTCGAGGGCGCCGACATCGTGCGATCACGATCGGGTGACGGAGACCTCGGCATGGGGTCGGCGGCCCGCTGGACCGCGGCCGCGACGAGCTCGAGCACGAGCGCGACGACGGCGACCACCACCGCGCCGGCCATGCCCTGCGCGTAGTCGTTGCGTGCGAATCCCTCGGTGATGATGCGGCCGAGCCCCGGCCCGGCGACCAGCGCGGCGATGGTGGCGGTGGCCCAGACCTGCACGAGCGCGAGCCGGACGCCCGACGCGACCACCGGCAGGGCGAGCGGCAGCTCCACGCGCCGGAAGCGCTGCGCCGGCGACATGCCCATGCCGTCGGCGGCCTCCTGCACGTCGGAGGGCACCTCGCGCATCCCGACGTAGCCGTTCGTGATGAGCGGCGGGAGGGCGAACAGCACGAGCGCGATGAGCGTCGCGAGGCCGGCGCGACCGTAGGGCCCGAACTCCGCGGACCCGGGCCAGTCCGCCGCGACCAGCAGGGCCAGCAGCGCGAAGGTCGGGACCGCACGGCCGACGTTGGAGATGTTGACGGCGAGGAACCCGCCCTTGCCGACGTGACCGAGCCAGAGCGCGAGCGGCAGGCCGAGCAGCATGGCGAGCACCAGGGCCGTCGCGGTGATCAACAGCTGCTCGAGCAGCCGGGCGACGAGGCCGTCCCCGCCGGCCCAGCTGTCGGGGTCGAGGAGGTACTGCCAGGTCTCGACGAAGAGGTCCATCAGCGCGTCCCCGCCGTCCAGGGCGTCAGCACCCGCTGCAGCAGCACGAGGAGGCCGTCGAGCACCACGGCGAGCGCGACGCACAGCACGGCGGCGGTCATCAGCTCGGCGCGGAAGTCGCGCGCCACG
>DASTPB010000282.1:0-2638 GCA_035762385.1 Nocardioides sp. | reverse complement strand
CGGTCCAGCTCGACGGCACCCGTGCGCCGGAGGAGCCAGCCCAGCGGGCCGACGAACAGCTCCTTCTTGACCAGCAACCGGATCGTGATGCCGTAGCGCCAGGCCAGCAGCATGGTGAGCACCCAGTCCCAGTTGGAGGTGTGCGGTGCGCCGACCAGGACACCCCGCCGCGGCACCTCGCCGACCGCCTTCCACCGGGCCGCACCGAGGAGGAGGCGGGCGATCGTGGGTCGCACGCCCCCGCCGCGGGACGCCGTGGTCGGCGCGGGCCCGGGCGACGGGGCCGGGGTCGCCGCCCGCTCCCGGCCGGCCCGGCGCTCGCGGTCGAGGTCCCACAGGTAGTGGTCGAAGTCGACCTCCATGGTGTGCCGCGGGGAGGCGTAGAACTGCTTCTTGTCCCGGCGGTGCTCGGCCTCCATCTGGCGTCGTACGACGTCGTCCGCGGGCGGCACGTAGCGTCCGGCGAGCGTGTCGGCGATCCACGCCGACTGGGCCTCGGCGATCGGCATCACCGCACCGATGGCCTGCACCAGTCCGATGAAGTAGAGGCCCGGGAGATCGGGGTGGACCGTCCGCTTCCACAGCGGCAGCTCGTTGTCCTGCGCCGACACCAGCTCGGGCTTGAAGAACGGGAACGTCACGCGGTAGCCGGTGGCCCAGATGATGAGGTCCGCCGGCGCGCTGGTGCCGTCGACGAAGACCACCCGGTCGCCGTCGAGGCGCTCGATGCCCGGCCGCGCCGTGACCGCGCCGGCGTCGAGCCGCTCGCGGATCCGGTCGGACTGCACGGGGTGCGACTGCCCGGGCTTGTGCGTCGGCGCGGGCAGGCCGTACTTCGTCATGCTGCCGGCGTACGTCGCCCCGATGCGCAGCCGTGCGGCGGTCACCCACCACGGCAGCCAGCCCGGCAGCGCGACCTGGTCGCTCGGCTTGCCGAGCAGGAACTTGCGCAGCACCCACTCCGTGCGGCGCACCGACCAGGTCGTCGTGCGCGCGACGGAGGAGGACTCCACCGCGATGTCCATCGCCGAGTTGCCGGCACCGACCACGACGACGTCTCGCCCGGCGAGCTGGTCGGCCGTGCGGTAGTCGTGGGCATGGATCTGCTCGCCGTCGAAGGTGCCCGGGTAGGCCGGCTCGGGCCAGCGCGGGTCCCAGTGGTGGCCGTTGGCGACCAGCACCGCGTCGTAGGTGCGGGTCTCGGTGCCGTCGGGCCCGGTGATGCGGACGTCCCACCGGCCGTCGGCCGAGCGCGAGACGTCCTCCACCGTGGTGTCGAAGGTGATGGTGTGGCGGAAGCCGAAGTGGTCGACGTACTGCTCGAAGTAGGCACGCACCTGGTCGTGCCGCGCGTAGGGCGGGTAGTCGGCCGGCATCGGGAAGTCGGAGTACGCCATCCGCGGGCAGGAGGTGTTGATCTCGAGCGTGTCGTAGCAGGCCGACCGGCCGTTGGAGTTGTCCATGACCCACGTCCCGCCGATGTCGCGGCCCTGCTCGAAGCAGTCGAACGGGATCCCGGCCAGGTAGAGCTGCTTCGCCGCCGCGATGCCCGAGGAGCCGGCGCCGATCACGCACGCACGCGGCAGGGACTCGTCGACCGGCACCGGGGAGGTCACCGCCGGCACGCGGTGGGACTGCTTGACGAGGTAGGCCATGGCCGAAGCCTAGGGATCAGAGGTAGAGACCGGTGGAGCCGCCCTCGAGGCGCTCGGCCGCGACCGCGTGGACGTCGCGCTCGCGCATGACGACGTAGAGCTCCCCGTGGACCTCGACCTCGGCCTTGTCCTCGGGGTCGAACAGGACCCGGTCGCCCACCTCGACCGCGCGTGCGTGCGGCCCGACTGCGATCACCCGCGACCAGGCGAGGCGCCGGGCGCCCATCGCTGCGGTGGCAGGGATGACGATGCCGCCGCTCGAGCGACGCTCGCCGGCCTCCTGGTCGACCTCGACCAGCAGGCGGTCGTGCAGCATCTTGATCGGGGCGGACCCCGGGTCCGCGCCGCTCAGCTCGCGACCTTGCGGACGAGGGCGAAGACGACGACTGCGCCGATGACGGCTCCGGCCGCCTTGAGGATGTTGTCCGTGCGCGGGGCGCCCGTGTCGAGGTCGACGAAGTGGGATTTCACGGTGGTCACCTGGCGACCGATGATCGTCTGGGGTCGGGCGCGGTAGGCGAGCTGGTCGATGGTCGAGGCGAGCCGCTCGCGCGTCTCCTCGATCTCGCGCTCGAGCGCGCTCATGTCCTGGGTCACCGGGGAAGGCTATCAATGCGCCGCGGGTCGAAACCCCAGGGCAGCTCGAGCCTGTGCGCGGCCATCAGCTGGTCGTCGGTCAGGACGTCGAAGGTCGACCGGTCGGCGACCACGACCCCCTCGCTGAGCACCACGCTGCGCGGGCACAGCTCCAGCGCGTAGGGCAGGTCGTGGGTGACCATCAGCACCGTCACGTCGAGGCCTCGCAGGATGTCGGCGAGCTCGCGGCGCGAGGCGGGATCGAGGTTGGACGACGGCTCGTCGAGCACCAGCACCTCCGGCTCCATCGCCAGCACGGTGGCGACCGCCACCCGGCGCCGCTGGCCGTACGACAGGTGGTGCGGCGGCCGGTCGACGAAGTCGGCCATCCCGACCCGGTCGAGCGC
>DASTPB010000281.1:0-4883 GCA_035762385.1 Nocardioides sp. | reverse complement strand
CCGGCTCGACCAGCTATCCCGCCGCGGTGGACCACGGCCTGGGGCTGGCGCCGGCCACCGGGGACGACGAGTGGATCTGGCTCCTCCACGACGACAGCAACCCCGCCCCGACGGCCCTCGCCGAGCTGCTCGACGCGGCCCCGGAGCACCCGTCGGTCGCGATCCTCGGCCCCAAGCTGCGCGAGTGGCCCTCGCTGCGACGCCTCCTCGAGGTCGGGCTGACCATCACCGGCACCGGGCACCGCGAGACCGGGCTGGAGAGGGGGGAGTACGACCAGGGCCAGCACGACGAGGTGCGGGAGGTGCTCGCGGTCAACACCGCCGGCATGCTGGTGCGCCGCTCGGTGCTCGAGTCGCTGGGCGGGCTCGACGAGGAGCTGCCGATCTTCGGCAACGACATCGACTTCGGGTGGCGCGCCGCGCTGGCCGGTCACCGCACCCTCGTCGTCCCCCAGGCCGTCGTCTTCCACGCCGAGGCCGCCCACCGTGGCACCCGGCGTACGCCGCTCACCGGCCGCCACACGCACTACCAGGAGCGCCGGGCCGCCCTGCTCACCTCGCTGGCCAACGTGTCCTCGCGCCGGTTCGCCTGGCAGTACGTCCGGCTGTTCCTCGGCTCGTTGCTGCGCATGCTCGGCTTCCTGGTCGTGCGGTCGGTCGGCGAGGCGCTCGACGAGCTCGCGGCCGCACTGTCCGTGCACGGGCGCCCGCGCCAGGTGCTCGCAGCCCGACGCCGGCGGGCGGAGCTGCGCCGGGGTGACCCCGCCGACGTACGCCGCCTGCTGGCCCCGGCGTGGCTGCCGTACCGGCACGGCCTCGACTTCGTCACCGACCTCGCCTCGGCCGCCACCAGCCAGGCCGCCGACGTCGCCGAGCGTCGCCGTCTCGCCAAGGCCGCGGAGGCGCCCGGCGCCGGCCCGGGGGTCCGTGAGAGCCGTCGGCCGTCGGGGGACGACGACGAGGACGCCTACCTGACCGACACCGGCTTCGTCGCCCGCTTCTTCACCAACCCCGTCGCCGTCGTGCTCGCGCTCTTCTTCGTGCTGTCGGTGCTCGCCGCACGGGAGGCCTTCGGCACGATCACCGGCGGCGCGCTGTCGCCGGTCCCGGACGCCGCATCGGACTGGTGGCGGCTGCACGTCGCGAGCTGGCACCCGCTCGGCACCGGGACGGACGTGCCGGCGCCTGCCTACGTGCTTCCCTTCGCGCTGGCCTCCTCCTTCCTCCTCGGCCACACCGGCGCGGTCGTGTCGGGCCTCATGCTGCTCGCCGTCCCGGTGGCGGCGTGGGGAGCGTGGCGGCTGCTGAAGGTCGTCGGACGGCTCGTCGACCCGCTCGGACTGCCACGGTGGCTGGTGGTGTGGGGCGCGCTGACCTACGCCCTCGTGCCGGTCACCTCCGGAGCCTGGGACGAGGGTCGCTTCGGCACGGTGGCCGTCGCCGCCCTCCTGCCGTGGACGGCCCACGCGGCTCTCGGCTTCGTCGACCCGGACCGCGACCGGCGCTGGCGCGCGGCGTGGCGCACCGCGCTGCTGCTGGCCCTGGGGGCGGCGTTCGTGCCCGGCTTCTGGCTGTTCGCGCTTCTCGCGACCGCCGTCGTGCTCGGCGCCGCGGCGGTGATCGCTCCGCGGCTGCTGCGCGAGCGCGACAGCTGGGGTCCACCCGTCGTCGCCGTCGCCGCGACGCCGGTGCTCCTCGCGCCCTGGCTGCTGCCGCTGCTCACGACCGGGTCCGCGTCCGGCCTGCTCCTGGAGGCCGGGCGCCTCACGGTCGACCAGGTGACCTTCGGCGGGCTGGTGACCGGTCGGCTCAACGACCTCGGTGCACCCTGGTGGATCGGGGTGGTGCTGGGCCTGCTGGCCTTCGCGGCCCTCATCCCGCGACGTACCCGCGTGCCGGTGCTGATCTGCTGGCTGGTCGCGCTCGCGGCGGCCCTCGTCTCCGGTGTGCTGTCGCACGTCACCCTCGACCTGCCGGCGGTCACGACCCGGCCGAGCCTCGGCCTGTTCGTGGTCATCCTGCAGGGCACGTGGGTGGTCGCGGTCGTGCTCGGGGCCGACGCCTACCTGCGGCGCCTCGCCGACCACCACCCGTGGTGGCAGCGGGGCCTGGCGACGGCGCTCGCCGTGGTCGCCGCCGCCGTGCCGCTCGCGGGCCTCGGCTGGTGGCTCACCTCCGACGACGGCGCGGACACGCTCGCGCGCGACGTGGAGCAGTCGGTGCCGGTCTACATGCAGCAGAGCTCGCTGCTGGGCCAGGAGCACGGGGTGCTCGTGATCGACGGGTCCGTCGACGACGGCGTCACCTACCGCATCCGGCGCGACGACGGCACCACGGTGGGGGAGGACGAGATCCTCACCCTGGCCGACGAGGACGCCGGGCTGACCGGCGACGTGCGCGACCTCGTGTCGGCCCCCACGCCGGAGGTGGTGGCGGACCTGGGCGACCGCGGCGTGGAGTACGTCGTCCTCAGCTCACCCGCCGACGGCCGGATCTCCTCGCTGCTCGACGCGACCGCCGGCCTGGAGCAGGCCAGCGCCGAGGACCGCACCACCCGCGCCTGGCGGGTCGACCGTCCGCTCGACCCGGCATCGCTCGACGGCCCCAGCCCGTGGTGGCGCACCGCGCTGCTCGTCCTGCAGGGCGTCGCGATCGTCGTCGTGATGGTGCTCGCCGCACCGACGGTGCGCCAGCGCCGGGAAGGGGACCGGGATGACTGAGCCGACCTCCGCCCCCACTCCCGGGGCAGCCGGTGGGGGGCGCCGCCGGGCGGCCGAGTCGTCGCGCGGGCGCCCCTCCCCGGTGACGGTCCTCGCCGTGGTCATCCCCCTGCTGACGATCGCCGCCCTCGCCCTCGTCCGGCCGGCGGCGCAGGCCCCGTCGTCGTACGCCCCCTCGGAGGCGCCGCTCGACCGGGTCACGGTGGTCTGCCCCGCCCGACTGCCGGGCGCCGACGAGGTCCGCATCGGCAGCACCGCGCTGGTCTCGGACGACGTGACCCTGCGTGTCGGACGGCAGGACGACACCCAAGCGTTGTCCGACGGTGTCGCGTCCCGCAGCGAGCGGCAGTACGTCGTGGTCCACGCCAGCGGGGACGTGGCGCCCGGTCTCGTCGCGTCGCGCTCCGGCGGCGGGTCGGCGACCGGCTGCGACCAGCCGGCCCCCGAGCGGTGGTTCACCGGTGCAGGCGCGTCCTCCGAGCACACGTCGACCCTCACCCTGATCAACCCCGACCGGGGACCCGCGGTCGCCGACGTCACCGTGTGGGACGGCAGCGCCCTGGTGGACGTCCCTGCGCTCCGCGGCGTCCGGGTGCCCGGTGGCCGCTCGACCTCCTTCGACCTGTCGGAGGTGGCGCCCAACCGTGACGCCCTGGCGCTGCGGGTCAACGTCTCGCGCGGCCGGCTCGCCGCCAGCGTCGTCGACGTGGTCGACCCGGTCGGGCGCGACCGACCGGTGCGCGAGTGGCTCCCCGCGCAGGCCGCGCCCGCCTCGACGTCGTACGTTGCCGGCATCGGCACGACTGCCGCCGACCGCGTCCTCACCCTGGCCAACCCCGGCGACAGCGAGGTGCGCGTCGGCCTCGAGCTGGTCAGTGAGGAGAGCGAGTTCGCCCCGTCGGGCGTCGAGGAGGTGACCCTCGGCCCGGCCTCGGTCCGCGAGGTCGACCTCTCGGGCGTGCTCCGTGGCCGCAACCTGACCGGCGTCCAGGCGCTGCGGCTCGAGGCGACCGGTCCGGTCACCGCCACCCTCCGCACCCGGACCGCGGCCGACCTCGCCATGACCCCGGCGGGACCCACGGTCGAGGGCGACGCCGCCGTCGCCCTGCCCGCCGGGTCCAAGCGCATCGTGGTCACGGGAGCGACCGCGCCCGGCCTGGTGACGATGCAGGCCTGGGACCAGGACGGCGAGGTCGTCGTCCGCGAGCGGCGGGTCGAGATCGACCCGGCGACTGCGGCACGGATCCGGGTGCCGGACGAGGCGGTGCTGGCCCAGGTGGGGGTGGAGCGCACCGGCGCGGTCGTGTCGGTCGAGGTCAGCGACCGGGGGCTCTCGGTGCTGCCCCTGTCGCAGCTCGGCACCACCAGCGCGGTCGCGGACGTGCGCCCGGCCCAGCGTTAGCCGGGATCAGTCGGCGTACCTCTCGTCCACCTGTCCGGGCGTCAGGTTGAGCAGCTCGGCCAGCTGCTCCACGACCACGGTGTGCACCATCGCCTCGAGCTCGTCGCGCGAGGTGGAGCGGTGCTCGATGGGGCGGCGGAAGATCACCAAACGGGTCGGCTCCTGGCCCTTGCCCCGCACCAGCGACGACAGCGGGACGGTCTCGTCGCCCCAGTCGTCCGGCAGCATCGGCGCGTCCTCGACGGCGTACTCCACCAGCCCGAGGTGGCGGTGCCACCGCTCGTCCAGCGGGGTCACCACGTCGAGCACGAGCTGGTCGAACCGCTGCCGCGCGGTCCGCAGGGCGGGCGTGCCCGGACGAGCGGGCAGGACCCCCGGGCCGCGCATGCCGCGGCCCCTCCGGTCGCGGGTCCGCCGCCGCGCCTCGCCGGCCCGCTCGCTGCCTCGGTCGCTGCCCACCCCGATGTCCATGCCGCGAGCCTAAGCACCCCGCGTGCGTGCGCCGGGTAGCGTCGGCGCCGTGAGCCTTGCCCGTCGTTGTTCGCGGACGGCGTGTGGCCGTCCCGCGGTCAACACGCTGACCTACGTCTACGCCGACCAGACCGCCGTCCTGGGGCCGCTGGCGACGTACGCCGAGCCGCACGCCTACGACCTCTGCGAGGTGCACAGCGAGCGGCTGTCGGCCCCACGTGGCTGGGAGGTGCTCCGGCTGGCGGCGGACCCGGCCGCCCAGGGTCCGAGCAGCGACGACCTGCTGGCGC
>DASTPB010000280.1:0-4071 GCA_035762385.1 Nocardioides sp. | reverse complement strand
TCCGGGATCGGGGGAACGCCGCCCAGCCGCCGTATCCTCGTGCCGTGACGACGTCCCCGAAGGCGCCGCCGCCCGGGCTGACCGTCGGCGGCTACGCGCTGCGTGCCCGCCTCGGCGAGGGCGGCATGGGCGTGGTGCACCTCGGTCAGAGGCCGGGGGAGCGCCCGGTGGCGATCAAGGTGCTGCGCCCGCACGTCGTCGGCGACGACGAGGCCCGGCGCCGGCTGGCGCGAGAGGTCAGCTCGCTGAGCCGGATCCGCAGTCGACGCATCGCCGAGATCGTCGACGCCGACCCGTTCGGTGACATCCCGTACGTCGCCACGCGCTACGTGCCGGGCCTGTCCCTCCACGACCACGTGCAGGAGGAGGGAGCACTCCAGGGCGACGACCTGCTGTGGTTCGCCGACTGCCTCGCCGAGGCGCTGGAGGCGGTCCACGCGGTCGGCGTGCTGCACCGCGACGTCAAGCCGTCCAACGTCATCATGGAGGGTCGTACGCCGATCCTCATCGACTTCGGGCTGGCGCGCGTCGCCGAGGACTCGCGGATCACCATGAACGGCTGGCTGCTCGGCACGCCCGGCTACCTCGCCCCCGAGATCCTCTACGGCGACGACGCGACCGCCGCCTCCGACGTCCACGCCTGGGCGGCCACCGTTGCCTACGCCGGCACGGGGCGCGCGCCGTTCGGTCGGGGGCCGTCGGTGGCGGTCATGGACCGCGTCCGGCGTGGCGAGCACGACCTCACCGGCCTCGACCCCGAGGTGTCCGAGCTGGTGGAGGCGGGGCTCGCCCCGGAGGCTGCTGACCGGCCGACGCTCGAGGAGGTGCGCGACTGGCTCGAGGACCTCGGCTCGCCCGAGGCCGACGAGCGCGAGTCCCGCTCGCACCCGGCCGCCCCCGTCACGCTCCCCTACGTCGCGGGCGTCCGGCAGGACCTCGAGGCGCCGACCCGCGCGAGCAGTGTCTGGGCGCTGGCCCCCGCCGCGCAGTCGGTGGCGCAGCCGGTGGGGGACCCGCGCGTCGAGCCGGTGCACTGGTCGCAGGACTGGGACCGCCCCCAGGACGAGGTGACCGTCGGGTGGGGTGACGCCGGCACGGTGCCGCACCGCCAGACCCGGGTGCTGCCCGACGGCTCCACGGAGCACGTCGCCGACTACGGTCCGCCCGCGCGGCCCCACGTCCCGGCGGGGCAGAGGCTGCGGCGCGGGCTCACGCTGCTCGCCGTCGGCGGTGTCGTCGCGGGTGCCATCACGTTCGCCCCCTACGTCGCCCTCGCCGTGCTCTTCGTCGGGGTGTGGCTCCTCCGCAGCGCCTCGCTGGCCGCGTCGTCCGCGGGTAGCCGGCGCGACCGTCGCGGGGCGAGGTGGTACGACGGCATCCAGGTGCTGCTCGCGGCGCCCTGGCACGCGGTGGCCGGTCTCAGCGGTGCCCTGCTGCTGTTCCTGTGGAGCGCAGGCATCGCGTGCGCCGTGGCGCTGCTGTGCTTCGCCGCCTCGCTGTCGCTGACCACCTCGCTCGCGGTGATCGGCGCCATGTTCGCCCTCTCGACCTGGTGGGGCCCGGGCTCGGAGCGGGTCCGCTCGCCCGTCCACCGGGCCGTCGACCCGCTCGCCCGCCGTGTCGTGCCGTGGCTGCTGGTCACGCTGCTGGTCGCGGCCGTCGGTTCCGGCCTCGGCGGTGCTGCCTCGGCGCAGGGCACCAGCTGGTCGCCGTACGACGACGCGCCGTTCGCCGACGTACGACTTCCCGGCTGGTTGTGACGGACCTCGCCGTTCAGGCGAGCCGAACGGGGTACGTAGCGGGTCAACGCACCCGACAGCAGGAGGACCGATGAGCTCGGACCAGCCCGACATCAGCAGCGAGATCGGGACGGATCCCGCCGTGGACGTCACCGGGGACAGCACCGACAACGAGAGCTACCACGGCTACAGCGTCGACGACGAGAACCAGCCGCAGGGCGAGGGCGACAGCCTCGTCGACGACCGCGGCCTCGCCGAGCCGCTGGACGAGGGCTACTCGCCGCCCGAGAAGTGGTCGGCGGCGCAGGGCTACGGCAACACCCCGCTCGAGGAGAGCCAGGGCGAGTCGCTGGACCAGCGTGTCGAGCAGGAGCTCGCCGAGCCCGACCCGTACGAGGTCGCCGACGAGGAGGCCGCGCGAGGCGACCTCGCGGCGATGGTGGCCGAGGACTCGACCGAGGGCGAGGCCGTCCAGGCCGACGTCGAGGGTCCGGAGGGTGACCGCGCCGGGCGCCTCGTGGCGCAGGACGAGGGCGTGCGGACCGACACCGAGAAGGACCTGGTCGCCGAGGACGTCGGCATCGACGGCGCGGCCGCCGGGGCCGAGGAGGCGGCCGTTCACGTGGTCGACGACCCGGAGGACGCCGACCCCCTGCTCCTCGACCGCGAGGTCGTCGACGAGGAGCCCGACGGGTCGCGCTGAGCCCGTCCGCGGGAGCCCCCGGTCGCCCGGTCGGGGGCTCCCGCGTCGTCTGAGGCACCGGACCCACCCCAAGGTGGATCTTCTCCTGAGCGGCCTCGCTGTCCTACGGTCCCTCCAACCGACCACGTGGAGGGACTTCCATGCACCTGCGCAGCACCCTTGCCGTACGCCGACTCGGTGTCGCCGTCACCGCACTCGCCCTCGGGCTGGGCATGTCGACGCCGTCCTCCGGCGCCCCGGCCCAGGACAAGGCCACCGACTGCACCGACTACGGCGACGTCACGACCGCTCCGGCGGGCACGATCCCACGCGACGACCTCCACGTCGTGCGCAAGGACCCGTTGGCGGGGGCTGCGGCGTCCACCACCGCCTCGCGCACCTCCGCCAAGGGGAAGCCCGGAGCCGCGCCGACCGCCACCTTCGCCCCCGTCACCGTCCCGGTCCGGTTCCACGTGATCGCCAAGGACCGCGGCCAGGAGGGGGGTGACCTCTCCAACGCCCGCATCGCCGAGCAGATCCGGGTCCTCAACGAGGCCTACGCCCCACACGGCTTCTCCTTCGTGCTCGAGCGGGTCACCCGCACCTACGAGCCCGAGTGGTTCAACCTCATCTCCTCCAACGGCGCCGACCCGCGCTTCTACCGCGGGGGCGGCAAGGAGGTGGCGATGAAGAAGGCGCTCTACGGCAACAGCACGTCCGAGACGCTCAACATCTACTCGGCCTCGCTCGGCCAGTCGCTCCTCGGCTGGGCCTACTTCCCCTCCGACTTCGACGCCGCGGCCACGGGCGGCAACCCGCTCCCGCAGTACCGCGACGGCGTGGTCGTGGACTACCGCAGCCTGCCGACCGTGCCGAACGACACCGGCGACGGCCGGGCGTTCGCCACCTACGGCGAGGGCGACACGGCCACGCACGAGGTCGGGCACTGGCTCGAGCTCTACCACACGTTCCAGGGCGGGTGCTCCGACCCGGGCGACTACGTCGCCGACACGGCACCCGAGGCCTCGCCGGCCTTCCAGTGCCCGACCGGGCGCGACACGTGCGCGGGTGGGGGAGTCGACCCGATCACCAACTTCATGGACTACACGTACGACTCGTGCATGACGGAGTTCACGAAGGGCCAGGCTGCCCGGATGCAGACGGCCTGGACCGAGTACCGCGCCATCGGGTGACCTGACCGGCCGTTCCCGCGCGGGCACCCCTCCGGGGGAACGGCCGGCCACACCCGTGGCGGGGCGCGAACTGTACGAGAAGTGTGTGGGTCGCTGTTGGTGGCTGACGCCGTGCGAAGGCGGTGGACTGGCTCCGCAGCCGGGGGGAATCGCGTGCCCCGGGCGTCGTTCGGGGGGACGGCGGCCGGGGCGCGCGCATGCGTGCCGACCGGATGACGAGACGTCTGTCTCAGGGGCGTGGGATCGGTGGCACCATGAAGGCGTGAGCACCAGCACGATCATCATCGCCTAGCGCGACGGGACTCCCCGCCGCGCCTACCTCCTGCGTTACAGGAGGTTTTTTTCTGCCCCCACCCCTGAGAGACCTCCGATGGACCTGCACGGCTCGTTCCACGTCTACGACACCACCCTGCGCGACGGCGCCCAGCAGGAGGGCCTCAACCTCTCGGTCGCCGAC
>DASTPB010000279.1:0-11022 GCA_035762385.1 Nocardioides sp. | reverse complement strand
CTCCATGAGTCGGGCCCAGCGCACCGTGTCGCCCTCCGCCTGGGCCTGGTCGGCCTGGACGAACTTGACCTCGGCCTGGCGGAGCAGGTCGCGGATCTGCGCCTGGACGTTGCCCGACGGAGGTTCGGACGGGCTCGGGCTGGCGCCCTCGCTGGGCGTCGGCTCGTCGGTGGGCTCGGTCGACTGGTTCTGGTCCCGGCCACCGTCGTCGGCGAGGATCAGCGAGTCGGCGATGGCCCCGCGGAGCGTCTCACCGATGCCGACGTTGCCCTCGTAGGAGACGAGCACGAAGCGCAGGATCGGGAAGTTCGACTCACCGGCTCGACGCGTGTACACCGGCTGCACGTACATGAACGTGTCGCCGATCGGCAGCGTCAGCAGGTTGCCGGGCACCCGGTCGGCGTCGCCGGTGGTGTAGGGCAGCAGCGCCTGGCTCACGTCCTCGTTGGTGGCGAACGTGTTGGCGATCTGCAGCGGACCACCCGAGGGCTCGTTGGGCAGCTGCAGCACCGAGACCTTGCCGTAGTCCGAGCTGGTCGCGTCGCTGTTGACCGCCATGTAGGCCGCCAGGTTGTTCTCCTTGCGCCGGGGCACGTAGACCGACGTCAGCGACCACGTCTCGCCGTCACCGGTGTCGGTGAAGAGGCGGTACGGCGGCTGCAGGCGGGTGGTGCGCTGCGGGTCGCTCGGCACCTCCCAGCGGCTCGATCCCTCGAACCACGCCGACGCCGAGGTCTCGTGGTAGCGCTGGAACTGGAAGCGCTGGGCCTTGAACAGGTCCTCGGGGTAACGGAGGTGCTCCCGCAGGGAGTCAGGGATGTCCTCCTTGGGCTGCACGACATCGGGGAAGATCTCCTCCCACGCCTGGAGGATCGGGTCCTCCTCGTCCCACTCGTAGAGGGTCACCGTGCCGTCGTAGGCGTCGACCGTCGCCTTGACCGAGTTGCGGAGGTAGTTCACCTCGTCGGTGGGCAGGGTCTGGAAGCCGGTGTTCTCCTGCAGCGAGTCGTCGGTCATCTCCTCGAGCGACTCGCGCTGCGAGAGCGGGTACTTGTCGGTGACCGTGTAGCCGTCGAGGATCCACTGGATCCGTCCGTCCACCACGGCCGGGTACGGGTCGGAGTCGACGGTGAGCCACGGGGCCACCTTCTCGACCATCTGACGCGGGTTGCGGTCGTAGAGGATCTTGGAGTTCTCGTGTACGCGGCTCGACAGCAGCAGGTTGGGCTCGCTGAAGCGGACCGCGTAGAGCAGCTGGCTGAAGATGTTGCCGATCGGCACGCCGGCCTTGCCGTCGTACGTCGTCGCCACCTCGTCGTCGCTGCGGTCGCCGCGCGGCAGGTCGAACTCGACGGGCGCCCCGCCGGGCCGCTGGCCGACGATGCTGTAGGACGGGCTCTGCTCGCCGAAGTAGACGCGCGTCTCGTAGCCGTCCGGGCCGGCGAGCCGGGTCAGGGCGTCCTCGTCGGCCTCCTGGCCCTCGGCCCACTGGATGCCGGTCTGCTGGACCGAGTCGTCCTCGGGGCGCTGGTTGGCGTACGCCGCGATCACCCCGTTGCCGTGGGTGTAGGCGGTGTGGAGGTTGGACCAGTTCTGGTCGCCCTCCGCGAGGCCGCTCTGGTCGAGCTCCCGGACGCCCAGCACGACGGCGCGGTCCGTGCCGTCGATCTCGTAGCGGTCGACGTCGAGCACGTTGGGCACCGAGTAGTAGGCGCGGACCTGCTGCTGCTGCTCGAAGATCTCGCTGACGATCTGAGGGTCGACGAGCGGGATGCCGTCGGTCGTGTCGTCGAGCACCTGGAGCTCGTCGTCGCCGGTGACGGCCGTGCCGCCGACGTCGCGCACGTCGATCTGGTCGAGCTGGTAGGCCGCACGCGTGGCGTCGATGTTGGCCTTGATGTAGGGCCCCTCGCGGTCCGGAACGTTGGGGTTGACCCGGATCGCCTGGACGAGCGTCGGCACGATCAGCCCGAGGATGATCGCGGAGAGCGCGAACAGGGCGACCCCGACCGACGGCAGCAGCCAGGTGCGCCGCCAGATGTTGGCGAGGAACAGCAGGCCGCACACGATCGCGATGCCGGCGAGGATCTCCTTGGCGGGCAGCACGGCCTTGTCGTCGGTGTAGCCCATGCCGGTGAAGATCGAGCCGGAGTTGGTCACCAGGTCGAAGCGGTCGAGCCAGTAGTCGACGGCCTTGGCCAGGACGAAGAGCCCCAGCAGCGCGGACACCTGGATCTGCGCGGCACTGGTCAGCCGCTCGCCGGACCGGGCGGAGAGCCGGATGCCACCGAACAGGTAGTTCATCAGCAGCGACACGATCAGCCCCACGACGGCCAGCGCCATCACGAAGTCGACGATGTAGTGCCAGAACGGCAGGTCGAAGACGTAGAACCCGACGTCCTTGTCGAAGTAGGGCTCGGTCGTGCCGAACTCCTTGCTGTGCCGCCACAGGGAGTAGCTGCGCCACTGCCCGGACGCGGAGGCTCCCGCGAAGAGGCCCATCACGGCGGCCGTCCCCCCGATCACCCAGCCCATGCGCGGCGCGATCAGCTCGCGGTAGCGGTCCATCCCGTCGTCGGGCATCCCCGGCATGCCGGGCCACAGGACGGGCCGGTAGCGGTAGGCCATCGCCATCGCCACCGCGACGACCGCCGCCATCAGCCCGGCGAAGACGAAGAACAGTCCGATCCGGGTGAGGAGGAGCGTCGTGAAGACCTCCTGGTAGCCGACGGAGCCGAACCACAGCCGCTCGGTCCAGAAGGACGCGAAGGCGCTCAGCAGCATGAAGGCCAGGACGAGGACGATCGCGGTGATGACCAGCGCACCGGGTCGGCGTGAGCCAGTGGCCGGACGCGCGCCGCCGCTGCCCCCGGGCCGCTGGGGGCCTTCGGGTCCGGTGGGTCCGCTGGGTCGGTCGAAGGGATTGCTCATGGCCTCAGGAGTTCTCGTCGGGGTGGGGCTGGAGGTCGTGGGTGAGGTCGTGGGAAGGGTCGTGCAGCGTCGCGTGCAGCAGCTCGAGGAGGCCGGGGACCAGCTCGGTCCCGTTGACGACCGACTGCTCGTCGTCGTGCGCGCGCAGGCGCAGGGCGCAGTACGACGCCCCGGCGCGGGTGACACCGGCGACCATCCGCACCTCCTGGCGGTCGGGGTGCTCGCGCGCGAACAGCTCGGCTGCCGTCGGGTCGTCGGGGATCTCGTCGTCGACGTCGGGCGGGAGCACCAGCCGCTCGATGACGGCCGCGCACCCGCTCACACTCTCCGGCCACGCGATCGTCTGCAGCGCGTCCTCCAGCACCTGCCCGGGCGGCAGGCCGTCCTGCTCGATGGGGGTGAACGACCCGTCGTCGCCGGGACCGTCGATCCCCATCGCCGCCGCGAGGGCGGGCTCCTGGGCGACGAGGGAGGCGGTCTCGACGAGGGCGTAGAGCCGGGCGGGCTGGTCCCAGCCGTCCTGGGCGACGTGCGCCTCGATCTCCAGGACCGCGGCCGCCAGCGCCGGGTCCTCGGGAAGCGCGTCCGGAGCTCCCGGAGCCGGTACGGCGTCCGGGTGCGGGTCGTCGGGGCTGGTCATGAGGCGGTCTCCTCGCAGCTGGGGAGGTCGGCGTCGTGGTCGGCGACCCAGTCGTCGAGCGTCGTCACGGCGCCGTCCAGGGTGGTGGCCTTCGCCAGGCGCATGTCGCCGGTGTCCACTCCCCCGATGCCGTCGCAGTTGTCGGCCGGGACGAGGAACAGCTCCGCGCCGGCGTCGCGGGCAGCTGCGATCTTCTGCTGGATCCCGCCGATCGGTCCGACCTGGCCGGCGGGCGTGATGGTGCCGGTGCCGGCGATGTCCGCGCCGCCGGTGAGCGAGCCCGGGGTGAGGGTGTCGTAGATGGCCAGCGACATCATCAGTCCGGCGCTGGGGCCGCCGATGTTGTCGGCGATGTCGACGCTGACCTCGTAGGGGAAGTCGAAGCCCACACCTGGAGTGATGCCGATGCGGAGGTCCCCGTCGACCTCCTCCGGGACCACGTCGACGGCAACCTCCTCGCCTCCACGTCGTACGACGAACTCGACCGGCTCGCCGGGCGAGGCCGCGTCGACGGCGTCGACGACGTCCTGGGCCTCGGTGACCTCCGTGCCACCGACCTCCAGCAGCACGTCGCGCACCTCGAGCTTGCCGTCGGCCGGCAGTCCCGGGGTCACGTCGAGGACCTCCACGAGCGGGTCGACCTGTTCGCCGAGCTGGGTCAGCGCGGCCGCGACCGCGGTGTCCTGGGAGGACACCATGGAGGCCTCGGACTCACGGTCGCTCGACTCGTCGGTCTCCTCCGGCGCGTAGATCGAGGAGCGCGGCCACACCGCCGCGTCGGGGTCGAAGTAGGCACGCAGGAGCTCGGGGAGGCTGACGTCCTCCTGCGGCGTGCTGACGTAGACGGTGGTCATCCGCAGCTCCCCGTCGTCGTGGTAGGCCTGGTGGCCGCTCACCTCGACGATCTCGTCTCCGTCGTCCTCCGCGAGCATGTCCACGGTCGGTCCGGGGTAGTAGGTGACGTAGGGCAGCGGCACGAAGGCGGCCGCCGCCCACAGCGCGGCCAGCAGGCACAGCGCGAGCAGTCCCGCCCTGGTCCGCTGACTCATGGGCGCAACTCTCTCAAACGACGGCAACTCACCGGCACGGTGGCGGCGTTCAGGAGGCGCGGCGGGTGGCTCCGTCGCCGGCGCCGGACCCGTGGCTGGGCCGCACGGCGATGCCGGTGCTGCGGTCGCGCACCGGTGCCGACGTACGACGCGTGCCGGCCGGCGCCTCCTTGGCGAGCGCCCGACCCAGGCGTTCGACGGCGACGTCGCGGTCGACCTCGCCCCGGCCCTCGCGCCCGGCCCACGACACCCACGCCATCGCCAGGACGGCGACGACGGCCGACGGCACGAGCCACAGCAGGATCTCCACGCACCGAGGGTAGGTGCCGCGCAGGCCGCGGGGCGGGAGGCCCTACGGCGTGCCGACCCACTCCTCGGTCCGGTCGTCGAAGACCTGGTGCTTCCAGATCGGGACCTCGGCCTTCAGCGTGTCGATGAGCGCCCGCGAGGCCGCGAAGGCGTCACCCCGGTGCGCGGCGGTGGTGGCGACGACGACCGCGAGGTCGCCGATGCGCAGCTCGCCGACCCGGTGCACGGCCGCGACACCCCGGACGTCGTGGTCGGCGGCCACCTTCCGGCAGACGTCCTCGAGCCGCGCCAGGGCGGTCGGGTGCGCGGAGTAGTCGAGCGCGGTGACCCCCTTGCCGCCGTCGTGGTCGCGGACCTGGCCCACGAACAGGGTGAGCCCGCCGGCGCCGTCGTCGCCGAGCGCGTCGATCACCTCGGTCACGTCCAGCGGGGTGTCGCGGATGTCGACGAGGCGCACGGGATCGGACCCGGCATCGGACGGGAGGTCGCTCACGGGCCGAGTCTAGGCGTGCCGCTGCTGGGCGACGTGAGTACCGTGGACGCCATGAGTGACACCCCCGGCGGTCCGGGATCGTCCGGCCCGGACGACAACAACCCCTTCAAGGGCACGCCCTTCGAGCAGATCTTCTCCCAGATGGGCGGGTTCGGGGCAGGGGGCGGCCTGCCCGACCTCAACTCGCTGATGGCGCAGATGCAGTCCTTCTTCGCGCCGCACGACGGCCCGGTCAACTGGGACACGGTCACCGACCTGGCGCGCCGCGCCGCCGCGCAGGAGCCCGACCCCACCGTCAGCCCTGCCCAGTCGGCCGCGGTCGCCGACGCCGTACGCCTCGCCGACCACTGGCTCGACACCACCACCGAGTTCCCCTCGGGCGTGACCACGACCGCCGCGTGGTCGCGGGCCGAGTGGATCGTCGAGACGATCCCGGTGTGGAAGGTGCTGGTCGAGCCGATCGCCGGGTCCGCCACCCAGGCCCTCGGGCAGGCGATGCCCGAGGAGATGAAGCAGCTCGCCGGTCCCCTCATGGCGATGCTCGGCAAGGCCAGCGGGGCGATGGTGGCCTCGCAGGTCGGCAGCGGCCTCGGGGCGCTCGCCGCCGATGTGCTCAGCGCCTCCGACATCGGCCTGCCCCTCGGCCCCATCGGCAGGGCCGCGCTGCTCCCCACCAACGTGACGGCCTTCGCCGAGGAGCTGCCGGACGTCTCGGCCGACGACGTGCTGCTCTACCTCGCGCTGCGCGAGGCCGCCCACCAGCGGCTGTTCGCCGGGGTGCCGTGGCTGCGCGACCACCTGATCGGGGCCGTCTCGGACTACGGCGCCGGCATGGACTTCGACACCTCCGGGATGGAGACCAAGCTGCGCGAGGTCGACATGACCAACCCCGAGGCGATGCAGGACGCGCTCGCCGGCGGGCTCTTCGACCCCGAGCCGTCCGCCGCACAGAAGGCCGCGCTGGAGAAGCTCGAGGTGACCCTCGCTCTCGTGGAGGGATGGGTCGACGAGGTCGTCGGCCAGGCCACCGCCGAGCGGATGCCCGCCGCGGCCAAGCTGCAGGAGACCGTACGACGCCGGCGCGCCGCGGGCGGCCCGGCCGAGCAGACCTTCGCCACCCTCGTCGGCCTGGAGCTGCGGCCCCGTCGGCTCCGCGACGCCTCGACCCTCTGGGGGTCGCTGCGCACCCGGCAGGGCACCGAGGCCCGCGACGGCGTCTGGATGTCGCCGCACCTGCTGCCCACCGCCGCCGACCTCGACGACCCGCTGGGCTTCCGGGAGGACTCCGTGGCGCTCGGCGAGCTGTCCGAGGAGGAGTTCGACGCCGGCCTGCGCGACCTGCTCGACGGCGGCGACGGCGACACCCGCCCCGGCGAGTGACCCTCCACGCGAGCGCGGTCGCCGCGCTGTCGGGCTGGGTCGCGCCCACCCCGGGCCAGCGGGCGCTGCGCGACCGCTACCTGGCCCACCTGGCCGCCCACCCCGACGGCCTGGCGAAGGCGTGCTTCCCCGACCACCTGACCGCCGGCGCGATCGTCGTGTCCCGTGACGGGGGTGCGGTGCTGCTCAACCACCACCGCAAGGCCGACGCCTGGCTGGCCTTCGGCGGGCACCTCGAGCCCGGGGACGCGTCGCTGGCCGCGGGGGCCCGGCGCGAGCTGGTCGAGGAGTCGGGGCTGACGGCGTTCGACTTCGACGACGACCCGCTGTCGCTCGACGAGCACGCGGTGGAGTTCTGCTCCGACCGCGGCACCGTCCACCACCTCGACGTCCGCTTCGTGGCGACCGCCGACCCGGACGACGCCCATGCGATCAGCGACGAGTCGCTCGACGTGCGCTGGTGGTCGGTCGACGCGCTGCCGGCGACGTTCGACGACATGTACGCCCTCATCGACGCCGCGCTCGCGCGGGTCGGGGGTCGCGGGGCGCCTCAGTCGGCGTCGACGCCGGGTGGGGGCTCGAGCCGGGCGGCTGCGGAGTAGCCCTCGAGGTATCCCTTGGCCTTCTCGGCGCGCGGGTAGCGGTCGACCCACGCCCAGAACGCCGGCGTGTGGCCCGCCTCCAGCAGGTGGGCCAGCTCGTGGACGAGCACGTAGTCGACCACCCAGCCGGGCACCTTCTGCAGCCGGTCGCTGAGCCGGATGGTGCGATCACCGGGCGTGCACGAGCCCCAGCGCGCGTTCTGGTTGGTCACCCAGCGCACGGATGCCGGGACGGCAAGGCCCCCGAAGTAGAGGTCGTTGAGCTTGGCGGCGCGTGCGACGAGGTCATCGTCGGAGCGCACGCGGCGCTTCTCCTGGCGCTCGATGCGCGCGACCATGTCGGCCACCCAGGTCGCCTCGTCGCGCTTGCTCATCGTGGCGGGGATGAGCACGACGATGCGGTCGCCGTCACGGTAGGCCGAGACCGTACGACGGCGGCGGCGCGAACGGCGCACCTCCACGTCGGGCGGGGTGGCCGGGGTGCTCATGTGCCGAACCTAGCCCCCGCCACCCACAGCCGGGCGTGGACGCGCTGGGGCAGAGCCGCGCTCAGAGCCTGGCCGAGGCCCACGCCAGCAGCCGGTCGCGCTCCCAGGTGGTGACGATGCGGTCGGGATCGATCCCGGCCTCGGCGGCGCGCGCGGCGCCGTAGTCGAGCATGTCGAGCTGGCCCGGCGCGTGGGCGTCGGAGTCGATCGAGAACAGGCACCCGAGGTCGCGCGCGAGCTCCAGCAGCCGGGTGGGCGGGTCGCGACGCTCGGGTCGCGAGTTGATCTCCACGGCCACGCCCTCCTCGGCGCACGCGGTGAACACCGCCTTCGCGTCGAACTCGCTCTGCGGCCGCACGCCCCGGTTGCCGGTCACCAGCCGACCGGTGCAGTGCCCGAGCACGTTGGTGTGCGGGTTGCGGACGGCGCCGATCATCCGCCTCGTCATCCCCGCAGCGTCCATCCTGAGCTTGGAGTGCACCGAGGCGACGCGCACGTCGAGGCGGCCCAGCATCTCCGGGGTCTGGTCGAGCGACCCGTCGTCGAGGATGTCCACCTCGATCCCCTTCAGCAGCGTGAACGACCCGCCGAGGTGCTCGTTGACGGCGTCGACGACGTCCAGCTGGCGCGCCAGGCGCTCCGCGCTGAGCCCGTTGGCGACCCGCAGGCGTGGGCTGTGGTCGGTGAGCACGAGGTAGTCGTGCCCGAGTTCCATCGCCGTCATCGCCATCTCCTCCAGCGGCGACCCGCCGTCGGACCAGTCCGAGTGCGAGTGCAGGTCGCCCCGCAGCAGCGCGCGCAGCTCCTCGCCGCCGTGCGCCAGCGGCCCGGCGGTGGCCTCGAGCCGGACGAGGCGGTCGGGCACGACCCCGTTGCAGGCGTCGGTGATCACGGCGGCGGTGCTCGGCCCGATGCCGGGCAGCTCGGTGAGCGTGCCCTCGTCGGCGCGGCGGCGTACCTCCTCCTCGGGCAGCGGCAGGATCGTGCGCGCCGCCTTGCGGAAGGCCTCGATCCGGCGGGTCTCCTCGCGCTGGCGCTCCATCAGGAACGCGATGCGCCGCAGCGTCGCCACGGGCCCCCGGGCGGTGCCCGCCGTCGACTCCTCGCCCAACTTCTTCTCCTCCACAGCCCGGTCGCGGGTGGAACCGCTGGTCACCCGCACAGTACGGCGCCCGCGCCGGGCATGTCGCGCACAGGCTCCTCCCCACCTCCGACGGTCTCCTCCACGACCGGCGCACCGCGGTGCACACCGTCTCCACAGGCCTGTCCACAGGGGTGGACACCCGTCCGTTGACCGGGTGGGCGACCCGCTCTAGCGTTGCGGCCAGACGGGCCCCACGGCTCCTCGACGTCAGCAGGGGAAGGCAGGCGTCGGAGGCCGCGGGGCCCTTCTTCGTCCCCGGGTGGGGCTCCGGCCGGGTCAGCGACCCTCGAAGCGCGGCGCGCGCTTCTCCTTCGCGGCCGCGATCCCCTCCTGCAGGTCGGCGGTCGCGAGCGTGAGCGGCTGGGCGAGGGCCTCCCACTGGAGCGCCGACTCGAAGTCCGCGTGGCCACCGTCGCTGAGCGCGATCTTCGTCAGGCGCGCGGCGATCGGCGCGGTGGCCGCGATGCCGGCCGCCGTCTCGAGGACCTCCTCGAGGAAGGAGCCCGGCTCGATCACGCGCGAGACCAGACCGAGGCGCAGCGCCTCGTCGGCCTCCACGACGCGGCCGGTGAGGAGCAGGTCGCGGGCGTGCGCGGGACCCACCACGTCGGGCAGGAGCCAGGTGCCGGCCATGCCGGCGTGCATGCCGAGCTTGTTGAACGGCACCCCGAGCCTGGCGCCCTCGGCGGCGTAGCGGATGTCGCAGGCGAGCGCGAGGCACAGCCCGGCGCCGATCGCGGCTCCGTTGACGGCGGCGATGGTCGGCACCTCGAGGCGACGGATCGACAGCCACGCCCGGTAGAACGGCAGCATGCGGGACCGCAGGTGGTCGACGCTCGCGTCGGGCTCGCTGGCGATCCACGAGGTGTTGCCGCCGGAGCAGAAGGCGCTTCCCTCGCCCGTCACCACCACGGCGCGGACGGACGGGTCGGCGGCGACCTCCTCGATGGCGGCGACCCATGACGCGGTCATCTCGTCGCTCATCGCGTTGCGCATGGCGGGGTTGTCGAGGGTCAGCAGGACGACCCCCTCGGAGGGGCGCTCGACGCGCAGGTGACGGAGCTCTGGAGAGGTGTCTGGCATGGCCCGAGGGTACTGATCCGGCTGAGCGTGGAGTCACCCGGTTTCACGCTCAGCGCGTGTGGTGCGTGAGCGTGGCTCACGCGTGGCGTAGGGTCGTCGGCGGAGCGCTGGAAACCGGCTCTCCCCGGCGGGCTTCCCCGAGAGACTTCCCCGTCGCGACGACCACGAAGACAAGCAAGGAGGCCGTCATGGCGGAGACCTGGAGCGGTGAGTTCTACTGCGTCAAGTGCAAGGAGAAGCGCGAGGCGGAGGGCGAGATCAAGGTCAACGACAAGGGCACCAAGATGGCCAAGGGCGTCTGCCCGGTCTGCGGCACCAACCTGAACCGCATCCTCGGCAAGGCCTGAGCCTCACCTCGTGAGCTCTGTGCGGCGGCGTCACCCCTCGGGTGGCGCCGCCGCTCCACGTCCCGGTGCAGCGGACTGTGGACGACGGCCCGCGCGAGCCCGTCCCGTGGCACGGTCGGACGGTGCCCGTCCGTATCGCCACTCCCCCGTACGCCGTCCGCACGCGGGCCCAGCTCGACTGCCCCGACGCCTGGACTGACGCCGTCGTGGCCGCACTCGGTGCGGCCGGTGTCGACATCGACCGCTCCGCACCCGTCGGCATCGCCGTCACACCCGCTCGCCTCGTGTCGGCCACGGTCGACGCCTGGTCCGTCGACTCGCTGCCCCACGTGCTGGTGGGCGTGCAGCCCTGGGCCGTCGACGTCGGCCCGTGGGTCGCGCCAGGGGTCGGACCGTGCGCCAGGTGCGTGGCCGCCGCCGTGCTCGACGACGGGTACGACGCCCCAGCAGGTGCGGCTCCGCGCCCGTTGCTCGCGCTCGCGGCGGGCGCAGTCGCGCGCGACCTCATCGGATGGTCACGCGGCGAGCTGCCGCACACGTGGCTCACCTCGTGGCG
>DASTPB010000278.1:0-9569 GCA_035762385.1 Nocardioides sp. | reverse complement strand
ACGTCGTCGGCGTGCACCATCGGGATGACGAGGCCCGCGTCGATCGGCACCACCGGCACGTGACGGAGCAGACCGGCCGGGACGAGCGCGGGCAGCCCGTAGCGCAGCAGGGCACTCCCGGCCGCGCGCTGCCCGACGATGCCCGGACGCACGCGGGTGACGACGACGTCCGGGGCGTCGACCTCCAGCTCGTCGAGCAGGCGCTCCGCGGCCGCCTTGTGCCGGCTGTACATCGATGTCGGGACGCCTCCCGTGGGCCACGACTCGTCCACCGGAGCGTCGTCCGCCTTGGGCGAGTAGGCACCGACCGAGGACATGTGCACCAGGTGGGGCACGCCGGTCTCCACCACGGCGTCGATGACGCGCGCGGTGCCGCCGACGCCGAGCTCGCGGAGCTGCTCCTCGCGGTGCGAGGGCTGGAAACCCCACGCGAGGTGCACGACGGCGTCGGCGCCGGTGCAGGCCGTGCACAGCGCGTCCGTGGCCGTGTCGTCGGTCAGGTCGACCGCCGACCACTCCACGGCTGCGAGGGCCCCGTCGTCGTCCGGTGGGCGGCGGACGAGCCCCACCAGCTCGTGGTCGCCCGAGCGGGCGAGCCTCCGGACCAGGGCCGAGCCGACGTTGCCGCTGGCTCCCGTGATGACGATGCGCATGCGCGACCTGTACCCCGTCGCGGGCGACGCAGACTCAGCGTGACGTGTTGGCGGTGCGTCCCTTCGTGACGCCGACGAACGCCTGGGTGACCTCGTCGTCGCGCTCGACCAGCCAGACCAGCGCGATCGTGGTGGGTTCGAGGTCGGAGACCACGCGCGTCACGACGTCCTTGCGTTGGTGCAGCCGGGCGACCGACATGGGTACGACGACCACGCCCGTGCCCGCGGCGACCGTCTCGATCGCCTCCTGCTCGCTCATCGGCGGCCAGTCGAGCTGCTCGGCCGCGGGCGTCCAGCCGCTCGGGTGCGGCCGCACCAGCTGGTCGTCGTCCAGGTCGGCGGTCGTGACCTCCTCGTCGGCCGCCGCGAGCAGGTGGTCGCGGGAGGCGACGGCGACCTGCAGCTCGTCGTAGAGCCGCACGCAGTGCAGCCCGTCGCGGTCGACGGGGAGGCGTACGAGCGCCATGTCGAGGCTGCCGTCGCGCACCCCGTCGAGCTGCTCGGCCTCCGTCACCGGCACGAGCTCCAGCGGCTCGCGCCGCCGGTCGCGCCAGTGGCGCGCCCACTTGTCCGGGGTCGCGCCGGTGACGAAGCCGATGCGCAAGGGGGTCATGGCACCGAGCCTAGGGGCCGGCCACCTCACCCTTCTCCACGGAGAGCACGAAGTCGTCACCGTGCTCGGTGACGCCGGTGATGACCGCGGCTTCCACCGCCTCGATGGCGTACTTGCGGCGCACGACCATCGGATCCTGCGCGAGGTCCTTCACCAGCGCGACCGCGAGCCCGATCATGATGAGCACGAAGGGCAGCGCCGCGATGACGGTGATGGTCTGCAGACCGCTGAGCGCGTCCTCCCCGCCGACGAGGAGCATGACGGCTGCGACGGCACCGGTGGCGACGCCCCAGAAGATGACGGTGGGGCGGCTCGGGTGGATGGTGCCGCGCTCGGAGAGCGAGCCCATCACGATCGACGCCGCATCGGCGCCGGAGACGAAGAAGATGCCGACCAGGACCATCACGACGATGCTCGACACGGTGGCGAGCGGGTAGGCCTCCAGCGTGCTGAAGAGCTGGTTCTCCAGGCCGCCCGCTCCGGCGATGTCGGTGCCCTTCTGCTGGAGGTCGATCGCCGCGCCGCCGAAGATGCAGAACCAGATGACGCTGATCAGGCTCGGCACGAGCAGCACGCCGGTCACGAACTGGCGGATGGTGCGACCGCGGGAGATCCGGGCGATGAACATGCCCACGAACGGCGTCCAGGACAGCCACCAGGCCCAGTAGAAGACCGTCCAGGTGGACAGCCAGGCACTGACCTCGTCGCCCTCGGCAGCGGTGCGCGCGGCCATCATCGGGAGGTCGGCGACGTAGCTGCCGATCGAGGTGGGCACGAGGTTGAGGATGAGCACGGTGGGGCCGGCGACGAAGACGAACAGGGCGAGGGACACGGCCAGCACCATGTTGATGTTGGACAGCCACTGGATGCCCTTGGCGACGCCGGACACCGCGGACAGCACGAAGGCGGCGGTGAGGACGGCGATGATGCCGACGAGGACGGCGTTGCCGGTGTCGCCGAGTCCGGCGACGATCTGCAGCCCGGACTCGATCTGCAGGGCGCCGAGGCCGAGCGAGGTGGCCGAGCCGAAGAGGGTCGCGAAGATGGCGAACATGTCGATCGCCTTGCCGCCCAGCCCGTGGGCGTGCTCCCCGAGCAACGGCTCGAACGCCGAGCTGATCAGCTGCAGGCGGCCCTTGCGGTAGACGCCGTACGCCACGGCGAGGCCGACGACCGCGTAGATCGCCCACGGGTGCAGGGTCCAGTGGAACATCGTGGTCGCCATGGCGTGCTGGGCCGCCTCGGTGTTGCCGGCCGCGCCGGTGCCGGGCGGCGGCGTCACGAAGTGGGTGAGGGGCTCGCTGACGCCGTAGAACATCAGCCCGATGCCCATGCCGGCGCTGAACATCATGGCCACCCAGGAGATGGTGCGGAACTCGGGCTCCTCGTCGTCACGGCCGAGCGGGATGTTGCCGAACTTGCCGAGCGCCAGCCAGATCACGAAGACGACGAACGCGCTCGAGGTGAGGACGAAGAGCCATCCGGTGTTCCTCATCGTCCAGCCGAGGCCGGTGCCTGCGGCGGTGGCGAGGCTGTCGGTGCTGAGGAAGCCCCAGACCAGGAACGCGAGGCTCACGGCGGCGGTGAACCCGAAGACGACCTTGTCCAGGCCGGTCTCGCGCGGCCGGGAGGGCTCGATCGCCGCGTCCAGGGCGGGGTGTGGCTCGTCGGTCGCATCGGGGGTCGGCAGGTCGTGCGGATGTTCGATTCCTGTGGCCATCCGTCGACCAGACCAAAGAACCACCGCCCTGCGCAAACCGGGACGGCACGGGCGCGCTCAGACTGAGACGATGCCCACAGGTCGGGCCGGCTCACCGATGACGAAACGCCAGCGTCCGGCCCCAGGCGCGCGCCCGCTCGAGCTCGCCGTCGACGAGCGGCCCGGGTGAGTCCGCGACGTAGAAGGACTCGGTGGCGACCATCCGCCCGAGCCGGTGCCGCGCGACGAACCGGGCGGCCGCGCGGGCGGCCGACCCCGGCAACCGCCGCACCTGCTCGGCGCGGGTGTCGAAGGTGGCGACCGAGCGTGACGAGTCGCCGGACGGCAGGGTGGCCAGCCACTCCCGGATCCCCGGACCCTCGTGGCCCGGCTCGGCCCCACGCTCGTGGGCGTCGTGCCGGGTGCTGGGCCGACTCATCGAGAAGGCGTGGGTCGGGCCGCCGAGCACGACCAGGTCGACCCCGTCCGGCAGCGGGGACGGAGCGGACGCGACGTCGACGACCTCGACCGGGCCGTCGTCGCCGTCGGCCAGGCCGTCGGCGATCGCCTGCGCGACTGCTCGGGTGTTGCCCCAGTGGGACTCGTGGACGACCAAGGTGG
Organism: Nocardioides sp.; assembly: GCA_035762385.1. Taxonomy (GTDB): domain Bacteria; phylum Actinomycetota; class Actinomycetes; order Propionibacteriales; family Nocardioidaceae; genus Nocardioides. The sequence continues at coordinate 5,983 of DASTPB010000278.1, read as the reverse complement.
TCATGGCGTGCTCCTCTCGAGCGGCGGGACGGGCGGGACGGGCGGGATGGGTGCGAAGGAGCGCAGCCACAGCGACGTCAGCCAGGCGCTCGCGGCGAGCAGCAGCAGGCTGGGCACGGCGTCCGGGCCGAGGTGCACCTCGGCATCGGTCGCCAGGGCCAGGAGGGGGCCGGCCCACAGCGCGGTGAACAGCGTCAGGATCTTGAGCACCGCCACGGTGGCGAGTGCGCCGGCGACCGCCCGGCCGCGGAGCAGGAGCACGCCCACCGCGGCGATCGCGGGCAGCACGGCGGCGAGGTCGAGGACGAAGACGGGGTACGGCGTGCCGCCCACGCCCTCCGGCTCGGGCGGGCTGCCGCCGAGGGCGTACGGCACCAGCACCGAGAGCCACAGCCCGGCGAACAGGACGGCGGTGACCACGAGGACCCAGCCGGTCGTGCGGGTCAGCCGCGCAGACGCGGTGGACAGCGGTGGACGGTCGTGGATGCGCAGAAGACCGCCGAGCAGCCCGGCTCCGGACAGGCAGATGACGACGACGTAGGCCAGGAAGGCCCGGTTCATCGGCACACCCGTGGCGTAGATCAGGTAGCTGTAGAGCAGGTAGGCCAGCAGCCCGAGCCGCGCGAGGTGGGCCGAGACGGACGTGACGGGTCGACGGACGAGGAGGACCAGCAGCGCCGCCACCACGATGCTGCACGCGTCCTGGGCGCGCGCGGACACCACGGTGGCCTCGGGCAGCGAGCGGTACGGCGCCTCGGCGAGGAGCCCGTAGAGCGACGCGGCGACGACGGCGACCGCCAGCACCCAGGTGGACGCGAGCGCCGCGCGCGAGCGGCGTACGGCCCCGGTCTGCGACGGCGGCGGGAGCGCGATCGGCCCGGCCTCCGCGACCGGTGCCGGAGCACCGAGCGCAGGCCAGTCCGCCCGCGCGGTCGGGACGAGCACCAGGAGGACCGGGACGCTCCACAGCCAGACCCCGAAGCCGAACGACATCAGCAGGACGTGGAAGGCGATCACGCCGACCCAGCCGACGCGCGCCGCCGCCCCGCCGTGCAGGAGGAGCAGGCCCAGCACGACCTCGCCCGCGGCCAGCGCCAGGATCCACGGCGTCGGATGGGCCATGACGACATCGCGCCACGTGTCGGTGACGAACGACCAGTAGGCGCCGTCGGCGAAGGTCCGGTAGGTCCCGGCGTCCGCCACCACGATGCCCGCGTTGATGCCACCCATGACGAGGTAGAACCCGCCGACGAAGCGTCGTACGACGGAGGCGCGCGTGCGCCCGTGCGGCACGGCATCGAGGCTCGTGCGGGGCTCCAGCGTCGTCGTCACGGCAGTACCTCCCGTCCTCCACCTCGAGCATCCGTCCCGGCCGCGTCGGTGGTCAGGGGCGAAGGTCGTCGCCCGTGGGGCCCTAGGTCCCCGGCTTGCCGGCGTCGGCGTAGGACCGGACGACGGAGACGTTGAGCGGGAAGTCGACCGGCAGCTCGCGGAAGAGCAGTCGTCCGGCGACGGCAGCGGACTCGGACACGGCGGTGGCGACCTCGTCGGCGAGCCCGGACGGGGCGTGCACCACCACCTCGTCGTGCAGGAAGAAGACCAGGTGCGGCCGCTCCTCGAGGGTGCTGTTCGCGCCGAGGCGCCAGAGCCGGTTGCGGAGGTCGGCGATCCAGCACAGCGCCCACTCGGCGCCCGTGCCCTGGACGACGAAGTTGCGGGTGAACCGGCCGAAGGAGCGGCGCCGCCGGTCCAGGTCGTCGAGATCGGCCGGGGGCGCGTCGGGCGACTCGTCCCACGACCCCCCGAGGGACGGGCTGCCCCGTCCGAGCAGGGTGCGGACCACCTGTCCGCGCTCGCCTGCACGCGCGGCGTCCTCGACGAGGCCGAACGCCTGCGGGTAGCGCCGGGTCAGCCCGGCGACCATCCGGCCGCTCTCCCCGCTCGTCGCGCCGTACATCGCACCGAGCAGGCCGAGCTTGGCGTGCTGTCGCGTCGCGACCGCCCCGGCGTCCACCATGCCCTGGTAGAGGTCGGCGCCCCGCGCGGCCCGGGCGAGGGCGGTGTCACCGCTCATCCCGGCCAGCACCCGCGGCTCGAGCTGGGCCACGTCGGCGACGACGAGCACCCAGCCGTCGTCGGCCACGGCCGCCGACCGGACCTGCACCGGGAACGAGAGGGCACCGCCGCCGTTGGACGACCACCGCCCGGTCGCCGAGCCGGCCGGCTGGTAGACCGGCCGGAACCGACCGTCGCGCACCCACTCGTCGATCCATGCCCAGCCGTTGGTCGAGAAGAGGTGGGCGAGGGACTTGTAGCGCAGCAGCGGCTCGACGACCGGGTGGTCGACGGCCCGCAGGGTCGACGCCCGGGTGTCGGTCACCTCGATGCCGGCCCGGTGCAGCGCCGCGAGGAGCTCGGGACGTGAGTCGGGGTTGAGGCCGGGGGCGTCCAGGAGGCGTCGTACGACGTCGGCGCACTCCGCGAGCAGCCGGGGGCGCGTGCCCCGGGGTGGGCGCGGGCCGAGCCTCTCGGTCAGCAGGGCCTCGTGGACGTCGACGCGCCACGGCACGCCCGCGTGGGTCATCTCGGCGGCCGCCAGGGCACCCGCCGACTCGGCTGCCAGCAGCAGCCTGAGCCGCGTGGCCTCCGGTGAGGCCCCGACCGCCGCGAGCTGGCGGGCGTCCTCGACGTCGGCCCGCAGGTGGTCGGCCGCGTCGTGCCCGCTGAACAGGACCGGCTCGGTCACCGTCGCCGGCCGTAGCCGGTCCCACAGCTCGGCCTCGTCGCCCTGGAGCAGGGATGGGTCGACCGCGGGCGCCCGGGTCAGGACCCGCCTGGCCAGGCGGAGGTCGTGGCACCTGGCCACCCGGACCCCGGCGGCCAGCAGCGGCGGGTACCACCGGGCGGTGTCGTCCCACACCCACCGCGGCGTGTCAGGCTCGCGCTCCCGCACGCAAGCCGCGAGATCGGTGAGGGCGACCTCGTGCGCCGTGTCGCCGTCGGACAGCAGGACACGCTCGTCCGGCAGCCGGGACAGGTGGACACGGGACATGGGGACAGCCTCCCCGACGCCGCCGACGCCCGTGGGCGGGGCCGCCCGTCTCGGTCCAGCTCGAGCACCTCGGACACCCGGGGACGGCAGTGCCGATGGTCCCGGGCGGCTGGGGCCGTCGGGCTCTGCCCACCGGGCGCGGTGACTCCTAGCGTCGAGTCATGAGGACCGCGCGCCAACCCTCCGTGACCGGCGCGCTCACCTTCCTGGGAGCCGTCGACACCGTCACGGGCAGCCGCTTCCTCGTGGAGAGCGCCGACGCCCGCGTGCTCGTCGACGCCGGGCTCTACCAGGGCCTGGCGGTGCACCGACGTCGCAACTGGGAGCCGTTCCCCGTCGACCCGGCGAGCATCGACCACGTCGTGCTGACCCACGCCCACCTCGACCACACCGGCTACCTGCCGCGGCTCGTCCGGGACGGCTTCGGCGGACGGGTGACGTGCACGGCCGGGACCGCGGACCTGACGGCCATCGTCCTGCGCGACAGCGCCCACCTGCAGCAGGAGGATGCGCGCTACGCCAACGCCGCCGGCTTCTCACGCCACCGTCCCGCACTTCCGCTGTACGACGACTCCGACGTGGAGAAGGCGCTGCGGCTGGTCGAGCCGCTGGACCTCGGGCACCCGCTGGGGCTGGGACCGGATGTCGCCGTCACGCTCCGGCCGGCGGGACACATCCTCGGTTCGGCCGTCGCCGCCCTGCGCGTCGGCGAGCACCGGCTGGTCTTCAGCGGCGACCTCGGCCGTCCGCACCACCCGCTGCTGCGTCCGCCCGCCGACCCGCCCGAGGCGGACACGATCGTGGTGGAGTCGACGTACGGCGACAGGGAGCACCCGCCGCCGGACCCCCAGGCGTTGGCCGACGCGGTGAGCCGCACCGTGGCCCGGGGTGGGAGCGTGCTGGTTCCCGCCTTCGCCGTCGACCGCACCGAGCTGGTGCTCCTCGAGCTGCGTCGACTGAGGGAGCGGGGGGACATCCCGGACGTCCCGGTCTTCGTCGACAGCCCGATGGCCCTCGCCGCGCTGGACTGCTACCGCCGCGCGGCCTCGCGCGGCGGGCCCGAGCTCCGCGCCGGCGCCCGCGAGCTGCTCGCCCACCTCGACGGTCCGGACGTGCAGGCCGTCCACGACGTCGAGGGGTCGATGCGGCTCAACAAGCCGCGGCGCCCCAGCATCGTGATCTCCGCATCGGGGATGGCGTCGGGCGGCCGGGTCGTGCACCACCTGGCCCACCAGCTGCCCGACCGGCGCAACTGCGTGGTGCTCACCGGCTACCAGGCCGAGGGCACCCGCGGTCGTCAGCTCGCCGACGGCGCCCGCCAGGTCAAGATCCACGGTCGGTACGTGCCGGTGCGGGCGGAGGTCGTCGCGCTCACCGACTTCTCGGTCCACGCCGACGCGCAGGAGACGGTCCAGTGGCTCAGCCGGGCACCCGTCCCGCCGCGCACCGTCTACGTCGTCCACGGCGAGCCGCGCTCCGCGGCAGCGCTCGCCCGACGTGTCTGGGAGGAGCTTGGCTGGACGGCCGTGGTGCCGCGGCACGGGGAGCGGGTGCTGGTCGACTGAGGGCCGTCGGTGGCCCTGACGGGCGTCACCGTCAGGTGAGGTCTGGATGATGGCGTCGTGCTGCACCGCCACCCGTTCCTCAGCCTCGTGACCGTGCTCTACCTGGGCTTCGTGGCGCTGGTGACGCTGACGCCGGGCAACGAGCAGCCCGACTACGCCGGGCTGGCCGGTCGGGTGCTGGCTCGCCTCGAGCGCTATCCGGAGCTCGAGCCCGTGACGAGCCGGCTGAGCGTCGAGCGGATCGAGTTCCTCGCCAACATCGGCCTGTTCGTCCCGCTCGGCATGTTCGTGCTGCTCCTCGTCGGGACCCGGCTCTGGCTCGTCGCCTTCACCGTGGGGATCGTGCTGACCTCCATGATCGAGTCGGTCCAGCGCGAGATCCCCGGCCGCGTGTCCGACCCCCGTGACGTCGCCGCCAACTCGATCGGCATGTTCGTGGGCATCGCCGTGGCGATCGTCCTCACGCTCCCGGGGACGCTGCGCCGGCGGCGTGAGCGGCTGGGCCGCGCCTAGCGTCCGGCGTGCTCGCGCGCGGCCGAGACCAGCCCCGCCATCAGTCCGACCTCGACCCGGGTCTCCGGGTGCCACTGGACGGCGAGGCGCCAGCGGTCCCCGAGGGACTCGATCGCCTCGAGGGTCCCGTCGGTCGCGCGAGCCACCGCCGCGAAGCCGGGGTGCGTCGCCACCGACTGGTGGTGGTGGCAGCTGACCTCCACGCGCGGACCGACCAGGCCGGCGAGCCGGGACCCGCGCTCCGTCGTGACGTCGACCGAGCCGTACGCATCGCCGCCGGGGGAGTGCCCCTCGTGCCCCACCAGGTCGGGCGTGTGCTGGTCGAGCGTGCCGCCGGCATGGACGGCCATGAGCTGCATGCCGCGACAGATGCCGAGCACCGGCGTCCCAGCATCGTCGGCGGCCGTCAGCAGCGCGAGCTCCCACGCATCGCGGTCGGGCCGCCACCCGGCCGTGAGGGCGTGCGGCTCGGCGCCGTAGCGGCTCGGCTCGACGTCCGCGCCGCCGGTGACGACGAGCGCGTCGATCCGGGACAGCACCCGCGCCGCGGCACCGGGCGCCGCGACAGGCGGGAGCAGCAGCGGCACCCCGCCGGCGGCCTCGACCGCGACGGCGTACTCCGTCGGCAGCAGGTCTGCACTGGTGTTCCACACGCCCCACGCGGCGCTCTGGCGGTAGGTCGTCAGGCCGACGACCGGAGCATCGGGCACCTGGACCTCACAGGGGCGTGACGTAGGCACCGGAGATGCCGCCGTCGACGAGGAAGGTGTTGGCGGTCATGAAGCTCGACTCGTCGGAGGCGAGGAAGAGGACCGCGTTGGCCATCTCCTCGGGCTCGCCGAAGCGGCCCATC
>DASTPB010000277.1:0-9567 GCA_035762385.1 Nocardioides sp. | reverse complement strand
CGCCGGTAGTCCGCGCTCGGCATCAGACCGCGATGGGCGCCTTGATGCCCGGGTGGGGGTCGTAGCCCTCGACCGAGATGTGCTCGAGGTCGAAGCCGTCGATCTCGGTGATCGTGGGGTCGAGCACGAGTCGCGGCAGCGCGCGCGGCTCGCGCGAGAGCTGCAGCTTCGCCTGCTCGACGTGGTTGAGGTAGAGGTGGGCGTCGCCCATCGTGTGCACGAAGTCCCCCACCTCGAGGCCGGTCACCTGGGCCACCATGTGTGTCAGCAGCGCGTAGGACGCGATGTTGAACGGCACGCCGAGGAAGGTGTCGGCCGAGCGCTGGTAGAGCTGGCAGCTCAGCCGCCTGTCGGCGACGTAGAACTGGAACAGCGTGTGGCAGGGCGGAAGCGCCATGTCGTCGACGTCGGCGACGTTCCAGGCCGACACGAGGTGGCGCCGCGAGTCGGGGTTGGAGCGGATCCCCTCGACCAGACGGCTGATCTGGTCGACGTGCCGGCCGTCGGGGGTGGGCCACGACCGCCACTGGTAGCCGTAGACGGGGCCGAGGTCGCCGTCGGCGTCGGCCCACTCGTCCCAGATGGTGATGCCGCGGTCCTGCAGCCACTTCACGTTGGTGTCACCCCGCAGGAACCACAGCAGCTCGCCGAAGACCGAGCGCGTGTGCACCTTCTTGGTGGTCACGAGCGGGAAGCCCTCGGACAGGTCGAATCGCATCTGGTGGCCGAAGACGCTGAGCGTGCCGGTGCCGGTGCGGTCCGTCTTCTCCACCCCCTCGTCGAGGATCCGCTGGAGCAGGTCGAGGTAGGCGCGCACGGGACGACTCTACGGCCTGACACGAGCCCTACGATCGCGGCACGCGCGCCTCGGCGACGACACACTCCACGTCGAAGACCAGGTCGGTGCCGTCACGCCACGGCGCCCCCAGCGCGTCGTACGCCGTCCGCAGGCGGGCCTGCACGTCCGCTGTCTGCTCGCGCCACAGGACACCGAAGTTCCCGACCGAGGTGAGCCCCTCCCACAGGTCGTCGGGGGCGACGCGCCACCGCCAGGCGTGGGTGCCGGCGTGGAGGACCGCCAGTCCGGCCTCGCCGAGGATCCCGGCGAGGCCGTCGGGCGAGCGCGCGAAGTCGCGATCGGCCGGCAGTCGCGGCGACGGCGGGCGCGTGGCACCGACGGCGTCGAGCAGCCCGCTCCACATCACCGCCTGCGGCGGGGGTGCCGCACCCCAGATCGTCGCTCGCACGGTGCCGCCGGGGGCAGCCACCCGCCTGAGCTCGCGCGCCCCCGCCCGCGGGTCGTCGACGTGGTTGAGCACGAACGAGGCGATCACGGCGTCGAAGCCGTCGTCGGCGAACGGCAGGTCGGGCAGGCCCCCGAGGACGACGTCGGCTCCGAGAGCCGTCGAGGCCAACGCAGCCATCTCCGCGTCCGGGTCGACACCGACCGCGTCGTGACCGCGCGCACGGGCCTCCTGCACGAGCGCGCCCGTGCCGCACCCGACGTCGAGCAGCCGCCCACCGCTCGGCAGGTCGTCCAGCAGGAGCGGGATGGCACCGGTGCACAGGCCGGCGAAGCTGCGTGCATAGGCGTGCGCGACGCCGGTCCAGAGTGCTTCGGCCACGAGGGGCGACCCTAGCGACCCGCGCCGACGCCTCAGCGCAACCGGACCGTGCCGCCCGCGTCGATCGTGACCGGGGAGGCGCACGTCCACTCGGTCGGGCACACGATGACGGCACGACGACCCGTCTCCGACTGCCGCAGCTCCTCCTCCGCGCCGGCGCGTCGGGCGGAGTCGACGAGGTGGGCCCATCCCCCACCCGCCATGGGCACGCTCTCCACCAGCACGTCGTAGGGCCCCATCCCCCGGACGGGCGGCGCGAGGGGGACCTCGTCGAGGGCCTCCGGAGCCTCGTCGAGCGTCTCCACCTCGCCCTCCGCGTCGACGCGGACCACCTCGCCCGTACGCAGCCGCGCCACCACGTCGGCCCCGCCGGCCGCGTCGGTGAAGTCGGCGACGAACGTCTCGATGTCCGGGAGCTCGACCACCACGTCCTCGAGGTGCAGCTCGCCCTCCGCGTACCACGCGACCGGGACCCGGTTGGCCTCCCGGCGCACCGCCGGTGGCTCCGGCCGCGCCGCCCACCACGCCCAGCCTGCGGCCAGCAGGGCCACGACGGCGAGCCCGGCCACGACCCGCCGCGCTCCGCGGCGACGTCGTACGGCACGCGCGCGCCGGGCGCGCTCCAGCCACGGCTCCGGGTCGTCGTGCGGGTCGCGGGTGCGTACGGCGTGCGGCACCGGCTCGCCCGGCTGCACCGCCAGGCCCGCGCGCTCCCGCACCTCGGCCCAGAGGGTGACGTCGACCTGCTCGTCACGCACCCGGCGCTGCCACGACCGACGCGCGGCGAGCAGCGCCTCGGCGACCGCGAGCCGCGCATCGTCGCCCGGGACGCCCGCGTCCTCGAGCCCGCCGACGAGGTCCGGCCAGCGGGCCTCGACGTACGCTGCGAAGTCGGACCCGCTCATGCCACCGGCGCGGTCGGCCTCAGGCGCTCAGCGACATCGGTCCGTAGACCTGGCGGTCGTGCTCGAACAGGGTCACCGCGGCGACACCGTGCTCGGCCAGGTCGGCCCAGATCTCCCCGACCCACGACTCCGCGTCACCCTGGGTGGCGAAGCGTTGGTCGGAGTGGCCGGCGACCTCGACGGACTGCCCCGAGGCGTCCTCGAGGCGCCACCACCACGGCCGCTCGGCGGCCGACGGCTGGCGGAACGTCGGGGGCTGGCCGGGCAGCACGTCAGGACTCCCGGACCGACGGGTCGACGAAGGGCGGCTTGACGAGCTGGAAGACCTCCCGGCGGCCGCGGATGTCGACGCCGACCTCCGCGTCCTCGGCGACCATCGTCGGGATCAGGGCGAGCCCGATGCCCTTCTTCAGCGTCGGGGAGAAGGTCCCGGAGGTGATGTCGGCGAGCGGGACGTCCTGGGTCAGCGTGACGCTCATGCCCGGGCGCGGGATGCCGCGACCCACCGCGAGGAGCCCCCGCAGGCGCCGCTTCGGCCCCGCCTCCTTCACCGCCACCACCGCGTCGCGACCCCAGAAGGTGTTCTTCTTCCACCCGACCGCCCACGACAGCCCCGCCTCGACGGGGTTGGTGTCGAGGCTGATGTCCTGCCCGTGCAGCGGGTAGCCCATCTCGGTGCGCAGCGTGTCGCGGGCACCGAGGCCGCACGCCGTGATGCCCCACTCCTCGCCCGCGGCCATCAGCTCGTCCCACAGCCGACCGGCGACCGAGTTGGCGACGACCAGCTCGTAGCCGCGCTCGCCGGTGTAGCCGGTGCGGCACACCACCACGCCGACGCCGGTGTCGCCCAGCTCGGCCTCGACGAAGGACATGTAGTCGTGTCCCGTCGGCATCCCGACCTTCTCCAGCACCTCGTCGGAGCGCGTCCCCTGCACGGCCAGCACGGCGTAGTCCTCGTGGTGGTTGCGGACCTTCACCTCGGCGGGGGCAGCGTCGGCGAGCCGGGCGACGACCTCGGCGGTGTTGGCGGCGTTGGGGATCAGCAGGACGTGCTCGAGGTCGTGCCAGTAGGCGATGAGGTCGTCGACGATGCCGCCGGACTCGTCGAGGCACAGGGTGTACTGCGCCTTGCCGGGCGCGATCTTCGCGAGGTCGTTGGAGAGGGTCGCGTTGACGAAGTCGGCGGCGCCCGGCCCGGAGACCATGACCTTGCCCAGGTGGCTCACGTCGAAGATGCCGACCGACTCGCGGACCGCGGTGTGCTCCTTCACGACGCCGGTCGGGTACTCCAGCGGCATCGACCACCCACCGAACTCGGCGAGCTTGGCGCCGAGGGCCTCGTGACGGTCGTGGAGGGGCGACTGCTTGAGCGATCCGGCCATGGCGCGAACCTACCGCAGCACCGACACCCGTCAGGCCTCCCCTAACATGCCGCGGGTGAGCACCTACGCCCTCCGCAGCGCGAGCCCCGCCAAGACCCGAGCAGACGCCGTCGTCGTGGGGGTGGTCGCCGGCCCGAAGGGTCCCGTGCTGTGCGACGCCGCTGCCGACGTCAGCACGGCGTACGGCCGCCGGCTGCGTCCCTTCCTCTCCACGATGGGGGTCACCGGCAAGGCCGGGGAGGCGGTCCGGACGCCGACGCGCGACGAGGTCAACGCCCCGCTCCTGGTGTTCGTCGGCCTCGGGGAGGACCCGACGGACCCGATCGCCGTACGACGTGCCGCGGGCGTCGCCGCCCGCAACGTCCCCAACGCCGCCTCGGTCGCCCTCGCCCTGCCGAGCGAGACCCCCGAGCTGGTCGCCGCAGTGGTCGAGGGCCATCGCCTCGGCGGCTACACCTTCACGACGTACAAGTCCTCGACCTCCGAGACCACGGCACCCAACGACGTCGTCGTGCTGACCGGCATCGCCCGCCGCGCCGACGCGGTCGCGGCGCTCGAGCGCGCCGAGGTCCTCGCCGACGCCGTGGCGCTGACCCGCGACTGGGTCAACACCCCGCCGCGCGACTGCACGCCCCCGCTGCTGGCCGAGCTCGTCACGGCCGCGCACAAGGAGGTCACCAAGGGGCGTGGCGCACCCAAGGTCGAGCTGGAGGTCTTCGACCACGAGCAGCTCGCCGAGATGGGCTGCGGCGGCATCCTCAGCGTCGGCGACTCCTCGGAGGCGCCGTCCCGCCTCGTGAAGCTGACCTGGGCTCCGCAGGACGCCGCGGCTCACCTGGCGCTGGTCGGCAAGGGCGTCACGTTCGACTCCGGCGGCCTCACCATCAAGCCGTCCTCGAGCATGCTCCACATGAAGGGCGACATGGCCGGCGCGGCCAGCGTCGTCGCGGCCACCCTCGCCATCGCGCGCCTCGGCCTGCCGGTGAAGGTGACCGCCTTCGCGCCGATGGCCGAGAACATGGTCTCGGGCACCGCCACCCGACCCGGTGACGTCATCACGATGCACAACGGGTCGACGGTCGAGATCGCCAACACCGACGCCGAGGGCCGGATGCTGCTGGGCGACGCACTGTCCCTCGCAGTGGAGGAGGAGCCCGACCTGGTCGTCGACATCGCCACCCTCACCGGCCACATGCAGCTGGCGCTCGGCGACAAGGTCGGAGCCGTCATGGGCACCGACCCCGAGGTGCAGGTCGTCCTGGCCGCGGGCCGTGCCGCGGGCGAGCAGCACTGGCCGATGCCGATCCCGGAGGAGATGAAGGAGCGCATCGGCGCGTCCAAGGTCGCCGACCTGCTCCAGCACGACTGGGTGCGCTGGGGCGGCGGTCTGTACGCATCGGCGTTCTTGCGGGAGTTCACCAATGGGCTGCCGTGGGCGCACCTCGACATCGCCGGCAAGGAGATGAACACCGGCAGTGCCTACGGCCACGTCCCTGCGGGCGCCACCGGCTTCGGGGTCACCACGCTGGTCGAGATCGCGCGCTCGCTCGCGGAGCGCGCGGAGGGCTAGAGGCCCCCGGCCTTCTTGCGGCGGTTGTAGTCGCGCATCCGCTGCGGCACACCGACCACCGCAGCGTCGTACGACGGCACGCGGTGGCGGTTGGCGAAGTCGTGCGCCCACTTCACGCTCGGCACGCGCCGCCGGGTCCACTCCCCGTCGTGCGCGACCAGCAGGAGGGTCACGTCGCTGACGGCCGTGCGGGGCTCGACGAACCCCTCGACGCCCTGGCGCGTGGCGACGAAGGCCTCGAGGTGTCGGACGTCCTCACCGTCGGAGGCACGCACGCGTGTCGAGCCGGTGCGGGTGGCGTCCCGCGCCGGAGCACTGGTGCGCCCCTTGCGGCGGAGTCGGTCGAACAGGCCCATGGCGACATTCTGCCGCGAGGGCCCGCATCGTGCGCGCGCATCGCCGGAACGGCCACCCGACCCGGTGTGGACAGCGTCGTGAAGAGTGCAAAGATGGACGCGCCCGAGGTGGTCGGTGCGAGTCGAGCGTGTGGAGGAATTCAGTGGCGGACGGTGAGTTCGACGTCCTCGTCCTCGGGGCTGGATCGGGCGGTTACGCCTGTGCCCTGCGAGCGGCCCAGCTGGGCCTGAGTGTCGGGCTGGTCGAGAAGGGCAACCTCGGCGGCACGTGCCTCCACGTGGGCTGCATCCCGACCAAGGCCCTCCTCCACGCCGCGGAGGTCGCCGACTCGGCCCGCGAGGCCGCGCAGTTCGGCGTCACCGCCACCCTCGACGGCATCGACATGGCCGGCGTCAACGCCTACAAGGACAAGGTCGTCGACCGGCTGTTCAAGGGCCTCACCGGCTTGATCAAGTCGCGCGGCATCACCGTCATCCAGGGTGCAGGGAGGTTGACCGGCCCCCGTGAGGTCACGGTCGACGGCACGGCCTACACCGGCAAGGCCGTCGTCCTGGCCTCCGGCTCCTACAGCAAGTCTCTGCCCGGCCTCGAGGTCGACGGCGAGAAGGTCATCACCTCCGAGCACGCCCTCCGCCTCGACCGGGTCCCGGCGTCGGCCATCGTCCTCGGCGGCGGCGTGATCGGCTGCGAGTTCGCGAGCGTGTGGAAGTCCTTCGGCTCCGAGGTCACCATCGTCGAGGCCCTGCCGCGGCTGGTCGCGGCCGAGGACGAGGCCTCCTCCAAGGCGCTGGAGCGCGCCTTCCGCAAGCGCAAGATCTCCTTCCTCACCGGCACGCCCTTCCAGAGCGTCAAGACCACCGACACCGGCGTCGCCGTCACCGTCGAGGGCGGCGACGTGATCGAGGCCGAGCTCCTCCTCGTCGCCGTCGGACGCGGTCCCTCGACCGACGGCCTCGGCTACGAGGAGCAGGGCATCGAGATGGACCGCGGCTTCGTGCTCGCCGACGAGCGCTGTCGCACCAACGTCGAGGGCGTCTACGCCGTCGGCGACATCGTGCCCGGCCTCCAGCTCGCCCACCGCGGCTTCCAGCAGGGCATCTTCGTGGCCGAGGAGATCGCCGGGCTCGACCCGCGCCCCGTCGACGACGCCGGCATCCCCCGCGTGACGTACTCCCACCCGGAGATCGCCTCGGTCGGCCTCGACGAGGCGAAGGCCCGCGAGCTCCACGGCGACGCGGTCACCACGGTGACGTACGACCTCGGCGGCAACGGCAAGAGCCAGATCCTGCAGACGCAGGGGTTCGTCAAGCTCGTCGGCCTCGTCGACGGTCCCGTGCTCGGCGTCCACATGGTGGGCGACCGGGTGGGTGAGCTCATCGGCGAGGCCCAGCTCATCTACAACTGGGAGGCACACGCCGACGACGTCGCGCCGCTCGTGCACGCCCACCCCACCCAGAACGAGGCTCTGGGCGAGGCTCACCTCGCCCTGGCCGGCAAGCCGCTCCACGCGCACTCCTGAAGCACCCACCGAATTCCCCACCCACGCGAGCGAAGGAACCACATGGCCTCCGAAGTCACCCTCCCCGCACTCGGCGAGTCCGTCACCGAGGGCACCGTCACCCGCTGGCTGAAGCAGGTCGGTGACACGGTTGCCGTCGACGAGCCGCTGCTCGAGGTCTCCACCGACAAGGTCGACACGGAGATCCCCTCGCCGGTCGCCGGCACGCTGCTGGAGATCAAGGCCGAGGAGGACGACACCGTCGAGGTCGGCGCGGTCCTCGCCGTCGTCGGCGAGGAGGGCGAGTCCGCGGGCGACGCCTCCGACACCGCCGAGCCCGAGGCGCAGCCCCGGGACGAGGGCGAGTCGGAGAAGAAGGCCGAGCAGGAGGAGCAGGTCGCCGAGGAGACCGGCGGCCTCCCCGCGGGCGACGAGACCCCCGAGTCGGAGAAGGAGGACGCCCCGGCCCAGTCCGAGCCTGCCGCCGAGCAGGCCGCGTCGGGTGGCTCGTCCTCCGGCGGCTCGTCCTCCGGTGGTGGCGGTGGCGGCACGCCCGTCACGCTTCCCGCGCTGGGTGAGTCGGTCACCGAGGGCACCGTCACCCGCTGGCTCAAGCAGGTCGGCGACGAGGTCGCCGTCGACGAGCCGCTGCTCGAGGTCTCCACCGACAAGGTCGACACCGAGATCCCCTCCCCCGTCGCCGGCACGCTGCTGGAGATCAAGGCCGAGGAGGACGAGACCGTCGAGGTCGGTGCCGAGCTCGCGATCATCGGGTCCGGCGACGCCGGCTCCGGTGGCACCTCGGAGCCCCAGTCCGCCGAGGCGCAGCCCAAGGACGAGGAGCAGTCCGAGCCCGAGCCCGAGAAGCAGCCCGAGCCGGAGCCCGAGCCGGAGGCGAAGCAGGAACCGGCCCCCGAGCCGGAGCCCGAGGCCAAGGAGGAGCCGAAGCAGGCGGCCCCGAAGCAGGAGGCGCCCGCACCTGCCGCGTCCGCCCCGAGCGAGGGTGGCCGCGACCAGTCGGCGTACGTCACCCCGCTGGTGCGCAAGATGGCCGACCAGCACGGCGTGGACCTCGGGTCGGTGCAGGGCACCGGTGTCGGTGGCCGCATCCGCAAGCAGGACGTCCTCGACGCCGCTGCCGCCGCCCAGCAGTCCGCCTCGGCACCGGCGGCTCCGGCTGCCGCACCCGCTGCCGCCGGCGCTCCCCCGGCCGCGGCCGCTCCGTCGTCGGCGTCCCCGTCGCCGCTGCGCGGCACCACCGAGCCGCTCTCGCGCCTGCGCAAGGTGATCGCCACGCGCATGGTCGAGTCGCTGCAGGAGGCCGCCCAGCTGACGCAGGTGATGGAGGTCGACGTCACGGCGATCGCCCGCCTCCGCGAGGCGTCGAAGGCCGACTTCCTGGCCCGCGAGGGCGTGAAGCTGACCTACCTGCCCTTCTTCGCCAAGGCCGCCATCGACGCGCTCAAGCTGCACCCGAAGCTCAACGCGGCGATCGACACCGACAAGGGCGAGGTCACCTACTACGACCGCGAGAACATCGCGTTCGCGGTGGACACCGAGAAGGGCCTGCTCACGCCGGTCGTGAAGGAGGCCGGTGACCTCTCGATCGCCGGGCTGGCGAAGAAGATCGCCGACGTCGCCGAGCGCACCCGCACCAACAAGATCACCCCGGACGAGCTGTCCGGCGGCACGTTCACCATCACCAACCTCGGCAGCTTCGGGGCGCTCTTCGACACCCCGATCATCAACAAGCCGCAGGTCGCCATCCTCGGGCCCGGTGCCGTGGTGAAGCGGCCCGTCGTGATCGACGACCCCAACCTGGGCGAGACGATCGCCGTGCGCCACATGGTCTACGTCTCCCTGACCTACGACCACCGCCTGGTCGACGGCGCCGACGCGGCCCGCTTCCTCTCCGACGTCAAGGCACGCCTGGAGGCCGGCCAGTTCGAGGTCTGACCACGGCGCACACGCACGAGGGCCCGCAGCGTCACGCTGCGGGCCCTCGCGCGTGCCGTCGGGTGGTGGCTAGGCGCGATGGGTGGCCCCACCCCCGACCCGAGCGCCTCCACCGGGTGCAGGTCCGCCCACTGCGCCGCCAGCACCAGCTCACGACACTCCGCCGCAACCGGCGCGGCGTGGTTGGACACCACGACCTCGGCGACTCGCTGCCGCTCCAGGTCGTCCACCACCGGGTCCATACCCACGAACCTAGAGGTGACAATAGACGGAT
>DASTPB010000276.1:0-2353 GCA_035762385.1 Nocardioides sp. | reverse complement strand
GCCGGGTCGAAGACGATGCGCACCGCCTCCGTGTGACCGGTGCGGCCGCTGCACACCTCCTCGTAGGTCGGGTGGGGGGTGCTGCCGCCGGCGTAGCCGACGGACGTCGACCAGACGCCGGGGACCTGCCAGTAGATCTCCTCCGCGCCCCAGAAGCACCCGAGGCCGAGGACGGCGACCTCGTAGCCCTCCGGGACGTCGTCGGTGACGACGGGGGTGTGCAGGACCACGTGCTCGCCCAGGGTCCACATCTGGTGCTCGCGCCCCGGGAGCGCCTGGTCGGGGGTGGGCAGGGTCGTGGGCTTGCCGAGTCCGAACATGGCTCCATTGTCGCGCGTCGCACAAGGGACAGCCACGCGACGGGAGGCCGTTCCGCTGTCGGGGCGGAGGCTCGCGGGGTCTACGCTCGGCACGTGACCCAGGAACGCGCCAACAAGTCCGGGTTCGAGACGCGTGCGATCCACGCCGGCTACGAGCCCGACGCGATGACCGGGGCGGTCAACCCGCCCATCTACGCCAGCAGCACCTACAAGCAGGACGGCGTCGGCGGCCTGCGCGGCGGCTACGAGTACAGCCGGTCCGCCAACCCCACCCGTACGGCGTTGGAGGGCGCGCTCGCCGCGGTCGAGGACGGCGAGAAGGGGTTCGCCTTCGCCTCCGGCCTCGCCGCCGAGGACACCATCATCCGGGCACTGTCCCGCCCCGGCGACCACGTCGTCATCCCCGACGACGCCTACGGCGGCACGCACCGCCTCTTCGACAAGGTCGCCAGGCTCTGGGGCACCGACCACAGCTCGGCGTCGGTCGCCGACACCGACGCCGTGGCCGCGGCGATCGAGCCCGGCCGGACCAAGCTCGTGTGGGTCGAGACGCCCACCAACCCGATGCTCACGATCGGCGACATCGAGGCACTCGCGACCGTCGCCCACGAGGCCGGCGCGCTGCTCGTCGTCGACAACACCTTCGCCTCGCCCTACCTCCAGCAGCCGCTCACGCTCGGCGCCGATGTGGTGGTGCACTCGACGACCAAGTACGTCGGCGGGCACAGCGACGTCGTCGGGGGAGCGGTCGTCGTGCGCGACCTCGAGCTCGCCGAGAGGATCGGCTACCACCAGAACGCCATGGGTGCCGTGGCCGGGCCGTTCGACGCCTTCCTCACCCACCGCGGACTCAAGACGCTCGGCGTCCGGATGGACCGCCACTGCGACAACGCGGAACGGGTGGTGGAGTTCCTCGACGGCGACCCGCGGGTGGCCGAGGTGATCTACCCGGGCCTCGCGGCGCACCCCGGGCACGAGGTCGCGTCCCGCCAGATGAGGCGCTTCGGCGGCATGGTCTCCTTCCGGGTCGCGGGAGGCGAGGAGCGGGCCCTCGCGGTCTGCGAGCGCGCGGAGGTCTTCACCCTCGGCGAGTCCCTCGGCGGCGTCGAGTCCCTCATCGAGCACCCCGGGCGGATGACCCACGCCAGCGTGGCGGGCACCGACCTGGAGGTCCCCGCCGACCTGGTCCGGCTCAGCGTCGGCATCGAGACCGCCGACGACCTGGTCGCCGACCTCGACCGAGCCCTGGGCTGAGCCGTGGACGAGGCGCCCGACCCGCGATTCCTCCTGGCCAACGAGCGGACCCTCCTGGCCTACGAGCGCACCGCGATCGGTCTCGTCGTGGCGGCCGTGGGTGCCCTCAACCTGCTGGAGGGGACCTGGCCCAACGTGACCCTGGGCGTCGCCCTGGTCGCGGCGTCGGCGCTGACCGCCGGCGTCGGCTGGCACCGCTACCGCCAGGCGGACCGCGCGATCAGGCAGGGCACGGACCTCCCGAGCGGCGTGGGCGTGCAGATGGTCGTCCTCGCGGTGATCGCGATCATCGTCGTGGTCGCGCTGACGGTGCTGGTGTGAGCGCGGTCGTCTGCGTCGACTTCGGCTCCACCTGGACGAAGGCGGCGCTGGTCGACCTCGCCGGCGGAGCCCTCCTCGGCACCGCGAGCCACCCCACGACGCTTCCCCGACCGGACGGCACCGGTGACGTCCTCGACGGGTACGACGCCTGCGTGGCGGCCCTCGCGCAGCAGGACGCGCGGGCGCTCGACGCCGACGTGCTCGCCTGCTCCAGCGCGGGTGGCGGGCTGCGCATCGCGGTCGTCGGCAACGAGGAGCTGGTCACCGCCGAAGCGGGACGCCGGGTGGCGCTCTCCAGCGGCGGCAAGGTCGTGCTTGTGCTCCACGGCGGGCTCGACGACGCCAAGCTCGCGGAGCTGCGGGCGGCCGAGCCCGACGTGGTGCTCCTCGTCGGCGGCACCGACGGCGGCAACGCCGAGGTGCTCGAGGGCGACGCCCGCTTCCTGGCGGAGCTGCCG
>DASTPB010000275.1:0-4416 GCA_035762385.1 Nocardioides sp. | reverse complement strand
GGTGACAACCACCTCGGTGGCGACGACTGGGACAACCGCGTCGTCGAGTGGATGGTCAAGAAGTTCAAGGACAACAACGGTGTCGACCTCGGCGCCGACAAGATCGCCAAGCAGCGCCTCCAGGAGGCCGCCGAGAAGGCGAAGATCGAGCTGTCCTCGAGCTCCGAGACCACGATCCACCTCCCCTACATCACCCACGGCGAGGGCGGCCCGCTCCACTTCGAGGAGAAGCTCACCCGCTCCGAGTTCCAGAAGATGACCTCCGACCTGCTCGACCGCACCAAGGCGCCGTTCCAGTCGGTGCTCAAGGACGGCGGCGTCGCGGTCAAGGACATCGACCACGTGGTCCTCGTCGGCGGCTCGACCCGCATGCCCGCGGTGACCGAGCTGGTCACCGAGCTCCTCGGCGGCAAGCAGCCCAACAAGGGCGTCAACCCCGACGAGGTCGTCGCCGTCGGCGCGGCGCTCCAGGCCGGTGTCCTCAAGGGCGAGGTCAAGGACGTGCTGCTGCTCGACGTCACCCCGCTGTCGCTCGGCATCGAGACCAAGGGCGGCGTGATGACCACGCTCATCGAGCGCAACACCACCATCCCCACCAAGCGGTCGGAGATCTTCACCACCGCCGACGACAACCAGCCGTCCGTGGAGATCAAGGTCGCCCAGGGCGAGCGCCAGATGTGGAACCAGAACCAGCCCCTCGGCAACTTCGAGCTCACCGGCCTCCCGCCGGCGCCCCGCGGCGTGCCGAAGATCGAGGTGACCTTCGACATCGACGCCAACGGCATCGTCCACGTCTCGGCCAAGGACCAGGCGTCCGGTCGCGAGCAGTCGATGACCATCTCCGGCGGGTCGGCGCTCAGCAAGGACGAGATCGACCGCATGGTCAAGGAGGCCGAGCAGTACGCCGAGGAGGACGCCAAGCGGCGCGAGGCCGTCGAGGCCCGCAACCAGGGTGACCAGCTCGTCTACACGACCGAGAAGTTCCTCGCCGACAACGCCGACAAGCTCCCCGAGGACGTCAAGACCGAGGTCCAGGCCGACGTCGACGCCCTCAAGGAGACCCTCGCCAAGGAGGACGCGTCGTCGGAGGAGATCACCGCCGGCATCACCAAGCTGGGCGAGTCCAGCCAGAAGATGGGCGCTGCGATGTACGCCGCCGCCGAGGCCGACCAGGCCGCTGCCGGTGGTGCCACCGGGGCGACCGGCGAGTCCGACGACGACGTGGTCGACGCCGAGATCGTCGACGAGCAGACCGACGGCTCGGCCGACGACGCAAGCACCGAGGGTGAGTCCAAGTGACCGATCGCCCCGTCGAGCCCACCCCGGGCCCCGAGGCGACCGACCTCCCGGAGGGGGAGCCCACCACGGCTCCCCCTCCGGGGAGCTTCGGTGCGGCCGCGGCCGAGATGGCCAACGAGACCGAGGTCGAGGAGCAGGTGGCCGGTGACACGGTCGCCGGCAGCGACCCCGGCACCGCCGAGGAGCGCTCGGACTCCGGGGAGCGGGCCGACGTCGACACCGAGGAGGACGAGCTCGCCGCGATGAAGGCGGCGCTCGCCGACCTCACCAACGACCTGAAGCGGCTCCAGGCCGAGTACGCCAACTACCGCAAGCGGGTCGACCGCGACCGGCAGCTGGTGGCCGAGACGGCCGCCTACAAGGCGCTGACGCCGGTGATCGAGGTCCTCGACACCATCGACCGGGCCAAGGAGCACGGCGAGCTCGAGGGCGGCTTCAAGGCGGTCGCCGACCAGCTCGAGCGCGTCGTGGCGGGCGCCGGCCTGGTCCGGTTCGGCGAGCCGGGAGACGCGTTCGACCCGACCTTCCACGAGGCGCTGAGCCACCTCGGCGTCGACGCGGAGGTCGAGGTCACGACGGTCAAGCACGTGGCGAAGGGCGGCTACCGGATGGGCGACCGGGTCGTGCGTGCCGCCCAGGTGCTCGTGGTCGACCCGGCCGACGCCTGACGGCACCCACGCACCCGATGACGACGAGGAAGGGAGGTTGATCCGTGGCTGACAACGAAGGTTTCCGCAACGACTGGGCGACCAAGGACTTCTACCAGGTCCTCGGCGTCGCCAAGGACGCCAGTGCGGCCGACATCAAGAAGGCCTACCGCAAGCTGGCCCGGGCCAACCACCCCGACTCCAATCCCGGTGACGACGCCAAGCACGAGACGTTCAAGGCCGTCGCCGAGGCCTACGACGTCATCGGCGACGAGGCCAAGCGCGCCAAGTACGACGAGTTCCGCTCGTTGCAGGCGCGCGGCGGCTTCGGCCCGGGCATGGGCGGCGGCTTCGGCGGTGGCGGCGGCTTCGGCGGCGGCGGGTTCAACATCGACGACCTGCTCCGCGACCGCGGCGGCGCGGGCGGCGGCCTCGGCGACATGTTCGGTGACCTGTTCGGCGGCGCCCAGCGCGGTCGTACGCAGCAGGCCCGACCGCGCCGGGGCGCCGACGTCGAGAGCTCGGCGACCATCGGGTTCACCGACGCGCTCGACGGCGTGACGGTCTCGCTGCGGCTGACGTCCGACGCGGCCTGCCCGACGTGCCAGGGCACCGGCGGCAAGCCCGGCACCCGCCCGCACATCTGCCCGGAGTGCGAGGGCGCCGGCTTCGTCGTCGCCGGCACCGGCGGCGCGTTCTCCATCAACGAGACGTGCCCGCGCTGCGCCGGCCGGCAGCTGGTGTACGACGAGGCGTGCCCCACCTGCCACGGCAGCGGTCGCGGCACGTCGGCGCGCACCATCCAGGCCCGCATCCCGGCCGGCGTCAAGGACGGCGCGAGGATCCGGCTCAAGGGCAAGGGCGCGCCCGGCGAGAACGGCGGCCCGGCCGGCGACCTGTTCGTCAAGGTCAAGGTCACCCCGCACCGCGTCTTCGGTCGCAAGGACGACAACCTCACCATCGACGTCCCCGTCTCCTTCGACGAGGCGGCCCTCGGCGGCGAGGTCAAGATCCCCACGCTGGGCGGGGCGCCGGTGACCCTCAAGCTGCCGCCGGGCACGCCCAACGGCCGGACCTTCCGGGTGCGCGGCAAGGGCGCCACCAAGCGCGACGGCAGCAAGGGCGACCTCCTCGCCACGGTCGTCGTCCAGGTCCCGGCCAGCCTCGACCCGACGGCGCGGGAGGCCCTCGAGGCCTACCGCGCGGCCACCGCCGGCAAGCCGCTCCGCGCAGGGTTGTTCGAGGCATGAGCGCCCGCCGGACGACGCCGCGGGGACCCGGCCTGGGCTCGTCCCCGTACTCGAGGGAGCCCAACCTCGATGCCGCCGTCTACGTCATCTCCGTCGCGGCGGAGCTGACCGGGCTGCACCCGCAGACCCTCCGCGCCTACGAGCGGATGGGGCTGATCCAGCCCGGTCGCACCGGCGGGGGCGGGCGCCGCTACTCCCACCGCGACATCGAGCGGCTGCGCGAGATCGCTGACCTCACCAGTGCCGGCATCGGCATCGAGGGCGTACGCCGCATCATGCAGCTCGAGCTCCAGGTCGACGCGCTCCGCGCCCGCAACGAGGAGCTGCTGGCCGAGCTCGAGGCCCTGCGCAGCGGGCTCGCCGCGCGTGTTGCCGTCCAGCCCACCAACAAGCTCCCGGTGCTGCACCAGGCCGTGGGGCAGTCCGTCGTCGTCTGGCGCCGGGGGTCCTGACGTGCCGCGCATCGACCGGGCCGTCGCCGACGTCAGCGCGACCCCGGCGGGGGTGTACGCCGCCTTCGTCGACGCCGACGCGCTGGAGGCGTGGCTCCCACCGGACGGGATGACCGCCGAGATCGCCGACGCCGACCTGCGTGCCGGTGGCGGCTTCACGTTGACGCTCCGCTACGACGAGGTGCCCGAGGGCGGCGGCAAGACGACCGAGCGCACCGACGTCACCCGCGTCGCTATCGACGAGCTGGTCGAGCCGGAGCGGGTGGTGTGGGGCGTGGAGTTCGACTCCGACGACCCTGACACCGCCGGTCGGATGACGATGACGTGGACGTTCACCGCCCTCGACGAGGGCACCCGCGTGGCGATCGACGCCACCGACGTACCTCCCGCCATCGACGTCGAGGCGCACCAGCAGGGCCTCGACGCCTCGCTGGCCAACCTCGCGGCCTGGCTCGAGGGCTGAGCGCGCGAGCGCGCCCTGTGGCGGGGTGGTCCAGTGCGAAGTGGCTGTCCGTATCGGGTAGTCCAGTGCGAAGTGGGTGCGTTGCGTCGATCTGGACGACCGTTTGGCACTGGACTACCCCGGCGCGGGCTGCGGTGTCGGCGGGGCTGCGTAGGGTTCGCCAAGTGATCGGACGATGAGCAAGCCATGAGCAAGATGGACAACCTGCGCGCCATGCGCGAGGCCCGCTACGCGGAGGCCCAGAAGAGAGCGGGTGCGGCGCCGGCCCGGCCGAAGGCTCCGGTGGCACCGCCGACCGCGACTGC
>DASTPB010000274.1:0-7303 GCA_035762385.1 Nocardioides sp. | reverse complement strand
GCCGGGTCGCCCGTGTCGATGTCCGCCGGGACCCACAGGTTGGAGCCGGCCCGCCGCCAGGCACCGGAGCGCGTCGCCCAGGCGTTCGGGCCTTCAACCCCGCACGGGTCCCGACGCGAGGGCCACCGCACGCCCGGGCGCACCCCTTCCCGCGGCCCGATGCCGCGCGCGGGCCAGGCACCCGCTGTCCAGTGGTCCGCGTTCACACGGGCATCGTGCTGCTAACGCCCGTCAGCCCGCTCGGCTCATCCACAGCACGACCTATCTGAGGACGTGGCGGTCGCCAAACGGGCCGATTCCCGCTCACCGCGTCCTCAGATATCACCCCAGCGGACCCCGCGGAGCTATCTGAGGACGTGGCGGTCGCCAAACGGGCCGATTCCCGTCCACGCCGTCCTCAGATATGTCCGGTCGGGGGCGGGCTAGGCAGGAAGGGACGGCGGGCGCGCAGCTCAGCCGAAGCGGCCGGAGATGTAGGCCTCGGTGGCCTCGTTGTCGGGGTTGGCGAACATCTTCGGCGTCGCGTTGAACTCGACGAGGTGGCCGGGCTGGCCGGCGGCCTTGAGGTTGAAGAAGCCGGTCTCGTCGGAGACGCGGGCCGCCTGCTGCATGTTGTGGGTGACGATCACGATGGTGTAGTCGGACTTCAGCTCGTGGATGAGGTCCTCGATCGCGGAGGTCGAGATGGGGTCGAGCGCGGAGCACGGCTCGTCCATCAGCAGCACCTGCGGCTCCACGGCGATCGCGCGGGCGATGCAGAGGCGCTGCTGCTGGCCGCCGGAGAGGCCCATCCCGGGCTTCTGCAGGCGGTCCTTGACCTCGTTCCAGAGGTTGGCGCCCTTGAGGGAGCGCTCGACGATGTCGTCGGCCTCGGCCTTCTTCATCTTCTTGGAGTTGAGGCGGTTGCCGGCGAGGACGTTCTCGTAGATCGACATCGTGGGGAACGGGTTGGGCCGCTGGAACACCATGCCGATCTGGCGGCGTACGGCGACCGGGTCGACGGCGGCGTCGTAGAGCGACTGCCCGTCGACCGTCACCTTGCCCTCGACGCGTGCACCTGGGATCACCTCGTGCATGCGGTTGAGGGAGCGCAGGAAGGTGGACTTGCCGCATCCGGACGGACCGATGAAGGCGGTCACCGACCGTGCCTTGATGGTCATGTTGACGCCCTGCACGGCGAGGAAGTCGCCGTAGTAGATGTCGAGGTCGGAGACGTCGATGCTCTTGGCCATGGGGGTGGGGTCTCTCTTGTGTCTGGTTCGGGGCTCAGTGGCCGGTCTTGGGGGCGAAGATCGCGCCGATGATGCGCGCCACGAGGTTCAGCATCATGACGATCAGGATCAGCACCAGCGCGCCGCCCCAGGCGATCGCGATGCCGGGCGGCGTGCCACCCGGGGTCTCGGCGATGCCGGGGTTGGCGTTCTGGGTGTAGATCAGCACCGGCAGGGTGGTCATCCGCTCCGAGAACAGGTTGAAGTTCGTGCGGGTCGTCAGGCCTGCGATCAGGAGCAGCGGGGCGGTCTCGCCGACGACGCGGGCGATCGCCAGCGTGACTCCGGTGACGATGCCGCCGAGGGCCGTCGGCAGGACGACCTTGACGATCGTGCGCCACTTCGGCACACCCAGGGCGTACGACGCCTCGCGGAGGTCGGCGGGGACCAGCCGCAGCATCTCCTCGGTCGAGCGGACCACCACCGGGATCATCAGCAGCGACAGCGCGACCGAGCCGCCGATCCCGAGCCTGGTGGCCGGACCGAAGAGGAGGATGAACAGCGAGAACGCGAAGAGGCCGGCCACGATCGACGGGATGCCGGTCATCACGTCCACCAGGAACGTGATCCAGCGGGCGAGGCGGCTGCCCTTGCCGTACTCGATGAGGTAGATCGCGGCCATGATGCCGATCGGCACCGAGATGACGGCCGCGCCCAGCGTGATCAGCAGGGTGCCGACCAGCGCGTGGTAGATGCCCACCTCCTGGTCGAGGTCGGTGCGGTACATCGAGTAGGTGAGGAAGGTCGAGCTGATCGCGGCCATGCCCCGGTCGACGACCGTGTAGAGCAGCGAGACCAGCGGCACGATCGCGACGAGGCACGCCGCCCACACGAGCCCGGTGACCATCCGGTCCGCTGCGCCACGGGGCCCCTCCACGACCCGCGCCCAGGCGGGGAGCGCGACGAGGTGGACCAGGCCGGCGACGAGCGCCCATGCGACCAGGCCCCAGTCGAGCAGGAGCACGGGCAGGGCCGCCGCGGCGACGGCCACGACCCCGACGAGGACGGGGGCCAGGCGGGGCAGCCTGGCCTGGGTGAACGCGACCGGCTCCGAGGTGGGCCGGGCGGGGGCGGTGGTGACGCTCATCGTGTCAGCTTCCTCTCGTTGCGGGTGACGACCCACCGGGCGGCGAAGTTGACCAGGAACGTCACGAGGAAGAGCACCAGGCCGGTCGCGATCAGCACCTGGATCTTCCCCGGGGTGCCCTCCTTGTAGTTGGAGGCGATGTTGGAGGCGATCGAGGCCGGGTTGCTGCTCGAGATCAGGTTGAGCGAGATCCCGCCGCCGGCGGAGAGCACCATGGCCACGGCCATCGTCTCGCCGAGCGCGCGGCCGAGGCCGAGCATCACCGCCGAGACCATGCCGGAGCGGGCGTAGGGGAAGACGGCCATCCGGATCATCTCCCAGCGGGTGGCGCCCAGTGCGAGGGCGGCCTCCTCGTGCAGCCGCGGCGTCTGCGAGAACACCTCGCGGGAGATCGCGGTGATGATCGGCAGGATCATGATCGCCAGCACCAGCCCGGCGGTGAGGATCGTACGACCCGTGCCGGAGGCCGGTCCGGCGAAGAACGGCAGCCAGCCCATGTTCTCGTCGAGCCAGACGTAGCCCGGCTGGAGCTGACGCGCCAGGACGCTGATGC
Organism: Nocardioides sp.; assembly: GCA_035762385.1. Taxonomy (GTDB): domain Bacteria; phylum Actinomycetota; class Actinomycetes; order Propionibacteriales; family Nocardioidaceae; genus Nocardioides. Next base: position 4,392 of record DASTPB010000274.1, on the reverse strand, counting down.
CCCAGAGGCCGAAGACCACGGACGGTACGGCGGCGAGCAGGTCGATGACGTACGCGATCGGGGTGGCGATCGACTTCGGCGCGTAGTGGCTCACCACCAGCGCGATGCCCCAGGCGAGCGGCACCGCCACGATCAGCGCGATCACGGCGGCGAGGACGGTGCCGAAGAGCAGCGGGGCGACGTAGCCCCAGAAGCTGGTCGCGTCGCCGTAGAACTCGGCCGGCTTGGCCAGGCCCGGGACGCCCTCGATCGCCAGGAAGACGAAGACGCCCGCCAGGGCGAGCAGGATCGCGATCCCGGCGGCCAGGGCGGTGGCGGAGAAGACCCGGTCGCCCAGCCTGGCCGGGCCGGTCCTCTGATCAGCGGCGATGGTTGCCACGTGGTACCTCATTCAGTCGTTTCATGCGTCGGTGCGGCGGGCCGGAGGTCCGACCCGCCGCACGCGGCGTTGGTGGCCGGGGCGCCTGGCCCCGGCCGTGGGATCAGCCCGCGGAGATGGCGTCCACGATGCTCTGCGCCTTCTCGGCGACCGAGGCGGAGAGCGGCGCGGAGCCGGCCTCCTCCGAGGCTGCGGCCTGACCCTCGTCGGAGACGATGTAGGACAGGTAGCCCTGGACGAGGTCGGCCTCGGCCTGGTCCTCGTAGGTCTGGCAGGCGATCAGGTAGCTGAGCAGCACGACCGGGTAGGCGCCCGGCTCGGTGGTGGTGCGGTCGATGTCGACGGCCATGTCGACGTCGGCGCGACCCTCGGCGGCCGGGGAGGTCTCGACGACCTTCGCGGCACCCTCAGTGGACGGAGCGACGTACTCCTCACCCACCTTGACCGAGACGACGGACAGGTCGCCGACCTGGCTCTCGTCGGCGTAGCCGATCGTGCCCGTGCCGCCGGAGACGGCCGAGATGACACCGGAGGTGCCCTCGGCGGCCTCGCCACCCTTGACCGGGAAGGCGTCCTCGGCCTCGTAGGACCACGAGTCGCTGGCCTTGCCGAGGTAGTCGGTGAAGTTCTTCGTGGTGCCCGAGTCGTCGGAGCGGTGCACCGGCGTGATGGCCAGGTCGGGCAGCTCGGCGTCGGGGTTCTGGTCGGCGATCGCCGGGTCGTTCCACGTCGTGATCTTGTTGTCGAAGATCTGCGCGATCGTGTCGGCGTCGAGGTTGAGCGAGTCGACGCCCTCGAGGTTGAACGCGACGGCGATCGGCGAGACGTAGGCCGGGACCTCGATCGGGTCCTCGCCGCCGCAGCGCTCCTTGGCGGCGCTGAGCTCGCCCTCGTCGTCGGTGAGGTAGGAGTCGGAGCCGGCGAAGCTGACGCCGCCCTCGATGAAGTTGGTGCGGCCGTCGCCGGAGCCGACCGGGTCGTAGTTGACCGTGACGTTGCCGTCGTTCAGGCCCTGGAAGCCGGTGGCCCAGGCGCCCTGCGCCTTCTCCTGCGAGGACGCGCCGGCGCCGTTCAGGTCCCCGGAGAGGCCGCCGGTCTCGGAGCTGTCACCGCCGGACTCGGCGCCGGCCTCGTTGGAGGCACCGCACGCGGTGAGGGAGATCGAGAGGGCGAGCGCGGCGGCGCTCGGGGCGAGCAGCTTGCGGAAGGAAGTGCGATTCACTTCGGGTGCTCCTGAGGGAAGTCTGATGAGTGCTGACGACAGGGAAGGTAGGAGCGCCAGAAGAACGAGCACGGCGGCGTCGGTGAACGCGCGGTGAACTCGGCAGGACCGGTTGGCATCACCCATCCGGGCGTGCGACGACGATCACATGAACTCGTCCGGGCACGCTTGACGCGAGGACCCGGGGAGGAATAGAAGGAACGCCGACTCAGGGCGCGACGTGCTGGGTGGCCACCACGCGGCCCTTGCGGTGGTGCACCACGAGCATCGCGCCGGGCTCGAGCTCGACGTCCGGCACCTGCAGCGCGTCGAGCACGGTCGGCAGGACCGGTCGGTGGGTGCACAGGACGACGCCGCCCGCCTCGAGGTCGTCGTGGAGGAACCCGTCGACGAGGTCGACGACGCCCTCGACGGTGGAGTCCTCCTCGCTCAGCTCGTCGTAGAGCTTGACCGGCCAGCCGGTCGCGTCGGTGTAGGGCGCGACCGTCTGCACGCAGCGGGTGCTGGAGGAGGTGTGGGCGGCCGTCACGTCGAAGGCGGCCAGGATCGGCACCAGGTGCTGCGACTGGGTCTCCCCCAGCCGGACGAGCGGCCGGAGCCGGTCGTCCTTCTTCCAGGCGCGTCGGGAGCGGGCCTCGGCGTGGCGCAGCACGACGAGTGCACGCGTACGTCGCCGGAGCGGGCGCGCCTCGACCAGGGTGTCGCGGTCGTAGGGGTAGGTCAGGCGCGTGCGCGCGTCCTTCCAGTCGACCCACTCGACCGCGTCGACCTCGTCGTTGGGGCGGTAGCGGCTCACGTCGTCGCTGCCGACGACCCGGGCGGTCCAGTAGTCCACCGCCTTCCAGCGGCCGCTGGACAGCCGGTAGCGCTGGCGCGACAGCGCCGGTCCGAGGCGGACGTCGAGCCCGGTCTCCTCGGCCACCTCGCGCACCGCGGCGGTGACCACGTGCTCGCCCCGGTCGAGCTTGCCCTTGGGGAAGGACCAGTCGTCGTACTTCGGCCGGTGCACGAGGAGCACCTCGCCGCCCTTGCGGGTCACGACAGCACCGGCAGCGCGCACGTCGCGGGGCTCCATGGAAGTAGTCTCACATCCACCCCGACTCCTGAGGAGCCCCGTGCCGCATCGTGACGTCCCGCCGTCCGGGACCGGTGGCCGGAGCCGGGGCCCGATCCGGAGCTGGAACCGAGGTCGGACCCGCGCGGCCGTGGCGGTCGCGGTGGTGGTCGTCCTGGCGGTCGCCGGGATCGTCCTCTGGCGGGTGCTCACGCCCACGACGCGCCTCCAGGAGGCGATGAGGCTGGCTCCGGCGGACGCGAGCCGCTTTTCGTGGACGGACTGGGACGGCGTACGCCGCGAGCTCGGCGCCGACGTCGGCTCCGACTCCTCGGCCGAGGACGTCGACGCCTTCCTCGCCGAGGCGTTCGACGGCGACCTGTCGTCGATGTCGGCGCTGGGCACGTCTGCCGGTGTGATGCAGGAGGAGCTCGGCTTCTCCCCCGCCACCCTCTCGTGGGAGCTCCTCGCCCAGTCGGGCGCCGGGGCGGTGGAGGTGATGAAGGTCGACGACGACGTCGACCTGGACGCGGTCGCCGAGCGGCTGGCGGAGCTCGGCTGGACCGAGCCCGACGAGGAGGACGGCGTGTGGGTCGGCGGTCCCGACGTGCTGGCGGGGGTCGGGTCCAGGCTGACCCCGGAGCTGCAGCACGTCGCGCTGCTCGCCGACGAGGGCCTCGTGCTGACCTCCGACCAGGCGCCCTTCCTGGAGCAGGTGCTGGAGGGCGACGGCGCTCCGGACGACCTCGTCGACCTCGCGGCGTCGCTCGAGGAGCCGCTGGCCGCGGCCGTGTACGACGGTGCGTACGCCTGCGAGCAGCTGGCGATGTCTCAGGCCGACGACGACGCGCGCGCCGAGGCCGACCAGCTCGTGGAGGCGGCGGGCGAGCTCCACCCGCTGACCGGGTTCGCGATGGGCGTGCTGCCGGGAGGTGACGTACGCGCGGTGATGCAGGTCGAGGACGCCGACGACGCCCCCGGCGACGCGGAGGCGCGGGCCCGGCTGGCGGCGGGACCGGCACCCGGTCAGGGCGGCGAGTTCGCCGACCGGTTCTCGGTGGACCGGGCCGGCTCCGAGGGCCGCGAGGTCGTGCTCGACCTGCGCCCGGTCGGGGGCAGCTACGTGCTCTCGGACCTCACCAGCGGCCCGGTGCTGTTCGCCACCTGCTGAGCAGCGGGGCGAACCGGTGGGCGGTCAGTCCTGCGGCTTGCGCGGGGTGACGCCGAGGAGACGGTCGATCTCGTCCTGCGACAGGTGGTCGTCGGACTCGCTCGCGGCGATGATCAGCGTGGTGGTGAGCTCCACCTCGCCCAGGAGGTCGCCGTCCTCGAGGGTCACGTCGAACTGGTCGTGCATCCGTCACCCTCCTGTCGGTCTCGCTGTCGGGCCACTCGACCCTAGACGTTCATCGCAAGTCTGAAGGACTTCGCTGTCCGGCAACATGGCCCGAACGTGTCAAGTGTGCCCCGAAATCGAGTCTGGCCCCACCCCACTATGGGGGGGAGCCAGACTCTTGATCAGATCTGGACCTCAGTCCAGCGTCCGCCGATCAGAGCGGACGGACGTTCTCCGCCTGCGGGCCCTTGGGGCCCTGGGTGACGTCGAACTCGACCTTCTGGTTCTCGTCCAGCGACTTGTAGCCGTTGGTCTGGATGGCCGAGTAGTGCACGAAGACGTCGTCGCCGCCGTCCTCCTGCGCAATGAAGCCGAAACCCTTCTCGGCGTTGAACCACTTA
>DASTPB010000273.1:0-4555 GCA_035762385.1 Nocardioides sp. | reverse complement strand
CGCGAGGAGCAACGTCATGACCAACGTCATCGCCGACCTCGGCACCGCCATCAAGCGTGACGACGTCCCGGACTTCCGCGCCGGCGACACCGTCAAGGTCCACGTCAAGGTCATCGAGGGCAGCCGCTCGCGTGTCCAGGTGTTCCAGGGCGTCGTGATCCGCGTCCACGGCTCCGGCATCGGCCGCACCTTCACCGTCCGCAAGGTCTCCTTCGGCGTCGGCGTCGAGCGCACCTTCCCGCTGAACTCCCCGATCTTCGAGAAGATCGAGGTCGTGACCCGCGGTGACGTGCGTCGCGCGAAGCTCTACTACCTGCGCAACCTGCGCGGCAAGGCTGCCAAGATCAAGGAGCGCCGCGAGGCGTGATCCGTCGCACCGCGCCGCGAGGCGTGGGATCGACCAGGGACTGGCTAGTCTCTGCGAGTGACTTCTGATGACCGCGGTTCCTCGTCCCTCTCAGCGGGGGAGGAACCGCGGTCGTCGCGTCTGGGAGGGCAGCCGGAGGATGACAGGGTGAGCAGTCGCACCACCAACGAGTCGCGGCAGACGTCCGGTCGGAGCAAGCGCAAGCAGCTCCCGCTGTGGCAGGAGACGATCCTGCTGCTCGGCGTCGCACTGGTGCTCGCGATCGTCATCAAGACGTTCTTCGTCCAGGCCTTCTACATCCCCTCGGAGTCGATGGAGCCGGGCCTGATCCTCAACGACCGGATCCTCATCCAGAAGGTCTCCTACTGGGGCGACGACGGCCCCGAGCGCGGCGACGTGGTGGTCTTCAAGGACCCGGGCGGGTGGCTGCCGCCGATCGACTCGGCCGGCCCCACGAACCCCGTCGCCAAGGTGATGGCCAAGGTCGGTCTCTACCCGACCGGTGGTCACCTCGTGAAGCGCGTCATCGGCATCGCCGGCGACACCATCGAGTGCTGCGACGACCAGGGCCGACTCCTCGTCAACGGGCAGCCCCTCGACGAGAACGCCTACGTCAAGCGCGGCGGCGCGCCCTGCAACGGACCGATGCCCACCAACGGCGCCTGCGACGAGAAGTGGACCACGGGCCCCATCCCCGACGGCCACATCTTCGTGATGGGCGACAACCGTTCGCGCTCGGCGGACAGCTCGCAGAAGATGTGCCAGTCCGACGAGACCGAGTGCGTGCCGGGTGAGGAGTTCGTCCCGGTCGACCTGGTCGTCGGCAAGGTCTTCGTCCTGCTGTGGCCCGCCGACAGATTCCGCTGGAACACGCGTCCGGCCACGTTCGAGGACGTGCCGGCCCCGTCCTCGTGACCGTGTCCTCCCAGCTGCCTCCCCGCCCCCTCCCGGGAGGCGTGACCGTGCGCCGCGACGCCGGGATCTACGGCTACGAGCGCGCCCTGCGTCGAGCCGGCCTGGAGCCGGTCGCGGGGGTCGACGAGGCGGGTCGCGGTGCGTGTGCCGGGCCGCTCGTCGCGGGCGCGGTCATCCTCCCGCCCGGCAAGGCGGGCATCGTGCCCGGGCTCGCCGACAGCAAGCTGCTCACCGAGGCGGCGCGCGAGCGCGTCTACGCCCAGGTCGTGCGCCGGGCGCTGGCGTGGTCGGTCGTGGTCATCGACAACGACGAGTGCGACCGGCTCGGCATGCACGTCGCCAACGTCGAGGCGCTGCGGCGCGCGGTCGCCCGCCTCGGGACGCGGCCGTCGTACGTCCTCACCGACGGTTTCCCCGTCGACGGGCTCGGCGTCCCGGGCCTGGCGGTGTGGAAGGGCGACCGGGTCGCCGCCTGCATCGCCGCCGCCTCCGTCGTCGCGAAGGTCACCCGCGACCGGCTGATGGTGAGCCTTCACGACGAGTGGCCCGACTACGACTTCCGCACCCACAAGGGCTACATCACCGCCGACCACGAGGCGGCTCTCCTGCAGCACGGCCCGTGCCCGGCGCACCGGATGCGCTTCGTCAACGTGCGCCGCGCGGCGGGTCTCGAGCCGGTCGCCGGGCCGGAGGTGGCTAGTCTCGGCCCAGGGCCGGGCAGCACCACGGAGGAGGACCGATGAGCGCCGAGGATCTCGAGAAGTACGAGACCGAGATGGAGCTCACCCTCTATCGCGAGTACCGCGACGTCGTGGGCATCTTCAAGTACGTCGTGGAGACCGACCGGCGCTTCTACCTCTGCAACCAGGTCGACGTGAAGGCCCGCTCCGAGAGCGGTGACGTCTTCTTCGAGGTCTCGATGAGCGACGCCTGGGTCTGGGACATGTACCGCCCCGCGCGCTTCGCCAAGAACGTGAAGGTGCTGACGTTCAAGGACGTCAACGTCGAGGAGCTCGCGCCGCAGGACATCGACCCGCCCAAGGACTGAGTCCGCGCCGTCGGAGTCCCCGCTCGTGCGGGGAGTCCAACTCTTGGAGGGGGTTGCAACCGCCTCCAAGTGTCAGAACAGGCCGACAAGTTCCGGCCCGGACAGCTCTGCGTACGCCGCCGCGCACAGGCGGCACTGGCACAGGCCTGACCACCGATCGTCCACAGCCCCGCCGATCCGGGCGTCCTCCACAGGCTCGGCGCCGCGTCCGGGGACGCCGTCGGTGTGGCGCGGTGTGCTGGTTCCTCCCGCACCTGTCCACCGGAAGGCACCCACGATGTCCCGACGAGCTGCCGCGTCCCCCTTCGCCCTCGACCCTGCGGCCGAGCACCGGCGCCGGCTGGGGCAGCGGGGCGAGGCGATCGCGGCGCGACACCTCTGCCGGCTCGGGATGGTCCTGCTCGACCGCAACTGGCGCTGTGACGCCGGGGAGATCGACCTGGTGCTGCGCGACGGCGACGTGCTCGTGATCTGCGAGGTCAAGACCCGCACGTCGACCGACTACGGCGCGCCGCTGGAGGCGATCGACCGGCGCAAGGCCGACCGCCTCCGGCGACTCGCGGCGCGCTGGCTGCTCGTCCACGACTGCCATCCCGACGACATCCGCGTCGACCTGGTGGGCGTGCTGGCACCGCGCGGGCGCCCCGTGGAGGTCGAGCACGTCGAGGGGGTCGGCTGATGGCCTTCGCGACCGCTCGCTCGCTGGCGCTCAAGGGCGCCGACGGCCACGTCATCGACGTCCAGGTCGACGTCTCACCGGGCCTGGTCAACACCACCATCGTGGGGCGGGTGGACAAGACCCTGTCGGAGGCCCGCGACCGGGTGCGGATGGCGATCAACAACGACTGCGGGCGGTGGCCGGCGACCAAACGAGTCACGATCCTGCTGGCGCCCGCCGACCTCCCCAAGAGCGGCACCCACTACGACCTCGCGATCGCGATGGCGGTCATGGCCGCCGACAAGAAGCACGAGGAGCTGACGCCCGACCTGCTGGAGGGCTGGGCGTTCATCGGCGAGCTGTCCGTCGCCGGTGCCCTGCGCCCGGTGCCGGGGGTCCTGCCCATGGTCATCGCCGCCGCCGCCCATGGCATCAGCCGCGTGTTCGTGCCCGAGCCCCAGGCAGGTGAGGCCGGGCTCGTGCCGGGGATGACGGTCTTCGGTGTCAGGTCGCTGGCGCAGGTGTCGGCGGTGCTCCGCGGCGCCGAGGTCCCGGAGGCCGACCCTGTCGTCGGTCCCTCGTCCAGCCCGCTGGCGACCTGGCGGGGTGAGGACCGCCTCGCTGGCCTCGACCTGCGCGACCTCGACGGGCTCGACGACGTCCGCTACGCCGTCGAGGTCGCCGCCGCGGGCGGCCACCCGACGATGCTGATCGGCCCGCGCGGCACCGGGAAGACGTCGATCGCCGAGCGCATCCCGACGATCCTCCCCGACCTGACGACCGAGCAGGCGCTCGAGGTGACGGCCCTGCACTCGGTCGCCGGGGTACTACCGGAGGGGAGCGGCCTGGTGCGCCGACCTCCGTGGTTCGCTCCCCACCACTCGGCGACCGCGGCGAGCGTGCTCGGAGGCGGGACCGGCCGGGTGCGGCCGGGGCAGGTCAGCCTCGCGCACCACGGCGTCCTGTTCCTCGACGAGTTCCCCCACTTCCGCTCCGACGTCGTCGAGGCGATGCGGCAGCCGCTCGAGTCCGGCGAGGTGACGATCGCCCGCGGCGAGGAGTCGGCCACCTACCCGGCCCGCTCGCTGGTCGTCCTCGCCGCCAACCCGTGTCCGTGCGGCAACTTCCACGGACTGTCCGGCGGCAGCTGCGAGTGCAGCGATGTGCAGCGCTCCCACTACCGCCGCAAGCTGACAGGTCCGATCCTCGACCGGGTCGACATCTGGATGGAGGTACGACCCCAGCGCCGGCGGAGGGAGTCGTCCTTCCGGCCGGAGCCGGAGTCGTCGGCTGACGTGCGGGCTCGGGTCGTCGAGGCCAGGCTGCGCCAGGCCCGCCGCTACCGCGACTGCTCGTGGAGCCTCAACGCGTCCTGTCCCGGCCCGGTCCTGACGGAGCGGTGGCCGCTGGATCCCGCGGGCCAGCACCTCGTCGACCAGGAGCTGTCAGACGGCAAGCTCACCCGTCGCGGGTTGACCCGCGTGCAGCGCCTGGCCTGGACGGTGGCCGACTGCGCCGGGGTGACGAGACCGGGTGAGCGCGAGGCCGAGATCGCGTTGGCGCTGCG
>DASTPB010000272.1:0-3742 GCA_035762385.1 Nocardioides sp. | reverse complement strand
GCCGGGTGGGCCGAGAGCCTCAACCGCCACGTGATGTGCGTGCCCGGTCCCGTCACCAGCTACACGTCCCGGGGCGTCAACAACTTCCTCCGCGAGGGCCGCGGCACCGTCGTCACCCACGGCGCGGAGGTGCTCGAGCTGATCGGTGCGGCGGGGGAGCACCTCGTCGACCCGCCGCGGGGCGAGAGCCGACCGCGCGACGAGCTGACCCCGACCGAGCGCACCGTCGTCGAGTGGGTGCCGGTCAGCGAACCGGCGCCGGTCGAGTCCATCTCACGTCTCTGCGGGCTCTCCCTCCGCACCACCGAGGGAGCGTTGCGCCGGCTGAGGTCCAAGCGGTTCGTCCAGCTCACCGATGAGGGGTGGCGGCTCGCGCCTGACGTGTGAGACGCCTCCGCCCGCCTACGCTGCGAGGGTGGTGAGCGAGCCGGCGGCGTCCGACCGGGACGAAGGGGACGAGGGGGAGGGGCTTCCCGAGTCCTTCGTCCGCCTGCTCGGCAACTACGAGCGCCACCTCGTCTCCGAGCGGGACCTCGCGACCCACACGGTGCGCGCCTACCTCGGCGACATCGCCGGACTCCTCGACCACTGCCAGCGCCTGGGCATCACCGAGGTGACCGACCTCGACCTGCGCACGCTGCGCAGCTGGCTGGCGCGCCTGCAGACGACCGGCCGGAGCCGTACGACGATCGCGCGCCGCGCCACGGCCGCGCGGGTCTTCACCGCCTGGCTGCACCGCACGGGTCGGCTCCCCGCCGACCCGGGGGCCGCGCTCGGCTCGCCGAAGAAGCACAAGACCCTGCCTCCGGTCCTGCGAGCCGACGAGGCCGAGGCCCTGATCCGGTCGGCCGCCGACCTCGCCGACGACGGCACCCCGGTCGGGCTGCGTGACGTCGCGATGCTCGAGCTGCTCTACGCCACGGGCATCCGGGTCGGCGAGCTCGTCGGGCTCGACATCGACGACGTGGACGACGAGCGCCGGGTCGTGCGGGTATTCGGCAAGGGCCGCAAGGAGCGCTCCGTCCCCTACGGCACGCCGGCGGGCCGGGCGATCCACCGATGGCTGGCAACCGGGCGGCCAGGATTGCGGGTGGAGGGTTCGGGTCCCGCGTTGTTCCTGGGCGTGCGCGGCCGGCGGATCGACCAGCGGGCGGTCCGCGAGCTCGTGCACCGCCGCATCGCCGACGTACCGGGTGCGCCCGACATCGGACCACACGGACTGCGCCACACCGCGGCGACCCACCTCCTCGAGGGAGGCGCCGACCTCCGCTCGGTGCAGGAGCTGCTCGGCCACGCCTCGCTCGCCACGACCCAGCTCTACACCCACGTCACGACCGACCGGCTGCGCCGGGCGTACCAGCAGGCCCACCCCCGCGCCTGAGGGGAGATGCGCCAGAGGGTCCGCTGATGGTGGTCGAGTGAGCCGCGCAGCCGAGGAACGGAGCGGGCGACCGGCTCGTATCGAGACCCAGCCCCGTCAGGCAAGGAACGCTGTCAGCGGTCGCCACGTGGCGAGCGGGGGAGTCCACGGCAGCCGGACCGTGACCGGTTCGTCGCGCCACAGCGGCAGCAGCCGAACCGGGCCCCCGCCGACGAGCGAGAGCGGGTCGAGGTAGGTGCGGGTGTCACCCTCACCCTCCACGAGACCCCAGTGCAGGCAGGCGGCCGGGAAGCAGTGGCTGCCGGTGACCACCAGGCGCCCGAGCACGTCACCAGCAGCCACCGGCTGCCCGCGCTGGACGGTCGCGGCCACCGGCTCGTAGGTCGTACGCCGACCGCCGTGCAGCACGGTCACGACCGGCTTGCCGCCGATCGAGCCCGCGAAGCCCACCGTCCCGGCCAGTGCCGCGTGCACCGCCTGGCCGGGGGACCCGGCGAGGTCGACGCCCCGGTGCCCGGCGGCGTAGGGGTTCGGCGGCGGCTCGAAGCGGCGTACGACGTCGGGGCGCGGGTCGAGGGGCCACACGCCGACGGGACCCTCGTCGGCGCGCGCGTGCGCCGGGCCGGCGATGCCCGGCGAGCACACGTGCACCAGCACGAGGAGGACGGCACCCAGAACAGCTCGCATCGGGCGATCCTCGACCCGGTCCGGCGTCCCGGACGAGGACGGGTCGCGGCCCCTGTGGACGAGGGCCCGGACACCCGGGTTGTGGACGCCCGGCGGCCTCCGGTTCCACGCTCGGTCCACGCTCAGGAGGCCAGCCCGCAGTGATTCGCCTCGCCGGGAACCTCTGGCCTACGATGTGCGGAGCAGTCCACCCGGACTGACTTCGCACGCTCGCCGACCGTGCCCGGGATGCTCCTCGATCCCGGACCGCCCGCGGGCGTCGGTCCTCAGTTCCCACCAGCTCCACCGGTGTGGATCGGACCGACGTGTGAGCGTCAGGGCTCCCGGCAACCGCCGGGCGCAGCAACTGAAAACAACAGGAGCCCGCTCCCCGGCCCGACCTGCCACAAGGTCGGGCGCATCGGTGAGCGCCTCCGTCACCACAGGAGAACCCATGGCAGTCGTCACCATGCGCCAGCTGCTCGAGAGCGGCGTCCACTTCGGTCACCAGACCCGTCGCTGGAACCCCAAGATGAAGCGCTTCATCATGACCGAGCGCAACGGCATCTACATCATCGACCTGCAGCAGTCGCTCGCCTACATCGACCGCTCCTACGCCTTCGTCAAGGAGACCGTCGCCAAGGGCGGGGTCATCATGTTCGTCGGCACCAAGAAGCAGGCCCAGGAGGCCATCGCCGAGCAGGCGACGCGCGTCGGGATGCCCTACGTCAACCAGCGCTGGCTGGGCGGCATGCTCACCAACTTCTCGACCGTGCACCAGCGGATCAACCGCCTCAAGGAGCTCGACGAGGTCGACTTCGACAACGTCGCCGGCTCCGGTCGCACCAAGAAGGAGCTCCTGCAGATGAAGCGGGAGCGCGACAAGCTCGACAAGACCCTCGGCGGCATCCGCGAGATGTCCAAGGTCCCCTCCGCGGTGTGGATCGTCGACACCAACAAGGAGCACCTGGCCGTCGAGGAGGCGCGCAAGCTCCGGATCCCGATCATCGGCATCCTCGACTCCAACTGCGACCCCGACCTGGTGGACTTCCCGATCCCGGGCAACGACGACGCCATCCGTGCGGTCGGCCTGCTGACCCGCGTGGTCGCGGACGCCGTCGCCGAGGGCCTCATCGCCCGCTCCGGCGCCAAGGCCGGCGACGCCGACGAGACCGTCGGTGCCGAGGAGCCCCTCGCCGAGTGGGAGCGCGAGCTCCTCGAGGGTGACGCCGACAAGGCCGCCACGGCCGCCACCGGCGACGCCGCCGCCGAGACCCCGGCCTCCGAGGCCACCGGTGCCGCGTCCGAGGCCCCGCAGGCCGACGCCGCCGCCGAGGCTGCGACCGACGCACCCGCCGAGGCTGACGCCCCCGCCGAGGCCGCCGCGACCGACGCCCCCGCCGAGGCCGACAAGAAGGACTGATCCGGTGTGCCGGCCGCGGGCTCACGTCCGCGGCCGGCGCCCCGCGTCGTCCCGCCCACCGCAGGTCGCCCCCGAACCGACCCGCGAACCCCTGAGTCAAAGGAAGAAGAACCATGGCCAACTTCACCGCCGCCGACGTCAAGAAGCTCCGTGAGCTGACCCAGGCCGGGATGATGGACTGCAAGAAGGCGCTGACCGAGACGGACGGCGACTTCGACAAGGCCGTCGAGCTGCTCCGCGTCAAGGGTGCTGCCAAGGCCGCCGCCCGCGGT
>DASTPB010000271.1:0-4632 GCA_035762385.1 Nocardioides sp. | reverse complement strand
GTCGCGGGCGGAGTCGGTGACGACGGCCTCCTCCGACAGCAGGCCGAAGAGGGAGGGGTCGCGGGTCGCGGTCTTGGCGAGGATGGTGGCGATGCCGTCGAGGCGCTTGAGCTCGTCGGCCTTCTGGGCGTCGGTGAGCTCCGCCGAGGCACGTACGTCGGTGCGGTGCTCGCGCACCAGGAGCGCGACCACCTGGAAGCGCACCCGCTGACCGGGGGCGAGCGGGCCGCGTTGCACGGCCGACTCGAGCTCGCGCACGGCGCGCGCCAGGACGGGCACGATGCCCTCGTTGTCCTTGTGGCGGGCGTGCGCAGGGGTACGGCGACTGCCGCGTTGACGCTGGCGCTGGGCCAAGGTGTCCTCCCGGACTGGGCCTGACTGGGTACGCGTCGTGGAACAGGCGAGCCCGTGTCGGCCCAGCCTGCACGCCACGGCGTGGAGGTGTGGAGCGGGCGCCAGGTGCGCGGTGTCCGGCGGATCGGGGGTGATCACAGCGGCACGGCGTCTGGAACGCTGTCCTCCACTGTACCGCCCACCGACCCGTTGCCGGTAACCATCCCGGAGTCAGCGCGGCGCGCGGTGGTCCACGATCCGCCGCATCTTGCCGACCGAGCGCTCGATCGAGGCCACGTCGACGACGTCGACAGCGACGCTGACCCCGATGGACGCCTTGATCCGGCTGGCCAGCTCGGCCTGGGCGGCGGCTGCCTCCGCGTCGGTCGTGGCGTCGCGGCGCTCCACTCGCACCGTGAGCGTGTCGAGGTTGCCGCTGCGGTCGAGGTGGCACTGGAAGTGCGGGGACAGGGTCGGGATGCCGAGCACGATCTCCTCGATCTGCGTGGGGAAGAGGTTGACCCCGCGCAGGATGATCATGTCGTCGGTGCGACCGGTGATCTTCTCCATCCGCCGCATCGTGCGCGCCGTGCCGGGCAGCAGCCGGGTGAGGTCGCGGGTGCGGTAACGGATGACGGGCATCGCCTGCTTGGTGAGCGTGGTGAAGACCAGCTCGCCCTCCTCGCCGTCCGGCAGCACCTCACCGGTCACGGGGTCGATGACTTCGGGGTAGAAGTGGTCCTCCCACACGTGGAGGCCGTCCTTGGTCTCCACGCACTCGCTCGCCACGCCGGGGCCGATCACCTCGGACAGGCCGTAGATGTCGACCGCGTGCATGTCGGTGCGCTCCTCCATCTCGCGGCGCATGTCGTTGGTCCACGGCTCGGCGCCGAAGATCCCGACCTTGAGCGACGTCGAGCGCGGGTCGACGCCCTGCGCCTCGAGCTCGTCGACGATGGAGAGCATGTAGGACGGCGTCACCATGATGACGTCGGGCTGGAAGTCGCGGATGAGCTGCACCTGCCGCTGCGTCATGCCGCCCGAGACGGGCACGACGGTGCAGCCGAGACGCTCAGCACCGGCGTGGGCGCCCAGCCCGCCGGTGAAGAGCCCGTAGCCGTACGCGTTGTGCAGCACCATCCCGCGCCGGCCGCCCGCCGCCCGGATCGACCGCGCCACCACGTCCGCCCACATGTCGAGGTCGTCGCGGGTGTAGCCGACGACGGTCGGCTTCCCGGTCGTGCCGCTGGAGGCGTGGAGGCGTACGACGTCCTCGCGCGGCACCGCGAACATGCCGAACGGGTAGTTGTCGCGCAGCGTCGCCTTCGTCGTGAACGGCAGTCGCGACAGGTCCTCCAGCGACCCGATGTCGTCCGGACCCACCCCGGCCTCGTCGAAGGCGCGGCGGTAGTGCGCGACGTGGTCGTAGGCATGGCGCACCGACCACTGGAGCCGCTCGAGCTGCAGCGCACGCAGCTCCTCGACCGGGGCGGTCTCGATCGGGTCCAGGTCGCCGGGCTGGGGAGTCAGGTCGAGCACGGTGTGGTCCTCCGGTCGCGCGTGGTGGGTCGTGAGAACGTTCTTCCATGTCTGAGCCCGTACGACGGGGCCGGCCCGGCCACGACCAGCAGACCGTCCTGCGCGTCGCGATCGAGCTCTTCAACCGGCAAGGCTACGACGCCGCGAGCATGGGCGACCTGGCTCGCGAGCTCGGCCTGACGAAGTCGGCGATCTACCACCACGTGCCCAGCAAGGAGCACCTGCTCGAGCGAGGGCTGGACGAGGCGCTCGACGAGCTCACGGCCGCGCTCGACACCGTGCAGGCCGACAGCTCCCACACGCCCGAGGAGCGGCTGCGGGCCGCCGTCCGCAGCAGCGTCGTGGTGCTCGCCGAGCACCTGCCCGCCGTGACCCTGCTGCTGCGGGTGCGCGGCAACACCCCCGCCGAGCAGAACGCCCTCGCCCGGCGTCGCGACATCGACCACCGGCTGGCCGAGATGGTCCGCGAGGCGGCCGACACCGGCGCCATCCGCGACGACGTCGACCCCCTCCTCGCGAGCCGGCTGCTCTTCGGGATGGTCAACTCCATGACGGAGTGGCTGCGCGACGGCAGCGACGTCGACACCCTCGCCGACACGGTCACCACGCTCGCCTTCGACGGCCTCGTGCGGCACCGGTCCTGAGGCCGCGATGCCGGGTCGTCCGCTCCGACTTGAATTGACGTCAACTCAGATCCGGCGACGCGCCTGCCGGGCGGAGCGACCGGCTCCTGCCCCGGAACTCGGCAACCACCGTCTCCCCCACCCGCACGGTGACGTCGTAGATGCCGCTGCGGCCCCGGAGGGCCACCTCGCGCGCGTCGGCCTCGAGCACCTGCCCGAGCCGGGCGGGCTCGAGGAAGTCGACCTCGAAGCCGGCGGCGACGGTCACCGGGCCGCGGGAGTTGCAGGCGAGCGCGAACGCCGAGTCGGCGAGGCTCGCGATCAGGCCGCCGTGGCACAGGTCGTGGCCGTTGACCATGTCGGGCCGCACGGCCATCGACACCCGCGCCCGACCGGGGCCGAGCTCGACCAGCCGCATCCCGAGCGCGGCGCTCGCGGCGTCGGCGGCCCACATGGCGCGGGCCTGGTCCAGCACCTGGTCGCCGGACGCCGGGTCAGGCATCGAAGTCGACGGTCACGGCGTCGCTGACCGGGAAGGTCTGGCAGGTCAGCACGAACTGCTGCTCGACCTCCTCGGGCTCGAGCGCGTAGTTGCGCACCATCTCGACCTCGCCGTCGACGACCCTGGCCCGGCAGGTGCCGCAGACGCCGCCCTTGCAGGCGAACGGCAGGTCGCTGCGGACGGCCTGCGCCGAGTCGAGCACCGTGGCGTCGCGCGGCATCGGCGTGGTCGTCGTACGTCCGTCGAGCACGACGGTCACGTCGCTGGTCACGCCCTCGACCACCCGGTCGGCGTGACGCAGCTCCGGCGGCGGCTCGTCGACGTAGAACAGCTCGAAGTGCACCTTCTCCTTCGGCACCCCGAGCTCGGCGAGCACGGTGCGGGCGTCGTCGATGAGGCCGTGCGGCCCGCACAGCCACACGTGGTCGACCGAGGGGAGGTGCACCTTCAGCGGCAGCAGCCGCCGCAACCGGTCGGCGTCGAGACGACCCGAGAACAGCTCGACGTCGCGGGGCTCGCGGGACAGCACGTGGACGAGGTCGAAGCGCGGTCCGTGGAGGTTCTTGAGGTCGCTCAGCTCCTCGGCGAACATCACCGAGGTGGTCTCGCGGTTGCCGTAGAGGAGCGTGACCGAGCTGGCCGGGTTGGCCAGCACGGACGCCGCGATGGAGAGCATCGGCGTGATGCCGGAGCCGGCGGCGATGCACAGGTGGCGGCCCGGGCTCGCCGGGTCGGCGCGAAAGCTGCCGGTGGGCGGGGCCACCTCGACGGGTTCCCCCGGGCCCACCTCGCGGATGAGCCACGACGAGAACATCCCGCCGGGGATCTCGCGCACGCCGATGCGCGGCGCGGCGCCGGCAGGCGCGCAGATGGAGTAGGAGCGCCGGTGCTCCACGCCGTCGACGACGCGGCGCAGGGTCAGCGACTCCCCCGGCTCGAAGGCGAACAGCTCGCGCAGGTCGTCGGGAACGTCGAAGGTGACGGCGGCGGAGTCGTCGGTCAGGGGGGCGACGTCGCGCACGGTGAGCCGGTGGAACGTGGTGGCCACGGCCTCAGATCTCCTTCACGTGGTCGAAAGGCTCGAGGCAGGCGGTGCAGCGGTACTGCGCCTTGCAGGCCGTCGAGCCGAACTCGGACACCAGCTCGGTGGCGTGCGAGCCGCACTGCGGACAGCGGACCTGGCGCGCGGTCGGCAGGAGGGTCAGCGGGATGGGCCCGGACGTCGAGGGCGCGGGGCCGGGCGGGGAGATGCCTGCCGCCGCGAGGGCGGCGCGTCCCGCCGGGGTGATCCAGTCGGTCGTCCAGGCCGGGTGGAGGCTGACCCGCACCTCGACCCGGTCGAACCCTGCACTCTGCAGCTCGCGCACGAGGTCGTCGCGCATCGTCGCCATCGCCGGACACCCGGAGTAGGTCGGCGTGATGTCGACGACCACGTGCGAGTCGCCGACCACGTCGACGTCACGCAGCACGCCGAGGTCGGCCAGGGTCAGCATCGGGAGCTCGGGGTCGGTGACCCGCTCGGCGACGCGGCGCGCGCGCTCCGTCGTACGACTCATCAGCCTCATCCCCATCACCACTGCTCCATCACCACTGCCCCATCACCACTGCCCCATCGGGTGGGCCCGGGCCACGGAC
>DASTPB010000270.1:0-7352 GCA_035762385.1 Nocardioides sp. | reverse complement strand
CCCTCCGGACACGTCCGGAGGGGTGGTGGTACGACGCGCGGGTCGGGCGCGCGGGTCAGGCGCCGGGCGCGAGACCGACGGAGTCGTGGATGACGAACACCTTGGCGAGACCGGTGATGCGGAAGATCTTGAGCAGCCGCTCCTGGGTGCAGACCAGGTCGAGGGAGCCGTCGTGCGCACGGACCTTCTTGAGGCCGCCGACGAGCACGCCGAGGCCCGTGGAGTCGAGGAACTCGACCGCCTCGAGGTCGATGACGATGTCGTACGTGCCGGCACCGACGAGCTCGGTGATGCAGTCACGCAGCTTGGGCGCGGTGTAGACGTCGATCTCGCCGCCGACGGCAACGACGGCACGGCCGTCCACCTCGCGTGTCGCAAGGGTGAGATCCACGACTGCTCCCCGGTCCCCGAACTCTTTCGGACAGTGCGCCTTCGGGCACGCAGGTGCCCCTTCGTTCTTCCGGGTGGTATCAAACCACGAGTCACAAGGGTTCCGCAGGACTCCTCTCCACATGACCTCGGTCGCCGCCGCGGGCGGCGTCCCCGGCCTTTGCCAGACTGCGCGGGTGAACCCCTCCCGCCCCGGCGTCGTGCCGCCGGTCGACGTGCTGGTGCGTCGGCTCACCGGCGTGCCCGGACGCGAGGACCGGCTGCGCCACCTCGAGGTGCTGCCGGCCCGGGAGGCGGGGCACGAGGACTGGCCGGCGTGGGTGCCCGACGACGTCCGGGGCGCCTTCGCCGCACAGGGGGTGGCGCGACCGTGGCGCCACCAGGTGGTGGCGGCCGACGCGGCGCACGCCGGCGACCACGTGATCGTCGCGACGGGCACGGCGTCGGGCAAGTCGCTCGCCTACCAGCTCCCGGCGCTGTCGGCGATCCGCGCGGCGCGCGGCCCGCGCGGCGAGCGCGGGGCGTCGGTGCTCTACCTCGCACCGACCAAGGCGCTGGCCCACGACCAGCTCGCCGGTCTGTCGTCGCTGGGCCTGGACGTACGCCTGGCGGCGCACGACGGCGACAGCTCCCGGGAGGAGCGCGACTGGACGCGCGACTTCGGCGAGTACGTCCTCACCAATCCCGACATGCTCCACCGCTCCCTGCTGCCCTCCCACCACCGGTGGTCACGGCTTCTCGGGTCGCTGCAGTACGTCGTCGTCGACGAGTGCCACCACTACCGCGGGGTGTTCGGGGCACACGTGGCCCACGTGCTGCGGCGCCTGCGCCGGGTGTGCGCGGCCTACGGGGCACACCCCACCTTCGTGCTCGCCTCGGCGACGGTCGCCGAGCCGGAGGTCACCGCATCGCGGCTGACCGGCCTGGACGTGGTCGCGCTGACCCGTGACGACTCCCCGCGCGGGCAGGTCTCGCTGCTGCTGTGGGAGCCGCCCTTCACCTCGCACGCCGGCGAGAACGGCGCCCCGGTGCGGAGGGCGGCGTCGTCGGAGGTCGCCGACCTCCTCGCCGACCTGGTCGCCGAGGACGTGCGCACCCTGGCGTTCATCCGGTCCCGGCGCGGCGCCGAGCAGGTCGCCCTGTCGGCAGCGGAGCTGCTGGCGGAGGTGGACCCGTCGCTGCCCGACCGGATCGCGGCCTACCGCGGGGGCTACCTGCCCGAGGAGCGGCGAGCACTCGAGGCTGCGCTGCGCCGCGGCGATCTCGTCGGGCTGGCCGCCACCAACGCGCTCGAGCTCGGGATCGACATCAGCGGGCTCGACGCGGTCCTCATCGCCGGTTTCCCGGGGACCCGGGCGGCGTTCTGGCAGCAGGTCGGGCGGGCCGGCCGGGGCGCGCAGGACGCGCTCGGGGTGCTGGTCGCCAAGGACGACCCGCTCGACACCTACCTGGTCACCCACCCCGACAAGCTCATCGGCGCACCGGTCGAGGCGTCGGTCTTCGACCCGTCGAACCCCCACGTCATGGGCCCCCATCTCTGCGCCGCGGCGCAGGAGCAGCCGCTCACCGAGGCGGACCTGCCGCTGTTCGGGCCCACCGCCCGCGAGGTGGTCGACGAGCTGACCGTGCTCGGACTGCTGCGGCGGCGACCGCGAGGCTGGTTCTGGACCGACCGGGGCCGGGCGGCCGACCTGGCCGACATCCGCTCGGCGGGCGGGTCGCCGGTGCAGCTCATCGAGGCGGGCACCGGGCGGGTCGTCGGCACGGTGGACGCCGGCGGCGCCCACAACCAGGCCCACCCCGGCGCCGTGTACGTCCACCAGGGCGAGACCTGGCTGGTCGAGGACCTCGACCTCGAGCACCACGTCGCGACCATGCGCCGCGACGAGCCGTCGTACTCGACCACCGCCCGCGAGGTCACCGACATCAGCATCGTGGCGACCCGCGAGCGCCGGTCGTGGGGCGGCTGCGAGCTCTCCCTCGGTGAGGTCGACGTGTCGCACCAGGTGGTCTCCTTCCTCAGGCGGCGCCAGCCGGGCGGCGAGGTGCTGGCCGAAGAACCCCTCGACCTGCCCGAGCGGACCCTGCGTACGACGTCGGTGTGGTGGACGGTCCCCGACGACGTCGTCGCCGAGGCCGGTCTCGCCACGCTCGACGTCCCCGGCGCGGCCCACGCGGCCGAGCACTGCTCGATCGGCCTCCTCCCCCTCTTCGCGACGTGCGACCGCTGGGACATCGGCGGCGTGTCCACCGCCCGCCACGCCGACACCGGCGTGCTCACCGTCTTCGTCTACGACGGCCACCCGGGCGGCGCCGGCTTCTCCGAGCGTGGCTTCCGCACCGCCGTCGCCTGGCTCACCGCCACCCGCGAGGCGATCGCGAGCTGCGAGTGCGCCAGCGGGTGCCCGTCGTGCATCCAGTCGCCCAAGTGCGGCAACCAGAACAACCCCCTCGACAAGGCCGGGGCGATCGCGCTGCTCGACGCCCTCCTCTCGGGGGCACCGCGCGAGGACGGGTAGGGCTAGATTCGGGGCATGGTGATCCTCGGTCTCGGTCTCATGATCCTCGGCGGCATCGCCGTGCTGTCCGCCCTCTTCGTCAGCGAGCCCGGGTCGGGCGGCGAGCTCCTGGGCTTCGACGTGACCACGCTCGAGTCGTTCCTCGTCGGGGTCGCCGCCGGCGCCGCCATCCTGTGGGGCTTCGCGATCCTCAAGTGGGGCACGAAGCGCAGCCTGGCCCACCGCCGCGAGCGCAAGGAGCTGACCGAGCTCAACCAGAAGCTCGAGCGGGTCGAGGCCGAGCGCCGCAACGAGGACCCCGAGCACCGCGACACCGTCTGACGCGCGAAGCCGTCCGGATCAACCGGGTCCGGCCCGGGCCTCCGCGCTCACCCTCACCTCCCGCCACGGGACCTCCGGACCGGGCACCGAGACAACGACCCGGACCGACCAACCGTCGGGCGCGCACGAGTCGAGCACGGCGGAGTTGGCACCTGCGACCCCGGCGGCCGCGGCACACGCGTCCGTCGGACCGCTCACGGTGGTGAGAGCCGATGCCCCGGCGAGGGCGGCGAGGTCTGCTGCGGCCTGGGCGCGACGCTGGGCCGTCACGAGGCCACCTGCTGCGGCCAGCCCGGTCATGACGAACATCAGCACGCCCGCCATCGCGACGACGAGCACCGTCGCCGCACCACGGTCGCTGCCGGCACTCCGGGGCCTCATGAAGGGCCTCATGACTCCTCCACCACCGCGACCGCCTCGGCCGCCACCGTCACTCCGGGCAGCGAGCCGAGCAGACCGCCCGGGCCGGTGACCCGGGCCGACGTCGTCACCACGACCTGCGTGCCGCCGACGTCGACCTGCACGCGCGCCCCTTCGGGAGCGATCCGCGCCGCCACCTGTCGAGCGGACGCGACGTCGTCACCGCGGGCGACGGCCCGGGCGGCCTCGCGGGAGGCATCGATCACCCGGACCTGTGCCGCGCCGACGGCGAGCATCCAGACCAGCCCGGCGGTCAGGGCCACGAGGAGCGGGATGCCCAGCGCGAGCTCGGCCGTCGCCGCCCCCGACTCCGTCCGGGCCCCTCGCCCGCGAGACCGCACGACGCTCACCCGATGCCGAGCAGGGCCATGACGTGCTTGAACAACCGCTCCAGCAGCTGGTCGCCGAACGCACCGGTGAGCAGCGTGTAGAGCAGGCCGGCGAATCCGGCCCCCGCGGCGGTGCCGACGGCGTACTCCGCGGTGGTGATGCCGGCCTCCGTCTCCGGCCCGCCGGCACTGCGCGCGCTGCCCGGCCTCACCGACCGCGCGGACCTCCGTCCGAGATGACGTGCGGGTTCCATCTGTCCTCCTGTCGTCGCAGGGCCCCCGACGAGCCCCGACCGGGACCAGCGTGTGCGGCTGGCGGCTCGGCTGCACGGGACCGGCCGCGGGCCTGTGGAGGACACGCGTGCCGGTCGCGTTGTGGACGTCGGCTGGCCCGTCATGGCGTCACCGAGCCGAAGAGCGACGCCACGGTCGGCACGACGCCGAGGAGCATGAAGGCGGGGAGCAGGCAGGCGCCGAGCGGGATGGCCGCGGCCACCCCGACACGGCGGGCCGCGTCCTCCGCCCGGGCGAGGGACTCCCGCTGGAGCTCGTCGGCGAGCCGCTCGACGCTCTGCACGACCGACGCTCCCGACGTCTGCGAGCGCACCATGGCGCGCGCCAGCGGCGCCAGCACGGGGTCGTCGGCCACGGCTGCCCACGCGTCCACCCCGGCGGCTCCCCACCGGGCCCGCTCCACGACGGGAACCAGCCGGTCGGCCGCCGGACCGGGGAGCGCGGCGCAGACCTGGGACAGACCGGAGACCGGTTCGGAGCCGGCCCGGAGCGTGGCCGCGAGGAGGTCGACGAGGTGCGGCAGCGTCCGCTCGACCTCCTCGCGCTCGCGGCGTGCCGACGGAGCCTCTGCAGCGGCGAGCACGTGCCGAGCCACGACCGCCGCGATCCCGGCCACGAGCGCCCCGGCGATCCCACCCACGAGCAGCCAGGCGCCGATCGCCACGCCCACGACCGCCAGCGGGCGCAGCCGGGGCGACGCGGGCGCGCGCCGGCCGACGCCGCGTGGGAGCGACGGGACCAGCGCCGCGACGGCCAGCGACACGCACACCACGCTCACCCAGCTCATCCAGGTCATCCAGGTCATGGCGCTGCGGCCTGGTCGGCCAGGCGCTCGATCCACCACAGGCCGACCCCGACGAGGGTGAGCCCCACCGCCCCACAGATCCAGCCGACCGGTGTCGAGAGCAGGAACGACCACGGGTCGGAGCCGGCGCCCGACCCCATCAGCAGCACGGCGACCGGGAGGCAGGCGACGAGCCGGGCGGTCGACCTGGCCGAGGCCAGCTCGGAGTCGACGAGGCGACGCGTCCGACGCCGCGCGCGCAGGCCGGCGGCCGTGCGTTCGAGTGCTGCGGCGAGTCCGTGGCCGGAGTGCTGCGCGACCTGCCACGCCCCGGCGATCCACCGCAGGTCGGCCGCGCCGCGTCGCTCGGCCGCCAGCCGGCGCATCGCCTCGGGGACGTCGGCGCCGAGCCGCATCGCCTCGACGACGGGCACCAGCGGCGGCCACCGCTCGGCGCCGGCGGCCAGCGCGGCCTCCGGGGGCCGCCCTGCGGCGAGGTCGGCGGCGAGCAGGTCGCAGACCTCCAGGACGGCCGCCTGGTCGGCGGCCGCGCGCCTGCGACTGGCCAGGAGCCGCGTGGGGACGGACCACCTCTGCCGTGACCACCCGGGGGTGGACGGCGACGCCCCCGGCGGCGGCGCCGTCGCTGCCGACGGCGCAGGCCCTGCCGACGGCACCAGCGCGGCGACGGCCGAGCCTGCCAGCAGGGCGACGAGCCAGGCGGTCACCACGTCGCCGACCCGAGCCGGGCTGCCAGGGCTCCGGCGGCCGGACCGGGCACCACCCGGTCGGTCTCGAAGATCGCGGCGGTGCGGAGCGCGACGTGACCGGAGGTGTCCCGCTCAGGCACGCCGAGCTCGAGGACCCTGCGACGGCCGTCGCGGCCTCGCCCGAGGTGGATGACCACGTCGAGCGCCGAGGCGAGCTGGCTGTGCGCGGCCGAGCGCGGCAGGCCCGCGGCCAGCGACAACGCCTCGACGCGCGCCGGGACGTCGGCGGCCGAGTTGGCGTGGAGGGTGCCGCACCCTCCACCGTGACCGGTGTTGAGCGCGGCCAGCAGGTCGACCACCTCCGCTCCGCGCACCTCACCGACCACCAGACGGTCGGGCCGCATCCGCAGCGCCTGCCTCACCAGCACCTGCAGCGAGATCTCCCCCGCGCCCTCGATGTTGGCTGGGCGGCCCTCCAGCGCCACGACGTGGGGGTGGTCGGGTCTCAGCTCGCTCGCGTCCTCCACCAGGACGATGCGCTCACCGGGGTCGACGAGCGACAGGAGGGCGGACAGCACCGACGTCTTGCCGGTGCCGGTGCCGCCGGTGACGAGGAAGGCGCACCGCGAGTCGACGATCTCCTCGAGCAGGAAGGCACCGTCCGGCGGCACCGCGCCGGCCGTCACCAGCTCGGGCAGCGTCCACACCCGACCCCTCGGCACCCGGAGCGACAGCACGGTGCCCGACCGGGCGACCGGGGCGAGCACGGCATGGAAGCGCGTGCCGTCCGGGAGGCGCACGTCCGCGTGCGGGGTCGCGTCGTCGAGCCGGCGACCGGCCGAGGCGGCCAGCCGCTGCGCGAGGCGCCGCACGGCCGCGTCGTCGGGGAAGGAGACCGACGCCCGCTCGAGTCCACCTCCGCGATCGATCCAGACCTCGTCGGGGCTGTTGACCAGCACGTCGGTGACGTCCGGCAGGCGCAGCAGCTCCTCCAACGGGCCGGCGCCGAGCACGTCGCGGCGAAGCAGGTCGTGGACGGCGAGCACCGTCGCGTCGCCGACCGGCGACCCGGACGCCCGCAGCGCCTCGGCGACCCGGTGCGGCGTCAGCTCGCCTGCGGACCCTGCCAGGCGGCGGCGTACGTCGTCGAGCACGGCGGTCGGGACGGGGGTGCTCATGCGGGGTCCCTGCGGCGTTGGTCGGTGGTGGAGCGGAGCGGGGGAGGTGAGGAACGTCGCGGGGTGCTCATGCGGCGGCTGCCAGCAGGTCGCGGGCGGCTCGGGCGAGCGGGCCCCTCCCGGACAGAGGGCCGAGACCGCGATCGACCGAGGCGGCAACCCCGCGCTGGTCGGCGACCGCGGCCACGACCGGCAGACCGGTCACCCGCTCGGCATCGGCATCTCCGAGGCCACCCGGGCGGAGCACGAGCCCGGCGCGGCCGTCGCGCCCGAGGTCGGCGACCAGGCGGGCGGCCGCGGCCAGCCCCGGCACGGTCGCCGGTGTCACCACGAGCAGCTCGTCGCACCGGTCGACCAGCTCGGCCAGCAGCGGTCCGCCCTGACGGGCGAGGTCGACGACGACGAGG
>DASTPB010000269.1:0-3889 GCA_035762385.1 Nocardioides sp. | reverse complement strand
GTTCGCCGCATTGAGCATCCGCAGCCGGTACGCCTTGGGCTGCACCGTGGTCTCCGGGTACGCCACGCCGTTGACGATGGGGGTGTCGTTGAACTGCTCCATGCCCATCGAGATGTTCGGCGTGCCGGGGATCTGCTTGGGCTCGCAGAACGGGTCGGTGTCGTACTGCCAGGTCGTCGGGTCGTCGAGGTCGCACGCCGGGTCGTAGTAGGGGTTGTCGATCGGTCCGTGCGCGATGTCCGTGGCCGGCGGCCAGAACCACGGGCCGTACATCCACCGTCCGTACGCGCTCATCCCGGACGGGTCTCCGGGGTTCTGCGCCGGCATGTAGACGTGGTGGTACCAGAAGCTGCCCTTGGTGCCCCACTTGCCGGTGTCCCACGTCGGGTCCTGGCCGTACGACGTGATGTTTCCGTCCCCGTCGACCACGTCCTTGAGCTGCTCGTCGCCGGGCACGAACGTCCGGTCCTGGACGATCAGCGGCAGCGTGTCGGCGGCCCCGGGGATGGTGCCGTCGGACACCAGCTTCTTCTCCACCGCGTCGGTGATCGTGTAGCCGGCAGCCTCGCCCGCGTAGACGTTCAGCCGGGTGATCCCCCACGAGTGGTCGTGGTAGAACATCAGCCGCGCGCTCTGCTGGTTGGTGTAGTAGAAGGTCGAGCAGCCGTCGTCCTTGGCCGCGCACACCTCGGCCCCGTTGTCGGTCATGTCGGGCACGTTGCGCACGCTGACTCCTTCAGGCCACGGCGTGCCCTCCCCGGCGGGGGTGATCCACTGGTGGGGCGTGCCGTCGCTGATCCACGGGGTGGTGCCGCCGTGCAGGTGCAGCGTGGCCCGGTTGTCCTTGAAGCACATGTCGCTCTTCGGGTCGCTGGCGGTGCACAGCGGGTTGCGGACGTCGTCCATCACGCTGGACTCGTCCACGGGCGCCGGCATGTCCATCGGGCCCATGCCCGAGCCCATCCCGGTGCTGTCGGTGGGCAGGAAGAGGTCCCCGGCCGCCCCGTTGGGCAGCAGGTTGCGGAAGACGATGCGCACCGGCCGGTTCTTCTCGGCCGAGATCACCGGTCCGAGCCACTGCGGCGACGTGACGCCGGTGTAGCCGGCGATCGGGACGCGCGTGCCGTCGAGGAGCTCGTTGAACAGGGGGATCTGCTGTCCGGGCACGGCGTCCGTCGAGAGCTGCACGTAGCCGCGCACCAGCGTCGGCGGCAGGTCGGAGGAGAACCGGGTCCGGTACTGCACCAGGCCGATGACGTACTCGTCGGCGGCCTCGCCGCTGTACGTCTTGGCGTCGGGCACGGCGAGCGGCAGGAACTTCGACGCCGCACCGGTGGCCGGCTCGGTCGTCATCTCCACGCGCGGGCACCCGGTCCCGTCGGCGCCGGGGTCGCACGGGAGCGGCAGCTCGTCCTGGAACTTCTTCATGCCCTTGGTCAGGAAGCCGGCGCCCGGCTCGACGAGCTGGATCGACCGGATGGCGCCGACGTCGGTCTGCGCCGTGACCTGCGCGCCGGTGCCGGTGCCGCCGGGGTCGGTGATCGTCACGTCGGGTGCGCTGGTGTAGCCGGTGCCGGGGTTGGTGATCGTCATCCCCACGAGCTTCAGGGTGGTCGTGGCGGTCGCCTCGGTGGCTCCGTTGATCGGGTCCGCGAGCGTGCCGTTGCGGATGACCACCTGCGGCGCGGTGGTGTAGCCGGAGCCCGGGTCGTCGATGACGACGTCGGTCACGGTGCCGTCCGCGGTCAGTGCGTCCTGGGGCACGTGCGCCTTGGCGATGGTGCCGTCCGGGTCGTCGGGGAGGTCGAAGTCGACGGTCGGCATCGTGTAGCCGCTGCCACCGTCGGTCAGCTGCACGGCGTCCACCCCGCCGGAGGGCGTCACGGTGGCTCCGGTGCCTCCGCCGCCCGTCACGTCGGCCTGGAGCCGGGTGTAGCCGCTGCCCGGGGCCGTCACGCTGAGCCCGACGACGGCGCCGCCGCTGGCCACCGTGACGGTGCCCGTGGCATCGGCAGTGCCACCGGTGACGGTGACCGTCGTGGTGGCCGGGTCGTAGTCGTGACCGGGTGTCGTCACGTCGATCGCCGACACCGCGCCAGACACGGGGTCGACCTGTGCCACCGCGCTGGCGCCCTGGCCGGTCGGCGAGTCGATCCGCACCTGCGCCGTGGACGTGGTGAGCGGGCTGTTCGCCCAGTTGGGCCACGGACCGAAGTAGTGCGGCACCTTCGTGGCGTCGGTCGGGCTGCTCGGTCGTCCCGCGGCCTGGGCGGCGACAGTGGTGGATCCCACCATGCCGATCACTCCCGCGAGCATGCTCGCCAGCAGGAGGCCCACCGCGGCCAGGGCCGTCAGCCGTGGCGTTCTCGGAGTTCGCTTCATGACAGCTCCCCTCATGCTGCCCCAGCGGTCCTCTGTACGCCGGAGCCGGGCGCCGGCCGTCGGCACCCGCATCCAGTCAGGCACGGCGATCGGTCCCGTCCCGCGGGCGTGAGCGGACCCTCACGCGACTGTCAGGCGACGCTCATCCGGCGGTCATCGACCCGTCATCCGGGGCGGCCGAGGCGGTTCGCCGTAGACCGAATTGGGCAACCTCGCCACGTGGCGGCCGCCGCGGGCGCTGGGACGTCCATGGTGGGAGCAACGCCCGTGGGAGCGCGGGCCCGGCCGAGGGGTGCTCGTGAGCAAGGTGCTCATCGTCGACGACGAGCCGCGGATCCGGGACATGCTCGGCCGGGTGCTGGTGGGTGAGGGGCACACCTCCGTCACGGCCGCCGACGGGGCCGAGGCGCTCGACCGCCTGGACTCGCAACCCGTGGACCTCGTCCTGCTCGACCTCGTCATGCCGCGCCGCAACGGCCTCGAGGTGCTCAGGGAGCTCCGGGGCCGGGGTGCGATGCCGCCGGTCATCGTCCTGTCCGCCGTCGACGACGTCGCCGCCACCGTCCAGGCGTTGGACGCCGGGGCCGTGGACTACGTCAACAAGCCCTTCCGGACCGCCGAGCTGGTCGCCCGGATCCGCCGCCACCTCGCGAGCCCGGCCCCGGACAACACCGGGCGCCGCTACATCCGGGCCGGCGGGATCGAGCTCGACCTGGACCGACGACGGGCCCGCGTGGGGGACGACGCCGTCACCCTGTCCGAGCGCGAGTTCGCGCTGCTGGCGCACCTGATGCGCAACCGGGGCCGCGTCTGCACCAAGGGCGAGCTCCTGCACGACGTCTGGGGGCTCGACTTCGATCCGGGCAGCAACGTCGTCGAGGTGTGCATCCGTCGGCTGCGCCGCAGGCTGGGGGACCCGCCCATCGAGACCGTGCGGTCGTCCGGCTACATCTTCGACGCGGACTGACGAGGACGTCGAGGTGTCGACCGCCCCCGCGTCCACGAGCGAGCTCGCGCCGCCCGGCCCTGCGGCCCGCCGTTCGTGGCCCCTGTACGTGCCCTGGCTGGTCGTGTGGGCGACGTGCCTGTGGGCCATGTGGGCGTGGCCCGGCATCGAGGTCATCCCCTACCACCTCGCCTGGGCGGGGTTCGCGCTCATGTACGGGTTCGAGCCCTGGCCGAAGGGCCAGACGCTCGTCGTCCTCGGCGCGACGACCGCGGCCACCGGGGCGCTCATGGTCGCCCACGTCCGCGAGGGGGTGCTCGCCCTCGACGAGCTCGCCGAGGTCCCGCTCATGCTGCTCCTCTGCCTGCTCGTCGCCTGGCACGTGCAACGGCGCGACGAGGCGATGGCGCGGGCGGCGGCGCTCGCACGTCGCGAGGTCGACGCCGCCGCACGACGGGAGCGGCTGGCGCGGCTGACGTCCCACGAGATGCGTACGCCGCTGACGATCGCGACGGGCTACGTCGACCTGGTCCTCGAGGCCGACGACCCGGGTGCGGATCA
>DASTPB010000268.1:0-13186 GCA_035762385.1 Nocardioides sp. | reverse complement strand
GGCTTGCCGACCCGCGTCTCGGCGGGAGCACCGAGCTCGGCCACGAAGCCCTCGGCGAGCATCTCCCCCACCAGGTCCGACACGGTGACCCGGGTCAGGCCGCTCGACCGGGCCAGGTCCGCCCGGCTCGCGGGACCCTCGCGGAAGAGCTGTTGCAGCAGCAGCGAACGGTGGTGGCGGCGGGCGTCCTCCTGGAGGAGCTTGCCCCGGGGACGGAGTGGCCGACCCACTGGTGTGTGCGGTGTCACATTAGTTAGTTCAGCGCACTTACATATCCTGCGTCAAGAGTTACTCCCGCATCGTTCGCGACCGGTCCAGACCACCCGAGCGGTGGCTGAGGAGGATTCCACCGTCCCGCACTCCTCCTCAGACACCGCTCCTCGGCGCGTCGACGTACGGGCTCGCCCGGGGGCGGTGCCGGACGAGGATTCCAGCGGTGCGGAATCCCCTTCACGCACCACCCACGCGGCGTCAGCCCAGCAGTGCGGCCGAGCTGTCCCAGCAGACGGCGCGGAGCCACTCCTCCCCCAGTCCGAGCCGGGCGAGCGCCTCGAGCTGGACGACGTAGGGGTAGGGGATGTTGGGGAAGTCGCTGCCGAGGTGGACCTTCCCGGCCAGCCCGAGGTCACGCAGCCGCGGCAGCAGGTCGGGCGGGTAGGCGCCGCCCATCTCCTCGAAGAACGGCGTGAAGGCCATCGTGGTGTCGAGCGCCACCCGCTCGTACGACTCGGCGAGCGCCAGGAACTCGGCGTACTCGGGAGCCCCGGCGTGCGCGATCACCAGCCGCAGCCGCGGGTGTCGCGCCAGCAGCTCGGCGACCGGCGCGGGCCCGGTGTGCTCGGTCGGCACCGGGCCGCTCCCGGCGTGCAGCACCACCGGGGTCCCGGCCTCCGCGACGACGCCCCAGGCCTCGTCGAGCAGCGGGTCGGTGACGTCGAAGGCCCCGACCTGCACGTGCACCTTCCAGACCTCGACCGGGCGGGTCGAGGCGGACGTGCGGGAGGTGACGTACGCCGTCACGCCGGGCTCGGGGAAGAACGTGCCGCACACCGCCGCCTCGGGCACCCGCTCCGCGAACCCGGCCGCCCAGTCGTTGAGGAACTCGGCCATGCCCGGCCTGTGGGCGTAGGGCAGGGCGGTGAAGCGGCGTACGCCGAAGGAGCGGAGCACCTCGACGAGCGCGTCGTCGTCGTCGCGGTAGTGCAGCGGCCACGGCCGGCCGATCAGCGGACCGGCGGCGTCGAACTGCGCCCGGACCTTGGCCATCACCCGCGGCGGGAGGAAGTGGGTGTGCAGGTCGATGAGGCCGGGCAGGCCGAGGGCCTGCGCGAAGTCGACGGGGGTCAAGCCCGCCTCAATCCCGATCTCAATCCCGGTGGCCCTTGAGCCGGCGCTGGACGGCCTCGACCTTCTCGCGGTTAGCGGTGCGCTCGGCGAGCGTGTGGCGCTTGTCGTAGGACTTCTTGCCCTTGGCGAGGGCGATCTCGACCTTGGCGCGACCGTCCTTGAAGTAGAGGGAGAGCGGGACGATCGTGTAGCCCTTGTCGGTGATCTTGCGCTCGATCTTGTCGATCTCGGACCGGTTGAGCAGCAGCTTGCGACGGCGGCGGGCCGAGTGGTTGGTCCAGGTGCCCTGGCTGTACTCCGGGATGTGCACGCCGAGGAGCCACGCCTCGCCGTTGTCGATCTCGGCGAAGCCGTCGACCAGCGACGCCCGCCCCTGGCGCAGCGACTTGACCTCGGTGCCCATCAGGACGAGCCCGGCC
Source organism: Nocardioides sp. (assembly GCA_035762385.1). Classification (GTDB taxonomy): domain Bacteria; phylum Actinomycetota; class Actinomycetes; order Propionibacteriales; family Nocardioidaceae; genus Nocardioides. Next base: position 11,420 of record DASTPB010000268.1, on the reverse strand, counting down.
TCCCACGTGTCCTCGATGTGGTAGTCGTGGCGCGCCTTCTTGTTCTGCGCGACCATCTTCTGGCCCTGCTCCTTCGCCATGGGGCCATTCTCCCAGAGCGTGTCCAGCCGGTTGTCAGAGCCAGTTCATCGGGTCGACGGCCACCCCGTTGGCCATCACGGTGAAGTGCAGGTGGCACCCGGTGGACCAGCCGGTGCTGCCCTCGAAGCCGATGACCTGCCCCTCCTGCACCTGGTCGCCGACGCCGACGGTGTAGCTCGTGGCGTGGTTGTAGATCGTCGCGATGCCCTTGCCGCCGAGCACCCCGTGGTCGACCACCAGCCGGTTGCCGTACACGCCGCTGAAGTACGACGACACGACCCTGCCGGGCGCGGCGGCGCGCAGCGGGGTGCCGCAGCCGCCACCGAAGTCGACGCCGTCGTGCAGGCCCCAGTAGTGGTAGATCGGGTGGGTCCGGTAGCCGAACGGCGAGGTCACGTAGCCGTCGACGGGGTACGCCAGCAGGCCGGGGCTGGGGGCGGAGGCCTGCGACCGCGCGTGCGCGCGGGCCTGCGCGCGCTGGCGGCGCAGCGCGGCGAGGGCGCGCTTGCGCAGCATCTCCTCGATCTTGTCCTGCTCCTTCTCGAGCTTGCGCAGCTTGGCGAGGTCCTTCGCCCGAGCCGCGCTGGCGCCCGCCCGGGCGTCGCGGCGCTCGATCACGAGGGACACGACGGAGTCCTTGGCCGCCTGCTCCTCGGCCTCGAGGGACTGCATCAGCTCGAGGTGCTCGGCGGCGGCCTCGCGCTTGACCGCCACGGCGTCGCGCGCCTCGGTGACCTGGTCCTCGCGCACCTGCAGGAGCACCTCGGAGGCCTTGAGCTCGTCGTACTCACGCGACTCCTGGCCGATGACGACGTCCCGGACGCCGTCGCGGCGGGTGAGCTCCTCGGTGGAGTCGGCGTCGAGGAGGGAGGAGAACGCGATCAGCTCGGGGTCGCCCTCCGAGTACATGTCGGCGACGGTGCGGGCGACCTTCGCGCGCTGGGCGTCCCGGTCGACCTTCCCCTGGGCGAGCGCGGCCTCGGCGGCGGCGAGCTCGGCCTCGGCGGCCGCCAGCTCGGCCTGCATCTGGGCGTCGCGCTCCGTGGCGACCTCCACCTTGCCGCGCGCGGTGGCGAGCCGGGTCTTGGCGACGTCGAGCTGCTGCTGCGCGGCGTCAAGGCGGGCCGCGGCCTTGCGCAGCTCGGCGCTGGAGTGGTCGAGGTCCTGGTGGGCGCCCTTGAGCTCGCGCTCGACCTGGTGCTTCTTGTCCTTGAGGTCGTCGGCATGAGCAGCGGACACACCCAGCGCCATGACCGCAACGAGAGCTGCGGCCACAGGGCGATGAGCGGCACGGGGGAAGGTACGCACCGGGGAAGCCTTTGCGTCGGGGAAGCGGGGAAGGGTGTCCTCCCGACGCCGAGCCGGGCGGGACGCCTAGACGCTAACCTCCGCCGATCAGACTTTGAGGTATTTCCGCGTCAGCACGAGTGTCGGGACCAACGTCAGCACCGGGCCGAGGATCGCGACGGCCCCGGCCGCCAGCCAGAACTCGTCCCAGCTGATCCACGGCACGAACCGCAGGTTCTGCTGGAGGTCGCCGATCGCGAACTGCAGGAACGCCGCCAGCGCCCCGATGGCGAGGGCGACGCTGATGAGCGCGGTGACGAGCGCCTCGAGGAGGAACGGCAGCGCGATGTAGAGGGTGGAGGCACCCACCAGCCGCATGATGCCGATCTCCTTGCGGCGCGCGAAGGCCGCGAGGCGGATCGTGTTGGCGACCAGCAGCAGCGCGGCCAGCACCAGGAGCGCGGCGGTGCCCAGGGCGTACGTCCGCATCTTGGTGATGGTCGTGAGGATCGGCCCGACCTGCTCGCGGAGGTCCCGCACCCGCGAGACGCCGTCGAGGCCCTGGACGGCGCTGCTGATGCCCTCGTACTGCTCGGGGTCCTCGAGGGTGATCCAGATCGTCTGCGGCATGTCCTCGGCGGTCAGCGCGGGGTTGTCGCCCGAGAACAGCTCCTCGCCGTAGAGCTCCTTGGCCTTCTCGAGCGCCACCTCGCCGGACTCGAAGCGGTAGCTCGCCACCTCCGGGTTGGCGTCGACGACGGCCTCGATCTCCGCCTTCTGCGCGTCGGTGACCGGGTTGGGGCAGACCGGGTTGGAGTCGTTGAGCCGGCACAGGTAGACCGTGATCTGGAGCTGGTTCCCGAAGTGCTCGGCCGCCCGCGTGGCCTGCTGCTGGAAGAGCAGGCCGATCCCGACGAGCGTCAGCGAGACGACCAGGGTGAGGATCACCGCGAGGTGCATCGTGAGGTTGCGTCGCAGGCCCTGGCCGAGCTCGGAGTAGACGTAGCGCAGCTGCATGGAGTGGGGGTCTCGATTCGTTCAGAGTCGGTTTCCGGGCGGGGCCCGGGGTCAGTTCTGGTGGCCGTAGACGCCCTGCGCCTGGTCGCGCACGACGTGGCCGTTGTCGAGCTCGATGACGCGCTTGCGCATCTGGTCGACGATCCCGGCGTCGTGGGTGGCCATCACCACGGTGGTGCCGGTGCGGTTGATGCGGTCGAGGAGCTTCATGATCCCGACCGACGTCGTCGGATCGAGGTTTCCGGTGGGCTCGTCGGCGATGAGGATCATCGGCCGGTTGACGAACGCGCGCGCCACGGCGACGCGCTGCTGCTCGCCGCCGGAGAGCTCGTCGGGCATCCGGTCGCCCTTGCCGCTCAGGCCCACGAGCTCGAGCGTCTCCGGGACGACGTCCTTGATCTCCTTGCGGGACTTGCCGATCACCTGGAGCGCGAAGGCGACGTTCTCGGTCACGGTCTTGTTGGGCAGGAGGCGGAAGTCCTGGAAGACGGTGCCGATGTCGCGCCGCAGGCGGGGAACCTTCCAGCCCGCCAGCCGGTTGATCTCCTTGCCGGCGACGTAGACGCGGCCGCTGGTCGGGCGGTACTCGCGGAGCACGAGGCGCAGGAAGGTCGACTTGCCCGATCCCGAGGAGCCCACGAGGAAGACGAACTCCCCCTTCTCGACGTCGACGGACACGTTGTCGAGCGCGGGGTGGGGGTGGCCGGGATAGGTCTTGGTGACCTTCTCGAAGCGAATCACGGCGTCGAGGCTACGTCAGGGGTGCACGCGAGGGGCGAATCACGACGGCGCCGGCCGGAGGTTTGGCACGGGCCCCCCGGTGGGAGGATCGAGGTCATGACCTCGCCCAGCGCCGGAGGCCCCGCCGGCACGCTCCAGGTGGACCCGGCGGCACTGGAGTCGGCGGCCGGGATCCTCGAGGGCACCGGCTCGCACCTCGCCGACGGGGCGCCCGGGCTGCGCACGAGGCCCGACGCCGGCGTCTCCAGCAACGAGGTGGCCACCGCGCTGGCGTCCCTCGCCGAGGCCGTCGCCGCCGTCGCGGAGGAGATCGCCTCGACAGCGGAGTCGGTGCGCACCACCGCGGCCGACGTGCGCGCGACCGACCAGGCGGCGGCTGCGTCCTCGCAGCAGCGCGCGCGGGGGTTGGCTCCGTGAGCGACCTCCTCGACCTCGTCGTCCACGGCGACCCGGCGTCGTGCCGCGCTGCCGCCACCGACATCGGCACCGCCCGCACCACCGTCACCACAGCGGTCGACGACGTACGCCGTGCGGTGCGGGCGACCGGCACCTGGCAGGGCCGGGCGGGTGCCGCCTTCGAGACCCGGGCCGAGGCCGCCGTCAAGGACCTCCGCGAGCTGGACAGGCGGCTGGAGGGGCTGGGCACGGCGCTCACGGACTTCGCCGGGGAGCTCGACGTGGTCCGCTCCCGCCTGGCCCACGCCCGCAGCGTCGGCGTCGCCGGCGGGGTGCGGGCCAGCGGCGAGTCGCTCGTGCGGCCGGTGGCGCCGGCCGACGCCACACCCGACCAGGTCACCGCGCACAACGACGTGGTGAAGGCGTGGAACGAGGCCGTGGAGGTGGCCGACGCCGCGCGGACCAAGGAGCAGGAGGCCCACCAGCGCCTCGGTGACGGCGTCACCGCCTCGACCGGCGACGGGTTCGTGGTCGACCTCCTGCAGCGGCTCGGCTTCCTGCCGCCCGACTTCGCCGACGGCGACGACGTCGCCTCCTGGCTGTTCGGGCTCGGCGGCCTCGGCTTCGGCGCCGGCGTCGGCTGGATGGTCAACGGCCGCTACGGCATCTTCCAGCCGCGCATCAACGGCCGCTTCTCCAGCGCGAGCGGCATGAGCTTCTGGCAGCGGGCCTGGGCGGCCGGCAACAGCGACAACTTCCACGCGAGGCCCTACGGTGCGGCCGCCCGCAACGGCTGGGCCACCGCCGGCAGGTGGGCCGGGCGGGCCGGCGTCGCGGTCACCGCCGTGAGCGCCGGGTGGAACCAGTGGCAGGCCGACGCCGACGACCCGTCGATGGGCGACGTCGAGCGCGGCGCCCGCGCCACCACCATGGGCGCCACCACCGCCGCGGGCGCGTGGGCCGGCGCCCAGGGCGGCGCGTGGGCCGGCGGCGCGATCGGCACCGCGATCTGCCCGGGCGTCGGCACCGTCGTCGGCGGCGTCGTCGGCGGTCTCGTGGGCGGCGCCATCGGCGGCTTCGTCGGCTCCGAGGTCGGCCAGGCTGTCCTCGACCCGGTCGGCGACGCGGCGGACGCTGCGGCAGACTGGGCGGGCGACCGGCTCTCCGACGCCGGCGACGCGCTCTCCGACGTCGGCGACGCGATCAGCTTCTGGGACTGAGGTCATGATCTACCTGCTCATGCTGCTCGCCAGCCTCGCTCTGGCGGTCTTCAACACCTGGCAGCGGCTCGGCCGCACGCCGGCCGCGCGTCGCTGGGCGCGCGGCACTCACCGCGACTTCGCCCAGCGCAACGTCCTCGTCCTGTGGCCCTGCCTCGCGGTCGCCCTCCTCGGCGGGGCCCTGCTCGGCGCCGCGGAGGCGGCGGAGCTGCCGACGTGGCCCGGGGTCGTCCTGCTCGCCGCCGGACTGCTGACGTGGCTGGCGTACGCCGTCCTGCCGCTCCCGGTGCCGACGGCCGTCCAGCCGCGGTGGTACCGCGAGCAGGTCGCGTCGCCCGGCCGGGCCGTCCGTGACTGAGCTCCCCCGCTTCGCGCCGCCGTCCGTGCCGCAGGGGTGGGACAAGGTCGCCCGTCCGCCCACCGGTGCGGTCTGGACGGCCGTCGAGCCCGTCGACCTCGCCCGCCCCGACCGGTTCCGCGCCAACCTGGTGCTGACCGTTGACGACCTCGGCGGCCTCAGCTTCCGCGACTGGCAGGTCGTCTCCGACGAGGTGCTGCCGACGATGCTGCAGGACTACCTCCTCGTGGACCTCGAGCGGCTCGAGGTCGACGGCCTGCCGGGCGGCCGCCGCCTGGCCCACCACATCGACCAGGCGGCCCGGGCGCTCACCATGGAGCAGTGGTTCGTCGCCGACGGTGACCGCGGCTGGACGCTCACCGCGACCGTCGAGACCTGGTCCTACGACGAGCTGGCCGGCGAGCTCGCCGAGGTGGCCGCCGCGTGGCGACCGGTCACCGGCGTCGGGGCAGGGGACCAGCCGTGATCGACACGCAGGACGGTGTGGTGCGCCTCGACGACGCCGGCGTCGCGGCGTTGCTCGGTGGCGGCGACCTCGACGAGGCCGCGGCCGCCGAGCTGGCGGCGGCTGGCCTGCGCCCGGCGCTCGACACCCTGCGACGGCCGGTCGTCACCCTCGAGGTCCACGTCGCCGGGTCCTCGCTGCAGTTGCACCGCATCGCCGTGGACGCCGAGCGCGCGGTGGTCCTGCTCGCGGTCCGGCCGGGACTGCACCAGCTCATGGTGCTGCCGCCGTCGCACGTCGCGGCCGCCCTCGTGCGCATCACCCGGACCGGTCCGCGGCGCTCGCCCGCGAGCGGGCCCCGGCCGGCACCGGCGGACGCGCCCTCGCTGCTGCTGTCGGACGACGCCGACGTGCGCCACGACGCCCTGCGGGCCGTGTCCGCCACGCTGGCCTGGCGGCTGCGGGTGGCCTGGGACGCCGAGCACCGCGACCTCGTCGTGGTCGACGGCGCCGACGGGATGCACGTGCTCGACGAGGAGGACGGAGCCCTGCTCCCGGTGTCGGCGACGACGCTCTACCGCCTCTTCAGCACGGCACTGCCGCCCGAGGCCCTCGAGCCACGCGCCTGAGCGATCCTCAGGCGTCGCGGCGCCACTCCAGCGTGGACGGATCGGTGCCGAGGAGGGCGAGCGCATCGGCGCACAGGGTCGCTGCGCGAGGCGACTCTGCATGCGGGAGGAGCCGCCAGTAGTGGGGGTAGGAGGGCTGCACCCCCGACGGGTCGTCGTCACCGGGCGCGAGCCACCCGAGGTTCCGCAGGCGCTGGTGGGTGACCTCGTCGACCTCCCAGTCACCGCCGAACGCGGTGGCGCCGACGCACTCGGCGTACCAGTGGTCGCCGTCGCGCCGGAGCTGGGCGTAGCGGGTGGGCGTGGGTGCCGGCCGCCGACGGAGCACACCGCGCGCCGGCGGGCGCGGCGGCTCGGGCTCGCCCACCACGAGGAACTCGCCGTCGGCGAGCGTCGACAGCTCGTCCTCGACGCGACGACGTACGTCGTCCCACGACGCCATCAGGCGTCGACCTTCTCCGCCCCCCGGCGCCAGCGGATGCCGGCCTCCATGAAGTCGTCGAGGTCGCCGTCGAAGACCGCGCTCGGGTTGCCGGACTCGTGGCCGGTCCGGAGGTCCTTGACGATCTGGTAGGGGTTGAGGACGTAGTTGCGCATCTGGTCGCCCCAGCTGGCGGCGACGTCGCCCTTGAGGTCCTTCTTGAGGGCGGCTTCCTCTTCCTTCTTCTTCGCCAGCAGCTTGGCCTTGAGGACGACCATCGCCGACGCCTTGTTCTGCAGCTGCGACTTCTCGTTCTGGCAGGACACGACGATCCCGGTGGGGATGTGGGTGAGGCGGACCGCCGAGTCGGTGGTGTTGACCGACTGGCCGCCGGGCCCGCCCGAGCGGAAGACGTCGGTGCGGATGTCGTTCTCGTCGACCTCGATCTCGTCGGTCTGCTCGAGGACGGGCACGACCTCGACCGCCGCGAAGGAGGTCTGGCGCCGGCCCTGGTTGTCGAAGGGGCTGATCCGCACGAGCCGGTGGGTGCCGGCCTCGACCGACAGCGTGCCGTAGGCGTAGGGCGCGTGGACGGCGAACTCGGCGGACTTGATGCCCGCCTCCTCGGCGTAGGACACGTCGTAGACCTCGACGCCGTACTTGTGCTGCTCGGCCCAGCGCGTGTACATCCGCATCAGCATCTCGGCGAAGTCGGCGGCGTCCACGCCACCCGCGCCCGAGCGGATGGTCACGATCGCCTCGCGCTCGTCGTACTCCCCCGACAGCAGGGTGCGGATCTCGAGCGACTCGACGGCCTTCTTGATGCGGCCGAGCTCGGCCTCGGAGTCGGCGAGGGTGTCGGCGTCGCCCTCCTCCTGCGCCATCTCGACCATGAGGGCGAGGTCCTCGATGCGGGTCTCGAGCCCGGTGAAGCGGTCGTGCTCCCCCTGGAGGGCGGACAGGCGCCCGGTCACACGGGTGGCGTTGGCCTGGTCGTCCCACAGGTCGGGGGCCGCGACCTGCTCGCCCAGGTCGGCGATCTCCTCACGCATCTTGTCGAGGTCGAGGACCTGGCCGATGGTCTTCATGGTCGCCTGGAGCTGCTTGATCTCTACGTCGAAGTCGATGCCTGCCACAAGGAGCAACAGTACGGCTCGCGCGGGAGGGGTGTCGAAAGCGGCAGTCCGCCCAACAGCAACGGCGAGCACGCCCGGCCTGTGATTCCGGTCGTGCCCGCCGCTGCGGACCAGGTGGCGCGTCAGCGCGTGCAGAGCACCTCGGGCGTCGCGACGGCGGCGACGGCCGCGTCGGTGGGCGCGACGGTGGTGGTGTTCAGGTCGAACCTGAGGCGGAAGGTGTCGGAGATGTCGAGCACCTCGTCGGCGACCACGGTGCCGATGGCCAGCGCGTGGGTGGCCTTCGCCGCACCGTCAGCAGTGACCGTGACGGCGCCCGTGGCACCGGTGGTCGAGCTGTCGGTGAGGGCGTACGTCGCGCGCAGGTCCGTGCACTTGCGACCGAGGGTGTACTCCACCGAGGAGGGCGTCCGGGGGGCGACGGTCGCCAGGCTCTGGCCGAAGTACTCGGCACCGATGAGGACACCCGCGGGGTCGACGTTCACGCGGGGACCGCTGATCCGGTTGACGAGCTTCTCCCAGCGGTAGACCTCGACGGGCAGCGACTTGCTGAAGCCCTTCGAGAGGCCCTTAGAGGCCGGCTTGAGGACGCGGTACTCGCGCGACCCGGGCGTGGACGGCTTGTCGGTCAGCTTGTAGGTGCCGTTCTTCTTGACCTTCGCCGACCCCGTGACGGTCCACTTCTTCTTGTTGCCCACGCGCTGCTGGAGGACGACCTTCTCGCCGGCGGCCTTGGGGGTCACCCGCCCCTTGACCTTGACGATGTCCTCCTTGGCGACGGCGACCTCGAGGTTGGCCTTGGCGGTGACCTTCCAGGTCTGCGCCTTGGCGGGCGCGGCCTGCGTCGGCGTCGTGAGGGCCAGCGAGCCGGCGGCGAGGGCCACGGTGGCGGCCAGTGCGGTCATGCGGTTCATGGTTCGTTCCCCGTCGTGTGGGCCCGGGAGCGGGCCGTTCGCAGGAGAGACGCAACCCCTCAGGAAAAAGTTGTCGGCGGACCCCCGAGGATCCGCCGACGACCTCTCGCAGCGTCACGGCAGGACGAGCACCTGCGGGTTCCCCACGGCGGACCGACCGGCCGGTGTCGCCGATCCGAGGAAGTCGAACCGGACGCGGAAGGCGTTCCGGACGTCGACGACGTAGTCCTTGACGATGGTCCCCGTGGCCAGCGGGTGGGTCGCCACGGCGGTCCCGTCGACCGAGAGCGTGACCGAGCCGGATGCGCCGGTGGTGGAGTCATCGGTCAACGCGTAGGTCGCGCGCAAGCTGCGGACCTTCCTGCCCAGGGTGTACTCGACGAAGCCGGACGTGCCTGCAGTCTGCTGCACGAGGCTGTCGTAGTAGGGCTCGGCGCCGAACTGTGCGCCGACGTCCAGGAGGACCCCCGAGTGGGCGCCTGCCGTCTGGTACGCCAGGTTGTACCAGCCCCACACGTCGAGCTGCAGCTCGCGGCTCGCGCCGGCATCGACGCCGTCAGCAGCGGGCTTGAGGACGCGGTAGAACCGGACGCCGGGCCGGCTGGGCTCGTCCTTCAGCACGAACCTGCCGGACGCCGTGATCTTCGCCGTGCCGGACTTCCGCCAGCGGTTCGATCCGTCCGGGCGCTGCTGGAGGACGACCTTCTTGCCGGCCGCCTTCGGCTTCACCTTGCCGGTGATCCGGACGGTGTCCTCATCGGCGACGACCTCGGACATGTTGATGCTGGCCACGACCCTGTAGGTCTGGGCGGGCTGACGGATCCCGGTGTCGGCTGCCGGTGAGGCAGACGCGATCGGCGTCGGTGACACCAGGGTCAGGGCGGCGGCCGCGACGCATACGACGCGGGCGATGCGGTTCATGACGAGCTCCCTTCTGGTGCACGTCATGGCGGTTCCACGACGTGCGTGGTTCTCATCTCAAGCCTCGTGCGTCCGCCGTCGTACGTCAGGAGGCGTTGGGCCCGACCCCGTGGGACCCTCGTCGTGAAATCAGCGCAGCAGCGCGCCGGCGTGTGGCGGGACGGTGACCAGGCCGTCGTCGAGATCGACGCCGGAGGGCGTCGCGAAGAGGACCTCGCCGGCGTCGACCGGCACGGACACCTCGGTCTCACCGGCGTTGACCACGACCAGCAGGTCGCCGCGACGCATCGTGAACAGCCGGCCGTCGACGGCGCAGGAGACCGAGCCGAAGGCCGGGTCGGTGAGCTGCGGCAGCTCGCGGCGCAACCGGCCGAGCCGCCGGTAGCAGTCGAGCACCACCGCGTGGCGGCCGCGGGACAGCTCGGCCCAGTCCAGCTTCGAGCGACGGAACGTCTCGGGGTCCTGGGGGTCGAGCACCTCCGCGGGGTCCCAGCCCATCTTCTCGAACTCGGCGATCCGGCCCTCGGCGGTCGCCGTACCGAGCTCCGGCTCCGGGTGGGAGGTGAAGAAGGCGAACGGCGTCGACGCAGCCCACTCCTCCCCCATGAACAGCATCGGCGTGAACGGACCGGCGAGCGTCAGCAGCGCCGCGCAGGCGAGCTGGTCGTCGTCGAGGTGCTCGGCGAGGCGGTCGCCGCGGGCGCGGTTGCCGACCTGGTCGTGGTTCTGGTTGGCGACCACGAGCCGCCAGGTCGGCATGTGCGCGGTGTCCACCGGCACGCCGTGGTCGCGCTCGCGGAACGACGAGAACGTGCCGTCGTGGAAGAAGCCCTTCTCGCACACCTTCGCCAGCGCCTCGAGCGGCTCGAAGTCGGCGTAGTAGCCGGTCGTCTCGCCGCTCAGCGCGACGTGCACGGCGTGGTGGAAGTCGTCGCTCCACTGGGCGTCGAGGCCGTAGCCGCCGGCCTCGCGCGGGCGGACGAGGAGCGTGTCGTTGAGGTCGGACTCGGCGATCAGGGTGAGCGGGCGGCGCAGGTGCGCCGACAGCGCGGCCGTCTCGATCGCCATCTCCTCCAGGAGGTGGACGTCCGAGGTGTCCTGCAGGGCGTGCACGGCGTCGAGCCGCAGCGCGTCGACGTGGTAGTCCTCGAACCACATCCGCACGTTGTCGAGGATGTAGCGGCGCACCTCGGCCGAGCCGTCGCCGTCGAGGTTGACGAGGTCGCCCCACGTGTTGCGACCGGCCTTCAGGTAGGGGCCGAACAGCGGGAGGTAGTTGCCCGAGGGGCCGAGGTGGTTGTGGACCACGTCCTGCACGACGCCGAGACCCTTGGCGTGGCAGGCGTCCACGAACCGCTTGTAGGCGTCGGGGCCGCCGTACGGCTCGTGCACGGCGAACCAGCCGACGCCGTCGTAGCCCCAGTTGTGGGTGCCGTTGAAGGCGTTGACCGGCAGGAGCTCGACGAGGTCGACGCCCAGGTCGACGAGGTGGTCGAGCCGCTGGGTCGCGGAGTCGAGGGTGCCGCCCGGGGTGAACGTGCCGACGTGCAGCTCGTAGATCACCGAACCGGGCAGCTGGCGCCCGGTCCAGGCCGCGTCCTCCCACTCGTACGACGTCCGGTCCCACCGCGACAGCTCGTGCACACCGCCGGGCTGGCGGCGCGAGCGCGGGTCGGGACGCGGGTCGGGGTCGTCGTCGAGGAGGTACCCGTAGTCGACGTAGTGGTGGTCCACGGCGCCGGGGAGCGGCTCAGCAGGGGTCCACCAGCCGTCGTCGCCGCGCTCCATCTCCAGCACCGAGCCGCCCGCGTTGTCGCCGCAGAGCAGCCGCACGCGCTGCGGGCGCGGCGCCCA
>DASTPB010000267.1:0-2036 GCA_035762385.1 Nocardioides sp. | reverse complement strand
CGCGAGGCGGCTCGTGGAGGAGCGCAGACCGTCGGTCGTGCTCCTGCCCAGCCCCAACAACCCGACCGGTACGGCGCTGCCGCCCGAGGCGGTGACGGTGCTGTGCGAGGCGGCCGCGTCCTACGAGCCCGGCGGCATCGTCGTCGTCGACGAGGCCTACGGCGAGTTCCGTCGCGCCGGCACGCCGAGCGCGCTCGAGCTGCTGCCGCGACACCGCAACCTCGTCGTCACCCGCACGATGAGCAAGGCGTTCGCCCTGGCGGGTGCCCGGCTGGGCTACCTGGCCGCGGACCCCTCGATCTGTGACGCGATCCGGGTGGTCCGGTTGCCCTACCACCTCTCGGCCGTCACCCAGGCGACCGCGCTGGCGGCGCTGAGGCACGCGCCCGAGCTGCTCGGCAAGGTCGACGACCTCCGTGCGGAGCGCGACGCGACCGTGGCCTGGTTGCGTGACCAGGGCCTCGAGGTCGCCGACTCCGACGCCAACTTCGCGCTGTTCGGTCGGTTCCCCGACCGGCACGCGGTCTGGCAGGGTCTGGTCGACCGTGGCGTGCTGATCCGCGAGACGGGTCCCGAGGGATGGCTGCGGGTGTCGATCGGCACGGCCGAGGAGATGGCGGCCTTCAAGCAGGCCCTGCTGGAGACACTGCACGAGACGACGATGATGACGGAGGAGCCGGCATGAGCCGCACCGCGAAGATCGAGCGCACCACCAAGGAGTCGAGCGTCCTCGTCGAGGTCGACCTCGACGGGAGCGGTCGCTCCGACGTGTCGACCGGCGTGGGCTTCTACGACCACATGCTCGACGCCTTCGCGCGCCACTCCCTGGTCGACCTCGTCGTCCAGACGAGCGGCGACACCCACATCGACGCCCACCACTCGGTGGAGGACACGGCGATCGTCCTCGGCCAGGCGCTGCGCGAGGCCCTCGGCGACAAGGCCGGTATCCGGCGCTTCGGCGACGCCACGGTGCCCCTCGACGAGGCGCTGGTGCAGGCCGTGGTCGACGTGTCGGGTCGTCCCTACTGCGTGCACACGGGTGAGCCCGAGGGCCAGGAGTACGTCGCCATCGGCGGCACCGGCGCCACCTACATGGGCTCCCTCACCCGCCACGTCTTCGAGACGATCTCCTTCCACGCCCACCTCGCCCTGCACGTGCGCGTGCTCGGCGGCCGCGACCCGCACCACGTGGTCGAGGCGCAGTTCAAGGCCTTCGCCCGCGCCTTCCGCGACGCCGTGGCGATCGACCCCCGCGAGACCGGCGTACCGTCGACGAAGGGCAGCCTGTGACGGCACCCGACGTCGTCGTCCTCGACTACGGCTCGGGCAACCTCCGCTCGGTCGTGCGCGCCGTCGAGCGCGCCGGGGCCACGGTCACCCTGACCGGTGACTTCGACACCGCACTCGCGGCCGACGGCCTCGTGGTCCCCGGCGTCGGGGCCTACGCCGCGTGCATGGCGGGCCTGCGTGAGATCAAGGGCGAGCGGATCATCGGTCGCCGCCTCGCGGGCGGGCGGCCGGTGCTCGGGATCTGCGTCGGGATGCAGATCCTGTTCGCGGGCGGGGTCGAGCACGGCGTCGAGACCGACGGCTGCGACGAGTGGCCCGGTCTCGTGACGCGCCTCGAGGCAGACGTGGTGCCGCACATGGGCTGGAACACCGTCGAGGCTCCCGCGGGCACCCGGCTGTTCGCCGGGGTCGAGGACGAGCGGTTCTACTGCGTGCACTCCTACGCCGCGCGCTCGTGGGACCTCGTCACCAACGACCGCACGGCCGCCCCCCTGGTGACCTGGGCCGAGCACGGCGGCGACCGGTTCGTCGCCGCGGTCGAGAACGGACCGCTGTGGGCCACCCAGTTCCACCCGGAGAAGTCGGGCGACGCTGGTGCAGACCTGCTGCGCAACTGGGTCGCGACGCTGCCTGCCTGACCATTACGGTCCCAGCATGACGGGGACCATGAGCATGAACCAGATCATCCATGCTGCTGTGCGCCGTGACGTCGCGCGCACCGAGCGGGCGTTGCGCGCCATGCGCGA
>DASTPB010000266.1:0-7994 GCA_035762385.1 Nocardioides sp. | reverse complement strand
GCCGACGTCAAGAAGCTCCGTGAGCTGACCCAGGCCGGGATGATGGACTGCAAGAAGGCGCTGACCGAGACGGACGGCGACTTCGACAAGGCCGTCGAGCTGCTCCGCGTCAAGGGTGCTGCCAAGGCCGCCGCCCGCGGTGCCGAGCGCGAGACCGCCGCCGGCCTCGTCGCCACCTCCGGCAACGCCCTGGTCGAGCTCAAGAGCGAGACCGACTTCGTCGCCAAGAACGAGGAGTTCATCGCCAAGGCGCAGCAGATCGCCGACGTCGCCGACTCCGTCAAGGCCACCGACACCGAGGCCCTCAAGGCCGCCGAGCTCGACGGCAAGACCGTCGGCGAGGTCGTCGAGGACCTGGCCATCACCATCGGCGAGAAGATCGAGCTGGGCGACGTCGCCTACTTCGAGGGCAACACCGTCACCTACATGCACAAGCGTGCCGCCGACCTCCCGCCCGCCGTCGGCGTGCTGGTGGAGTTCGAGGGCGACGAGGCTGCGGCCCGTGCCGCCGCCATGCAGATCGCCGCGATGAAGGCCCAGTACCTCACCCGCGACGAGGTCCCGGCCGACGTCGTCGAGTCCGAGCGCTCGATCGCCGAGCAGAAGACCCGCGAGGAGGGCAAGCCCGAGCAGGCGATCGCCAAGATCGTCGAGGGTCGCCTCGGCGGCTTCTTCAAGGAGATCGTCCTGCTCGAGCAGGAGTCGGTCACCGAGTCCAAGAAGTCGGTCAAGGCCGTCCTGGACGAGGCCGGCACCACCGTGAAGCGGTTCGCCCGCTTCGAGGTCGGCGCCTGAGCCACGCCTCACCGATCACCGACGAGGGGTCGTACGCCACGCGGCGTACGGCCCCTCGTCGCGTCCGCGGCGACGGTGCGGGGACGTCGGTTCGACCGCCGACCCCGCGGGCCGGTAGGTTTCCGATGACCCCCAGTTCGGCCGTGAAGGGATGCACGTGGCGTACAAGCGAGTCCTGCTCAAGCTCTCCGGTGAGGTGTTCGGCGGAGGAGAGGTGGGGTTGGACCTCGACGTCATCAACGCCCTCGCCGGCGAGGTGGCCGAGGTGGCGAAGTCGGGCGTGCAGATCGCGATCGTCGTGGGCGGCGGCAACTTCTTCCGCGGCGCCGAGCTCCAGCAGCGCGGCATGGAGCGGGCCCGCGCCGACTACATGGGCATGCTCGGCACGGTGATGAACTGCCTCGCCCTCCAGGACCTCATCGAGAAGCACGGCGTCGAGACGCGCGTGCAGACGGCGATCACCATGGGCCAGGTCGCCGAGCCCTACATCCCGCGCCGCGCGATCCGGCACATGGAGAAGGGCCGCGTCGTGATCTTCGGCGCGGGCGCGGGGATGCCGTTCTTCTCCACCGACACGGTGGCGGCCCAGCGCGCGCTCGAGACCCGCTGCGAGGTCATCCTGATGGGCAAGCAGGGTGTGGACGGGGTCTACGACTCGGACCCCAAGACCAACCCCGACGCCGTGAAGTTCGACCAGCTCAGCTATGACGAGTACCTCGCGCGCGACCTCAAGGTCGCCGACGCGACCGGGATCGCGATGGCCCGTGACAACCGGATGGACATCGTCTTCTTCAACCTCTCCACCCCGGGCACGATCGTGCGCGCGGTGCGGGGTGAGAAGATTGGCACGCTGGTGAGCAGCACGGCCTGACCGGGCCGTCCCGCCTGCCTGCGCCACCAGCACCACGACGTACGACGAGAGAGAGCAACCGTGATCAACGACGTCATGAACGATGCCGACGCCAAGATGGGCAAGTCCGTCGAGGCGACGCGCGAGGAGTTCGCCGCCATCCGGGCCGGCCGTGCCAACCCGGCGATGTTCGCCAAGATCACGGCCGACTACTACGGCACCCAGACCCCGCTGCAGCAGCTCGCCAGCTTCACCTCGCAGGACGCCCGCACGATCCTCATCCAGCCCTTCGACATCGGCGCGATGGGCAACATCGAGCGAGCGATCCGGGACTCCGACCTCGGGGTCAACCCGGCCAACGACGGCAAGGTGCTCCGCTGCGTCTTCCCCGAGCTGACCGAGGAGCGCCGCAAGGAGTACATCAAGCTCGCCAAGGCGAAGGCCGAGGACGGTCGCGTGTCGGTGCGCAACGTGCGTCGCACCGCCAAGCAGGCGCTGGAGAAGCTGGAGAAGGACGGCGAGGTCGGCAAGGACGACGTCACGGGTGCGGAGAAGCGCCTCGACGCGGTCACCAAGACCCACACCGACAAGATCGACGAGCTGCTCAAGCACAAGGAAGCCGAGCTGCTCGAGGTCTGAGCCACCCGTCGATGACCACTCCTGATCCTCCGTCGGCGCCGGCCCCGCAACCGAAGGCCGTCAACCACGGTCGTGCCGGTCGCGACCTGCGCGCCGCCGTCGTGTCCGCGGTCGTGCTGGTGGCGGCGATCCTGCTGTCCCTGCTGTTCTGGAAGCCCGCCTTCATGGGCATCGTCGCGGTCGCCGTCGTCGTCGCGGTCTGGGAGCTGCACCAGGGCCTGTCGGCCAAGGGGGTCGACATCCCCGAGCAGCCGCTGATGCTCGGCGGCGTCGTCATGGTGGTCGTCGCCTACGTCTGGGGAGCGCCGGCGCTCGTCACCGCGACGGCGGTCACCGCGCTCGTGCTCATGCTGTGGCTGCTGCGTCGCGGGGTCGACGGCTACGTCAAGAACGCGACGGCGTCGGTCTTCACGCTCGTCTACGTGCCGTTCCTCGGGTCGTTCGTCGCCCTCCTGCTCGGCGAGGGCGGCACCGCCCCCGCCTTCGGCTTCAACGTCGACGACCCGGGTGTGCGTGGTGTCATCACCTTCATCGCCATCACCGTCGCCTCCGACACCGGCGGCTACATCGCCGGCGTGCTCTTCGGCAAGCACCCGATGGCACCGGTGATCTCGCCCAAGAAGTCCTGGGAGGGCTTCGCCGGCTCGATGCTCGCCACGATCGCCGTCGGCGTCTGGCTGGTGACGTCGTTCCTGGGCGGCGACTGGTGGGTCGGTGTCCTGCTCGGCGTCATCGCCGCGGTGATGGCCACGCTGGGCGACCTCTGCGAGTCGGTCATGAAGCGCGACCTCGGCATCAAGGACATGAGCCAGGTCATCCCCGGCCACGGCGGCCTGATGGACCGGCTCGACTCCCTGCTGGCCACCGTCGCCCCGATCTGGCTGGTCCTCTACTACCTCGTCTTCTGATGCGGCTGCTCGTCACCGGTGGCCGCACCGGCTACCTCGGTCGGCACGTCGTGGTCGCGGCCGCGGGTCACGACGTCGTCGCTGTCGGCTCGGCGGACGCCGACGTACGCGACCGTGCCGCCGTGCACGCCCTGTTGGAGCGGCACCGCCCCGACGCCGTCGTCCACACGGCCTACGTCCAGTCCGACGACGAGGTCACGGCCGCAGGTGCGGCCCACGTGGCAGACGCCTCCGCGAGCGTCGGAGCGCGGCTGGTCCTGGTGTCCTCGGACGTCGTCTTCGGCGGCCGCCCCGTGCCGTACGACGAGTCGGTGCCGCCCGACCCCGTGTCGGCCTACGGGGAGGCGAAGGTCGCGGCCGAGACCGCCGCCCTCGCGTCCGGGCCGGACGTCGTCGTGGCCCGGACCTCGCTGATCCTCGGCGACGGCGAGTCGAAGCACGAGCAGCTGTTCCGATCACTGGCTCTCGGAGCGGACGGCGCCCTGTTCGAGGACGAGCGCCGGTGCCCGGTCCACGTGGCGGACCTCGCGGCCGCCCTCGTCGAGCTGGCCGGCAACGACGTCCGCGGGATCGTCCACCTGGGCGGCGCCGATGCGACGAGCCGGCTCGAGCTCGGTCGGTTGGTGGCTCGCCGCGACGGCCTGGACCCCGCTTCCCTCCGCGCTGGCCGCCGCGCCGACCTGCCCGACCCGGGCCCCGTCGACGTACGCCTCGACTCCACGCTGGCAGCAGGCCTGCTGACCACCCGACTGCGGGGCGCCCGGGAGTTCCTCGCGTCCTGACCCGGACGGCCCGGTGCAGGTCGCCCTGCGAGCCTCCGCGTGCCCGGCGCCGTCCGGCGCGGGCGACGGCCTAGGCTGGACGCGTGGAGACACAGGAGCAGCAGGTCGAGGAGGGGTCGCAGGAGCGACACTTCGAGTGGTGGCACCACAGCCACCCGACGTTCGCGGGGATCACCGGCTTCTTCGCCGGGATGCTCTTCGTCACCGCCCTGCCCGGGGCGTACGCCGGTCTCCTCCGGCTGCTGTTCGACCACGAGACCTCCGAGCAGCTGTTCCCGTTCGTGCTGCTCGCCCTGGCCCTGCCGATCGCGCTGCTCGTCAAGCGCAAGACCCGGCGGTTCGCCCAGTTCATGTTCGTGGGCATGATCGTCACCGCGCTCGTCGTCGGCGGCGTCGCCTCGCTGGTGGTCTACTTCATGGCCGACGCCTGACCCGCTGAATCGCCCCGGCGCCGGTCGGGGTGGGAGACTCGGTGCGATGTCCGAACCGACGCACGAGCCGATCACGACGCTGCCCCTCGTCCTGAAGGAGCCGCGCGGCCGCAAGAAGCCGCCGCGCCACCTCGCCGACCTCGACGAGGCCGGTCGCAAGGAGCTCCTCGAGGAGATGGGCCTGCCGGGCTTCCGCGCCAAGCAGCTCAGCAACCACTACTTCACCCGCCTCGTCGACGACCCGGCGGAGATGACGGACCTGCCGGCCGGCCAGCGAGACGACCTCGTCTCGGCGCTGCTGCCCGACCTGATGACGCCGCTGCGCACCATGGAGGCCGACCGCGGCACCACGCGCAAGACCCTGTGGAAGCTCTTCGACGGCGCGCTCGTCGAGTCGGTGCTCATGCGCTACCCCGACCGCGCCACGATGTGCGTGTCGAGCCAGGCCGGTTGCGGCATGGCGTGCCCGTTCTGCGCGACCGGCATGGGCGGCCTGCAGCGCAACATGTCGACCGCCGAGATCGTCGAGCAGGTCGTCGCCGGCGCCCGCTCGCTCGCCCGCGGCGAGGTGCCGGGCGGTCCTGGCCGGGTGTCCAACGTCGTGTTCATGGGCATGGGCGAGCCGCTGGCCAACTACAAGGCCGTCGTCGGTGCCGTACGACGCCTCACCGACCCCTCGCCGGCCGGTCTCGGGATGAGCGCCCGCGGCGTCACCGTGTCGACGGTCGGCCTCGTCCCGCGCATCAACCAGCTCGCCGACGAGGGCATCCCGGTCACGCTCGCGCTGAGCCTCCACGCCCCCGACGACGAGCTGCGCAACGAGCTCGTGCCGATCAACACCCGCTTCTCGGTCGCCGAGACCGTCGAGGCCGCCTGGAACTACGCCGCCAGGACGAAGCGCCGCGTCTCCATCGAGTACGCCATGATGCGCGGCATCAACGACCAGGCGCACCGCGCCGACCTGCTCGGCGACGTGCTCAACTCGTACGGCGACTGGGGCTGGGTGCACGTCAACCTGATCCCGCTCAACCCGATCGAGGGGTCGCGGTGGACGGCGTCCGACCCGGCCGACGAGAGGGAGTTCGTCCGCCGGCTCGAGGCCAAGGGCATCCCGACGACCGTCCGCGACACCCGCGGCCGGGAGATCGACGGCGCCTGCGGCCAGCTCGCCGCCAAGGAGTAGTCCCGGGTCACGGTGTCCCCGGTCGGCCGACGCGTTGGTCGACGGCCGCCGTGACGACCTGCACGGCCTCCTCGACGCTGTCGACGAGGTGCACGTGCGACTCCATGGCCCGGCCCCGTGCCAGCGCCTGGAGCAGCGGCCACACCGGGAGCTCCTCGGTCCAGTGGCGCCGCCCGAGCAGCACCATCGGTGCGACCGCGGTGCGCCCGGCGTAGTAGTTTTCGCAGGCGTCCTGGAAGACCTCCTGGACCGTCCCGGCGGCTCCCGGGAGGAACACGATCCCCGACGTGCACACCTCGAGCAGCACGGCCTCGCGCGGCGCGTTGCTGAAGTACTTCGCGATCGCCGTGGCGAAGACGTTGGGCGGCTCGTGGCCGTAGTGCCACGTCGGGATGCCGAGCGACTCGCGGCCCTCCGAGGTCGTGCCGACGACGTCGAGGGCGGCCTCCGCCCACGCGCCGATGTCGGGCTGGAAGGACGGTACGGCGGCGAGCCGGGCCAGCGCGTGGTCGAGGCCGTCGGGCAGGAAGGCGCCGAGGTTGGCCGCCTCCATGGCGCCCGGACCGCCGCCGGTGGCGACGGTGAGGTGCGCGCCGAGGGCATGACCGAGGCGTGCGGCATCGGCGTACCCCCGGCTCCCGCGCTCGAGGGCGTGACCGCCCATCACACCGACCAGCTCGCGGTCGGCCACCCACGAGTCCAGCGCCGCGTCGACCTGGTGGTCGTGCAGCGCCATGGCCAGGGCGTCCTCCGGGCTGGACCCGCTCCGCGACCAGGCGTAGGCCCGCGCGTCGAGGGTGTCGTCGTAGCGGGGGGCGTCGTAGAGGTCGGCGGGGGAGTAGAGCGTGGCCCGGTAGGGGTCGACCGGGATGCCGGGGATCTCGGGCAGCACGACCGCGCCGGCACGGCGTACGGCGTCGTCGTCGCCGTCGGCGAAGTCGCACCCGAGGAACAGCGCCTGCCCGAGCGACCGCTCCAGCAGGGCCGGTCCACGGTGGGTGAGGTCCAGGCCGACCACCCGCCATCCGGCGAGCGACACGGCGCCTGCGGCGAGCCGCCCGTCGAGGTCCGGGAGGGTCGTGACGTCGATGACGCGTCCGTGCGAGTGCTTCACGGGCCCAACCTAGGCGGCCGGGACCCGAGTCATGGTGCGACTCGGGGCCCGGCAGCCGTCAGAACGCGTGCGCCATCAGCTCGCCGAACAGCTCCTGCTCGTCGACCTCGAGCCCGCGGGAGCGGAACCAGGCGCACATGTTGGCGCAGTCGCGCAGCAGGAAGTCCATCCCGCGGGGGTTGCCGACGAGGTCCACCATCTGCGGCAGGTCGATGATCACGAGCCGGTCGCCCGCCGCGAGGGTGTTGTAGGGCGACAGGTCGCCGTGGACGAGGCCGGCCTGCACGAGCGTCGTCAGCGCGTCGCGCAGCTGGTCGTAGTAGCCCTCGACCACCGAGCGCTCCGGCCTGACCTGGGCGACCCGGGGTGCGGTCTCGGTGTCACCGTCGACGGTCACGGTGATCCACTCCATGAGGATCTCGGTCTCGTCGATCTGCACCGGGTAGGGGACGGGGAGGCCGAGCTGCCAGCAGCGGCAGAGCGCGCTCCACTCCGAGACGGCCCACTCGCCGGCCGCGACCTGCTTGCCCCACGTGGACTTGCGCTTGAGGGCGCGGTTGTCGCGGGACCGCTTCATCGAGCGGCCCTCGGTGTAGGACGCGGCCCGGTGGAAGGTCCGGTGGTCGGTGTCGCGGTAGCGCTTGGCGGCCATCACGACCGCACCGTCCGGCCGGTGCGGGTCCTCCCGCTCGAGCAGGAAGACGTCGGCCTCTTTACCGGTCTTGAGGACGCCGAGCTCGGTGTCGATGGCGCCGCTGGACGTCACGACCCAGTCGGGCCGTGGCTCCGGACCCTTCATCAGGGCTTCGAGGTCCTGCCAGCGGGACCAGCGCTGACCCTCGCCGAGCTCGTCGGCGTAGGTGTCGTAGGTGAAGACGAACGACTCGTCGATGCCCTCGAGGGGCGAACGGTCGTCAGGCCGGAAGAAGTCCTCCGGCAGGGCTCGTGGGTACGAGTGGGTCAAGGTAGGTGCTCCGTGGAAGAGAGAGGTGGTCGGCGGGCAGGCCGAGGACAGCGATGGACATGTCACGGCTCCTCTCGTCTTTCGCGGCACCGGACGTGCGGTCGGCACGTGGTGGGCACGCGTCGTGCCGCGTCCATGCTGGCGCGTCCCGCGCAGCACCGCAACGCAATTAGGCGCGCTAGGTTCGGTCCGTGACCACGCGCCCGATCCGCCGCCCCGTCCTGTCCGCCGCCCTCGCGACGGCGCTGGCTGCCGGTCTGGCCGTCGTGACCGGTGCTGCCACCGCGACGGCTGAGGCCCCGCTCGCCGCCGTCGACGGGGCGTCCG
This sequence comes from Nocardioides sp., assembly GCA_035762385.1. GTDB lineage: Bacteria > Actinomycetota > Actinomycetes > Propionibacteriales > Nocardioidaceae > Nocardioides. Next base: position 1 of record DASTPB010000266.1, on the reverse strand, counting down.
G
>DASTPB010000265.1:0-2507 GCA_035762385.1 Nocardioides sp. | reverse complement strand
CGCGACGGTGCCCTTCGAGCGGTACGCCGAGCGCGCGGGGCTGCTGGGCGACGCCTGGCGCCTGCGCTCCGACCCGCCGCACGGCCTCCTCGAGCGGTTGACCGCCTGGCTGCTCCGCCGCCCGGCCCAGGGCGCGCTCGTCGGCCTGGTCGCCGTCGCCGGGCTCACCGGCGTCGCGCTCGTCGTCGGCCCGCCCGCCTGACCCCGCCGTAGGCCGCGCTGGCGCCCACGGTCCGACTCGAGCGGCCGTACGTCCGCTCGACGCACGCCATGGCGTGCGTCCAGCGTCCACGGCGGTACTCGAGCAGTGAACCGGCTGAGAGACCTCGACGCGGCTCAGAGGCCGCGCTGCAGCTTGTTCCAGGTCTGGCGGGTGGCGACGCCGGAGACGCTGATCCGCAGCCGCTTCTGGTAGGTCCGCACGGCGGCCTCGGTCTTGGCGTCGAACACACCCGTCGCCCGGAAGCGCCCCGCGCCGGCCGCGTTGAGCGCCCGCTGGAGCCGGTGGACCGACTCGTCGACGGAGCCGCGCTTGATCGTCGTACGGGCTCCGGCGGCGAGCAGCGCGGTCCAGTGCCGCTTCTCGAAGGTGTCGCTCGGGGTGAACCTGCGGGCAGCCTGCCAGGCGCGCGCACCGGCGATGGTGGCGGCGTCGTACGAGCCGTTGACCGGTCCCGAGTAGGTGCCCTGCTCGGTCAGCAGGCACTGCAGCACCTTGACGCGCGTCGACTTCGCGGAGGCGGGGGAGAGGCTGGGGTACTTCCAGTAGCCGAGGCGGGTTCCGGGGCAGCGACCCTCCGGACGCGCCTGCGAGCCGGCGCCGAGGTCGATGTAGTTGCTGTCGATGTTGATCGTGACCCCGCCCCACGTCTCGTTGTGGCCGCCGAGGTACTGCTTCATCCGGCCGCCCGGGCGCCAGCCGTCCTCCGGGATGTAGGTGGTGGACGTGTTGGCCGCGCCGTCCCAGCGCGCGATCCAGATGCGGTCCGGCAGGGCGAACTGGCCCGGCCGTTGCGTGCGGGCGTCGTCGAGCATCTTGATGCCCGAGCTCGCGCTCGAGTAGAAGCCGGCGGTGTAGCCGAGCGCCTTGATGCGGGTGACCCACGCGGACGTGAAGACGAGCGCGGACTCGCGGCAGTGGGTGTCGTTCAGGTTGAAGCCCTCGAGGTCGTACCAGATCGTGCTGCCCGCGCCGATGCCGTACGCCATCGCGTCCGCGGCGTTCTTGTCGGCCTCGGCCGCCCCCTGGGCGGCGGCCTTGGCGTAACCGCCCGTCGGCAGCGGGGAGATCTTGAAGTCGTCCTTGTAGCGCGGGAAGCGGGGTTGGCAGGACGCCTGCGGACCGAGCGCGATGGGGAGCAGCCGCCACCCGCGCGCGACCTGGGTGGCGACCCAGGTGGAGCTGAGGTTGGGCTGCGTGCGGCAGGCACGCGAGTCGCCGGAGATGTAGATGCCGACCGCCGTGAACGGCGACTTCTTCCACCACGCGTCCATCGCCGACTGGGACGGTGCGACGCACTGGTCGAAGCCGTAGCCCGTGAAGTCGCCCGGCGTGGCGAGGGCCACCTGGCGCTGCGAGGCGAGCGCGCGCGTCTGGGGTGCGGGCTCGGCGGTCGCGGACGTCGAGCCGGTGAGCGGCGCGGCGATGAGCAGCGCGAGGGCGGCCGTCGCGGTCCGGGCGAGCGTACGACGTCGGGTCGGGCGGGCGCGGCGCATGGTGACTCCAGCAGGCGGGGACGGGGCAGGCGGACCCAGAGAACCACACCAGTCACACAGGCAACAGGCGTTCGACCGAACTACTGCGGTGTAGTTGCCGGACCCGCCGCCCCTTCGTCGTCCCTCGGCTGTTTCCACAGGTCGCCACGGCCGGCGTTTTCACCGGCACCGGCGCGGGTAGTCGGCTGGGGTGAGCGCCCACGGCAAGCGATCCCTGATGCAGGTCGAGCCGACCCGACTGGTCGAGCTGGCGGGCTGGTCCGAGCGCGTGCTCGACGCGATGAGGCACGAGTGGGCCGACGCCGTCGACGAGCTCGGCCAGGCGTGCGCGGGGCTCGGCGACGCGACCGGCACCGCCGACCTCGCAGCGTCGTACGCCGATGCGCTGGCCGATGCCGACGAGGTCCTCGCCGCGCTGGCCGGCGCCCTTGAGGTGGGGGTCGCCGGGCTCGTCGACGCCGCACGCGACGCGCTGCGCGCCGACGACGCCGTCGCTGTCGAGCTGGAGCGTTGCATGCACGTCCAGGTCGAGGGGCTGTCCCGGACGGCTCCGGGACCGGGAGGTCGATGACGTGCCGGCGAACCCGTGGGAGCTGCGCGCCGACGTCCAGCCCCTCGAGGCCGCGGCGCGGCGCTGGGACGAGGTGGGCGACCGGGTGTCGCGTCACGGCGACGAGCTCGTCGAGGCCGCGCGGCGCGCCACCGAGGGATGGGACGCCGCGTCGGCCGAGGGCTACGAGGAGCACCGCCGGCGGGTGCTGGCCCACCTCGACCGCTTCACCTCCCTCGCG
>DASTPB010000264.1:0-6875 GCA_035762385.1 Nocardioides sp. | reverse complement strand
GGAGAGGCGTTCGCGGAGCCGTGGATCTCGATGCTCGACGGCACGGGGCGGGCGACCAGCGCGGCCGACCCGGGTGCGCTGCTCGACGTACGCCACCGGCTGGAGGCGTTCACCGAGGAGCTCCGGGCCACCGAGCGCTCGCCGGAGTGGCCGATCTACGGCGCGCTCATCATCAACCTGCGCAACATCATCGACGCCATGGACCGGGTCGCCGAGGCCAACCCGATCGGGGGTTCACGGCTGCCCATCCGGGTGCCGGCCCGGCGGGCGGCCGGCGCCTGACGGCCGACCGGGACGGCAGCTCGTGGGTCGGTGCCGCTGTCCACATCGAGCCCCCGACCTGCTCTCACAGGTCGGGGGCTCGATCGGTTGGGGTGAGTAACGGGACTCGAACCCGCGACATCCGCCACCACAAGGCGGCGCTCTACCAGCTGAGCTATACCCACCGTGTCCCGCAGCGCCGGGGCTGCGGACGACGAGAAGTGTAGGACACTCAGTCCGCCGAGCCGGAATCGGCGTCCGTGTCCGGGCCGAGGCCGGTCAGCTGCCCCCCGTGGCGCGCGGCGATCTCCTTGGCGCGCGCGCTGTCCGGGCCGGGCTCCGGCACGAAGACGGCCTCCCGGTAGTAGCGCAGCTCCTCGATGCTCTCCTGGATGTCGGCGAGCGCGCGGTGGTTGCCACGCTTGGTCGGGGCGGCGAAGTAGGCCCGCGGGTACCAGCGACGCGACAGCTCCTTGATGGAGGACACGTCGACGATCCGGTAGTGCAGGAAGGACTCGAGCTCCTGCATGTCGCGGGCGAGGAACGAGCGGTCGGTGGCGACGGTGTTGCCCGCGAGCGGGGGGCGGCTCCCGTCGGGACAGTGCTCCTTGATGTAGGCCAGGACCTGCTGCTCGGCCTCCTCGAGCGTCGTACCGCCGTCGAGCGCGTCGAGCAGGCCGGACTTCTCGTGCATGCTCCGCACGAACTCCACCATCTGGTCGAGGGACTCCTGCGGCGGCTTGATGATGACGTCGACACCCTCACCGAGCACGTTGAGCTCGAAGTCGGTGACGAGGGCCGCCACCTCGACGAGCGCGTCGGCCCCCAGGTCGAGGCCGGTCATCTCGCAGTCGATCCACACCAGTCTGTCGTTCACGACGGGCCACCCTACTTGGCCCCTGCTGGACGCTCTCAGGCTCGACTCAGCATCCCCTCATAGGGTCGTGGTGCGAACGAACCACCGATGACGGAGGACGAAGCCTCGATGGCGCAGAAGAAGAGCTCGCACAGGACCGCCGAGGAGAAGGCGGCGACCGCGGCCAAGCGGGAGGCGCGGCGGGCGCGGACCGAACGCGCCCGGGTCCAGGCCGAGGAGCGCCGCAAGAAGGCCAAGCGCAAGGCGCAGCTCACCCGGTTCGGCCTGATCGGTGCCGTGCTGGTCCTCGTCGTCGGCGGCTGGCTGCTCATCACCAACCTGGGCTCCGACAAGCCGACCACCGCGCCCGCCGGCGCGACCAGCGACTACGGCCTGGTGGTCGGCGACGCCGACGCGCCGAGGTCCATCGTCATCTACGAGGACTTCCTCTGCCCGTTCTGCGGCCAGCTCGAGGACACCGTCGGCGACCGGCTCGACGCCGCGGTCGAGGCGGGCGACGTCAACGTCGAGTACCGACCGCTCGCGTTCCTCGAGCGGATCAGCGACTACTCCCCGGAGGCCGCCAACGCGTTCGCCGTCGTGCTCGACGAGTCCGGTCCGGAGGTCGCCAAGGAGTTCCACGACGTGCTCTACGACAACCAGCCGTCGGAGTCCGGTCCCTTCCCCGACGAGGACCAGCTGGTCGAGTGGGCCGTCGATGCCGGCGCCGACGAGGACGCCGTACGCCCCGGGATCGAGGACATGGCGTTCGAGGGCTGGGTCGAGGCCGCCAGTGACGCCGCGGCCGACGCCGACGTCGACGCCACCCCCACGGTGCTGGTCGACGGCGAGAAGGTCGAGGGCCAGAGCGTCGCCGACATCGCCGAGGCGATGCTCGGCACGGGCGGCTGACGTCCGTCTGGGACACTGCGCGGCGTGAGCCTCCAGACCTTCATCGCCGGCCTGCCCAAGGCCGAGCTGCACGTCCACCACGTCGGTTCGGCGTCGCCGCGCATCGTCTCCGAGCTCGCGGCGCGCCACCCGGCGGCGGGGGTGCCGTCGGACCTCGAGGCGCTGCGGGAGTTCTTCACGTTCCGCGACTTCGCCCACTTCATCGAGGTCTACCTCGCGGTCGTCGACCTGGTCCGCACGCCCGAGGACGTGCGGCTGCTGACCTACGAGGTCGCCCGGGAGATGGCCGAGGGGCAGAACCTTCGCTACGCCGAGCTCACCTGCACGCCGTACACCTCCGTGGTCCGGGGCATCCCGATCCAGGCCTACACCGAGGCCATCGAGGACGCGCGGGTCGCGGCCGAGCGCGACTTCGGGCTGGTGCTGCGGTGGATCTACGACATCCCCGGTGAGTCCGGCCTGCCGGCGGCCGACGCGACGCTGGAGTACGCCCTCGGGCACCGCACCGACGCGCTCGTCGGGTTCGGGCTCGGCGGCCCGGAGATCGGGGTGCCCCGAGCCCAGTTCCGTGACCACTTCGACGCGGCCCGCCAAGCCGGTCTGCGATCGGTCCCGCACGCGGGGGAGACCACGGGTCCGGAGACGATCTGGGAGTCGCTGCGGCTGCTCGGTGCCGAGCGGATCGGCCACGGCGTCTCGGCCGCCCAGGACCCCGACCTGCTGAGCCACCTGGCCGACACCGGTGTGGTGCTCGAAGTGTGCCCGACGTCGAACATCGCGACGCGGGCCGTGGACCGCATCGAGGACCACCCGCTGCGGACCTTCGTCGACGCAGGGGTGGTCGTGACGATCAACTCCGACGACCCGCCCATGTTCGCCACCTCCCTCAACCACGACTACGCGGTCGCGGCCGACCTGCTCGGCCTCGACGAGCGGGGTGTGGCCGACCTCGCCCGGGCGGCGGTCGACGCGTCCTTCGCCCCGGCCGACGTGAAGGCACGGATCACCGCCGAGATCGAGGCGTACGCCGCTCGCTGAGGACGCGCCCGGTGGTCAGCCGTCCGCGCGACCGCGGGCCGCTCGGTGGGCCGGCACCTGCTTGCCGGGACGGACGTTCGTCGGGTCGAGCACGGCCATGACGTACAGCAGGGCGCCGATGCCGGCGAGCACGCCGAGCACGGTCAGGAGGCTCAAGCCCAGGTCCTGGGACATCGGGACTCCGATCGGGTGGGAGGAATGGGACGGCAGGTCCGTACCCGTCCCCGGCGGTCGCATGAGCCGGACTTCACCCGGAAGGCTGGGCTGGCGGGGGTAACTGTGAGTTGACACACGCGTCCTACCCCGAGGGGCGTGACCGGCTCCGAAGCGCTGTGCCTAGCGTCGAGCGGAGCGAGCAGCACCTGCTGCTCTGCGGGAGGCTTCCACCACTCGGAGGGGAACATGAACCAGTTCACACACGTAGCGCGGCGGCTCATGGCAGGCGCAGTCGTCGCCCTGGCCATGGCCGTCGGAATGACCTCGCTCACCGTCGCCGGATCGTCAGCGGCCCCGACGTCCAGCCGCGGGGTCGTCGGCAAGTCCGACCTGGGCAAGATCACCAGCGAGGTCTTCGGCAAGACGTCGAACGGTGACAAGGTCACCGGCTCGTTCACCCCGATCAGGGTGATCCAGCGTGACGGCGTGATGTACGTGAAGGGCTTCCTGGAGGGCGTCGTCAAGGACAGCGGTCCCGACACGAAGTTCTCCGGGGTCAAGAACATCCCCATCAAGAAGATCAACGGCAGCTCGCTCGTGGACGGCCGCGTCGCCGCCAACGCAGCCGCGTGCGACATCCTCAACCTGGTGCTCGGCCCGCTGGACCTCAACATCCTCGGTCTGCGCATCCAGCTGAACCGCGTCGTGCTCGACATCACGGCGGTCCCCGGCGCCGGCAACCTCCTCGGCAACCTGCTGTGTGCCGTGGCAGGCCTGCTCGACGGCACCCCGCTCGCCGGCCTCCTGGGCCAGCTGCAGGCGCTGCTCAACCAGATCCTCGGCGCCCTCAACCTGGGCGTCTGAGGACCGACCCGACACCTGCGACACGCTGACGGCCCGGGCCGGAGGTCACGACCTCCGGCGCCGGGCCGTCTGGCAAGCGTTCGGCCCCGCTACCTCATACGTGGCGGGGCCTGACCACATCCTGACGACGCCGCGAGCCGTCGTCGGGGAGCTCGGCCGGCGTGTCGGCGCGCGACTCGCCGAGCAGCCGCACCCGGACGTCGCGACACCACCTCGGCGCCCCCGGCAGGACTCGAACCTGCAACCCACGGATTAGAAGGCCGTTGCGCTATCCATTGCGCCACGGGGGCCAGCGGGGAGCAGTATCCCAGTCCCGCCCCGAGGCAGGGCAACGCCGGCCCCGGTCACGAGGACCGGGGCCGGCGTGTGCGGGAGTTCGGGTCAGGCGGCTGCGGTCGCCGGCTCCCGGGTGTGGGCGTCCTCGCGCCACGCGTCGCGCCCGCGCGGGGCGTCGTACGTCGGCTGGTCGAGGATGCCCTCGCGCTTGGCGACGATGGTCGGCACCAGCGCCTGGCCCGCGACGTTGACCGCGGTGCGGCCCATGTCGAGGATCGGGTCGATCGCGAGGAGCAGGCCCACGCCCTCGAGCGGCAGGCCGAGCGTCGAGAGCGTCAGCGTGAGCATGACGGTGGCGCCGGTCACGCCGGCCGTGGCGGCCGAGCCGATCACCGAGACGAACGCGATCAGCAGGTAGTCGGTGACCGAGAGGTCGAGGCCGAAGAACTGGGCGACGAAGATCGCCGAGATCGCGGGGTAGATGGAGGCGCAGCCGTCCATCTTGGTGGTGGCGGCCAGCGGGACGGCGAACGAGGCGTAGGACCGCGGCACGCCGAGGTTGCGCTCGGTCACCGACTCGGTGACCGGCATGGTGCCGATCGAGGAGCGCGAGACGAAGGCCAGGGAGATGGCCGGCCATGCGCCGGAGAAGAACTGGCGCACGGAGAGCCCGTGCAGGCGGAGCAGCGTCGGGTAGACACCGGCGATCACGAGGGCGAGGCCGGCGTAGATGGCGACGGTGAACATGCCGAGCGAGCCGAGGGCGTCCCAGCCGTAGCTGGCGACGGCGTTGCCGAGGAGGCCGACGGTGGCGACCGGAGCGAGCAGGATGATCCACCAGAGGACCTTCTGCACCACGGCGAGCGCCGAGCGGACGAAGGCGAGGAAGGGGTCCGCCGCCTCGCCGACCTTCAGGGTCGCGATGCCGACGGCGATCGAGACCACGAGGATCTGGAGCACGTTGAACGAGAAGCCGACGGAGCCGTCGCCGTTGTCGTAGCCCTCCAGGCCGAGGACGTTGGCCGGGACCAGGCCGGTCAGGAAGTCGAGCCACGACCCGGTCGTCGACGGCGCCGAGGCCGCGTCGGCGGTGACGCTCGTGTGGTCACCCGGCTGGAGGACCAGACCGAGGACGATGCCGATGGTCACCGCGATGAGCGCGGTGATCGCGAACCACGCCAGGGTCCGCCAGGCGAGGCGGGCGGCGCCGGTCACGTCGCGCAGGTTGGCGATGGAGGCGACGATCGCGAGGAAGACGAGCGGCGGGACCACGGCCCGCAGCAGGGTGACGAAGGTGCTGCCGATGGTGCCCAGCGTCTCGGTGAGCCAGTTGGGGTCGACCTCGCCGGTGACGGGGTCGACGCCGTCCGTGCCCATGGCGCGCGCGACGAGACCGAGGACGACGCCGAGGACGAGCCCGATCAGGACCTGACCGGCGAAGGACGGACGGCGGACGCGGGTGCGCGTCCGCTCGGTAGTAACAGAAGTATTCATACTGAGAAAGTAACCTTTCGGGACCGCGCGGTCGCAACCGGGCGGCAGGACGCAGGTGGGTCGAGGTCAGTCGAGGATGCGTCCGAGGCGACACAGCGCGCTCTCGGTGCGGGCGAGGTCGACAGCACGACGCTGCGTCAGGAGGTCTCCGACGCTCGTGGGAGTGGTCGTGGCGGTTCGCACGTCCGGCCCAACGGGACATTCGGACGTTCGATTCCGTGGTTCGCGTCACATGCGCGGGGGTTCGTCCCTGGCCAGCAGCGCCATCACCTCGTAGTGGGTCGTGTGCGGGAACATGTCGAGCACCCGCGCCTCCACGGGCCGCAGCGACGGCATGAGTGCGAGGTCGCGCGCCAGCGACTCGGCGTTGCACGAGGAGTAGACGACGTGGCCCACGCCCGATTCCTCCAGCCAGCCGGCGAGGTCGGCCCCGATGCCGCGACGGGGAGGGTTGACCACGACGAGGTCCGGAACGGTGCCGGAGGCGAGGGCGTACGCCGTCGCGTCGGCCGCGACGAACTCTGCCGCCACGCCGAGGCCGGACGCCGTCGCCGTGGCGGCCGCGACCGCGTCAGCCGACACCTCCACGCCGAGCACCTCGCGGCCCGGCCCGGCGAGGTGGAGCGCGAATCCGCCGACGCCGCAGTAGAGGTCCCACACGGTGCGGACGTCCGGCAGGCCGCCCACCCAGGCGCGGGCCTGGTCGTAGAGGGCTTCCGCGACGGGGGTGTTGGTCTGGAAGAACGAGCGCGGGCCCAGGCGGAGGGTGACACCGGTGGCCAGCCGCATCGGCAGCGTCGCCTCATCGGTCAGCACGATCTCGCGCTCGCCCTCGAGCACCGCCTTGTGCTCCGGCTGCACGTTGATCGTCACCACCGTCAGCCTCGGCACGGCCTCCAGCAGTGCGGGCAGGCGGGAGCGGACGCGTGCCTCGAGCGCCGTCGACCTCATCACGAGCCGGAGCATCAGCTCGCCGTCGGGCGACTCGGTGAGCAGGACGTGCTTGAGCTCGCCGCGC
>DASTPB010000263.1:0-3994 GCA_035762385.1 Nocardioides sp. | reverse complement strand
CCTGGCGGCGGACTCGGTGAGGCCGACCGAGGCCACCTCGGGGTCGCAGTAGGTCACCCGCGGGACGGTCGCCTCGTCGATCGGGGCCGGCTCGAGGCCGGCGATCTCCTCGGCCACGAAGATGCCCTGCTGGAAGCCGCGGTGCGCGAGCTGCAGGCCGGGAACGATGTCGCCGACGGCGTACACGCCCACCACGTTGGTGCGCAGCCGGTCGTCGGTGAGCACGAAGCCGCGGTCCATCGCGACACCCTGCTCGTCGTAGCCGAGACCCTCTGTCGTCGGGCCGCGGCCGACCGCGACGAGGAGCACCTCCGCCTCGATGACGTCGCCACCCTGGACGGTGACCTTCACGCCGCCGTCGGTGTGCTCGACGGACTCGAAGGGGGTGCCCGTGCGGAAGCCGATGCCGCGCTTGCGGAACGCTCGCTCCAGCAGCTTCGACACCGCCTCGTCCTCAGCCGCGACGAGCCGGGGCAGGGCTTCGACGATCGTGACGTCGGCACCGAAGGACTTCCACACGCTGGCGAACTCGCAGCCGATGACGCCGCCGCCGAGCACGATGGCCGAGGCGGGGACGTGGTCGAGCTGCAGGGCGTGCTCGCTGGTGATCACCTTCTGGCCGTCGACGTCGAGTCCGGGCAGGGTCTTGGAGTAGGAGCCGCTGGCGAGGACCACCGCCTTCGCGGCGGTGTACGTCGTGCCGTTGACCTCGACGGCGCGCGGCCCGGCCAGGCGACCCTCGCCCTCGACCACCGTGATGCCGCGACCCTTGACCAGGCCGGTGAGGCCCTTGAAGAGACGGGAGACGACGCCGTCCTTGTACTTGTTCACGCCGCCCATGTCGATGCCCTCGAAGGTGGCGTTGACGCCGAACTGCTCGGACTCGCGCGCGGAGTCGGCCACCTCGGCGGCGTGCAGCAGCGCCTTGGTCGGGATGCAGCCGACGTGCAGGCAGGTGCCGCCGAGCTTGCCCTTCTCGACCAGGGCCACCGAGAGCCCGAGCTGGGCGGCGCGGAGGGCGCAGGCGTAGCCGCCGCTCCCGGCCCCGAGAATCACGACGTCGAACTGCTGGTCGTCCGCGGCTCCGCTCGTGTCGGTCACCGTCACTCCGTCCTGTGTGCCAGTTGTGGCCGGCTGCGCCGGCCGGGTCGTACCGTCGGCCATCCTTGCACCAAACCGGACGTCGTCGACACCCGGTCCCGCCGCCCGTACCCAGTCGACGCGAGGCCTGAACAGGCGTGCTGCTTCGCGTCATGCGCCACACTGGCCGCATGGGGTTGAGGGACAGGTTCCGCCGCGGCGGGACGAAGCTGCGCCGGCCGAAGGGGCAGGGCCCGACGACGGTCCGCGCCTCCGACGGCGCCGACGCGAAGCACCTCGAGGAGTTCGCCCGCACCCGGCGCGGCGTCGAGGGCTTCGTCGAGCCGCGCACCGCGGTCAGCGACGTGACGATCATGCTCGTCGCGCACGACGGCGAGTGGACCCGGCGGCGCGTGCCGTCCGTGCAGTGGGCGCACGCGTTCGCCAACAAGCACGGCATCCCGTCGTACGACGCCGCGGTGGTCGGCTACCCGGCGCGGATGCGCGAGTGGAACCGGCGGCGCAAGGAGAACGGCGTCGGCTGACTAGCCGGCCGTGTCCGCCATCTCCCGGGCCAGCTCGACCAGCGTCGCGACGGTGACACCGGTGCCGCCGGCGGTGACGTGCCCGTAGGCACCGCGCTTGTTGAAGCCCGGCCCGGCGATGTCGACGTGAGCCCAGTCCTGGCCCTCCGGCACGAACGCCTGGAGGAACGCAGCGGCGTAGACCGCGCCGCCGTACAGGTCCACGTTGTGCTGCATGAGGTCGGCGACGGTGCTGTAGGTGCGCACCTTGACCGGCATCTCGTCCGAGATCGGCATCGGCCAGTGCGCCTCGCCCACGCGCGCGCCGGCGTCGCGCACCCGTGCCACGACCGCGTCGCTGCTCCCGAACAGCCCGCTGACCCGGTCACCCAGCGCGGTCTCGCACGCACCGGTGAGGGTGGCGACGTCCACGACCAGGTCGGGCTTCGTGTCGCCGGCCATCGACAGGGCGTCGGCCAGCACCAGCCGGCCCTCGGCGTCGGTGTTGAGCACCTCGACGGTCTGCCCGTCGTGCATGGTCAGCACGTCGCCCGGCCGGGTGGCGGTGCCGGACACCATGTTCTCCGCCATCGGCACCCACGTCGTCACCTCGATGGGCAGCCCCAGCTCAGCGATCGCCAGGGTGGCGCTGACGACGGCCGCGGCACCGGCCATGTCGGACTTCATCGTGACCATCGACGGCCCCGGCTTGATGGTCAGGCCGCCGGAGTCGTAGGTGATGCCCTTGCCGACCAGGCCGAGGTGCGCGTGCGCGCCGCGGGGCCGGTAGTGCAGCCGTACCAGTCGCGGCGGGTTCGCCGATCCCTGGCCGACGCCGAGGATGCCGCCGCACTGCGCTTCGGCGAGCGCCTTCTCGTCGAGGACGGTGGCCGTCACCTTGCCCTTGCGCTTCTCCTTCGTGGCCGCGACGACCGCGTCGGCGAACGCCGGCGGGGCCAGGTCGCCCGGTGGCGTGTTGACCCAGTCGCGCGTGCGCGCGACCGCGGCGGCGACGACCTGCGCGGTCTCGAACGCCTCCTGGGTCGCGGCGGCGCGGGCCGCCGGGCTGAGCACGATCACCTCGCCAGGGGTGTCGTGGTTGCCCTTGCTGCTCTTGTACGACGTGAACGCGTAACCACCGAGCAGGTAGCCCTCGGTCGCCGCCCGCACGTGTGCCGCGTCGTCAGCCGGGAGCGCCAGGGCGACGGTGGCCGCGTTGGACACGGTGCGGGCGGCCACTCCCGCCGCACGGCGAACCGCGTCCGGGTCGACCTTGTCGGCCGCACCCAGCCCGACGACCACGAGCAGCGGCGACTTCAGCGTGCCGACGGTCGGGATCTTGGCGACCTCGCCGCGCTTGCCGGTGACGCCGAGCGTCGCCAGGAGGGGACCGAACCTGCGGCCGTAGGCGGAGGCGACGTCCTCGCCGCCCGACGCCGCGACGACGCCCTTGCCGGCGGTCACGACGCCGATCACGACGGCGTCGGTGCGGGTCTTGGCCGGGGAGCCCTTGCGCAGCGTGTAGGTGGTCATCGCGGAGAGCCTAGCCGGGCTCGAGGCCCGCATCCGCTGGGGTAGGTTGCGGCCATGCCCGACCTGAAGACCTCGCCGCTGCACGAGAAGCACGTCGCACTCGGTGCCAAGATGGCGGAGTTCGGCGGCTGGCTGATGCCGCTGGAGTACACCGGCGTCCTCAAGGAGCACGCCGCCGTCCGCGAGTCCGTCGGAGTGTTCGACGTGAGCCACCTCGGCAAGGCCGTCGTGCGCGGCCCGGGCGCCGCGGCGTACGTCAACGCGTGTCTCACCAACGACCTCGGCAGGATCGAGCCCGGCAAGGCGCAGTACACGCTGTGCTGCGACGACGCGACCGGTGGCGTCGTGGACGACCTGATCGCCTACCTCCACGGCGACGACCACGTCTTCCTCATCCCCAACGCCGCCAACACCGCCGAGGTGGTCCGTCGGCTGGCCGACGGGGCACCTGAGGGTGTCGAGGTCGTGAACCAGCACGAGGACTTCGCGATCCTCGCCGTCCAGGGCACGCACGCCGACGAGGTGCTCGACGCGCTCGGGCTGCCGACCGGTCACGACTACATGTCGTTCGTCGCGGCCGACCACGCCGGTCAGCCGGTGGTGGTGTGCCGCACGGGCTACACCGGCGAGCGCGGCTACGAGCTGGTCGTGCCCCGCGCGGTGGCCGGCGAGCTGTGGGACGCGATCCTGGCGGCGGGGGAGCCGTTCGCGATCGCGCCGGCCGGGCTCGGCGCCCGCGACACCCTGCGCACCGAGATGGGCTACCCGCTGCACGGCCAGGACATCAGCCTCGACGTCACGCCGGTCCAGGCGCGGCTCGGCTGGGCGGTCGGCTGGAAGAAGGACGCCTTCTGGGG
>DASTPB010000262.1:0-8482 GCA_035762385.1 Nocardioides sp. | reverse complement strand
CCGTCCACGCGGCGGCGCAGGCCCCAGGGGTTGTCGTCGCGGACGGCCTCGGGCAGCAGCGCGGCCGGCACGTCCTGGTAGGCGACCGGGCGCTGGAAGCGCTCGATGGCGAGGCTGCCGACGCTGGTGCTGCGCGCGTCGGACGTGGCCGGGTAGGGGCCGCCGTGGACCATCGCGTGGCCGACCTCGACACCGGTCGGCCAGCCGTTGAAGAGCACCCGGCCGGCCTTGAGCTCGAGGACCGGCAGGAGGGCGGCAGCGGCCTCGGTGTCGGCGTCGGTGGCCGGATCCATGTGGACGGTCGCGGTGAGCTGGCCCTCGAGGCCCTCGAGCCGGGGCAGCAGGGCGGCCACGTCGTCGTAGCGCACCACGACGCCGGAGGCGCCGAACACCTCGTCGGTCACGGTGCTGTCGCCGATCCCGAGCAGCTCGGCCGGTGCCTCGTAGACCACCGGCGCCGGGGCGTGCTCGCCGGCCGCGGAGCCCTCACCGACGACGCGGATGCCGTCGGTGCCGCGCAGGCTGGCGGTGCCGCTGGCATAGGCCTCGGCGATGCCGGGGGTCAGCATCCGCTGGCCGGCAGCACCGCTGACGGCCTCACCGGCCGCGCGCAGGAACGCGTCGCCCCGCTCGCCGGACGGCAGGAAGAGCAGGCCGGGGTTGGTGCAGAACTGGCCGGAGCCGAGCGTCAGGCTGGCGACGTACGCCTGGGCGAGCGCGGCGAGGTCGCCCTCGAGCGCGCCGGGCAGCACGACGACCGGGTTGATCGACGACATCTCGGCGTAGACCGGGATCGGCACGGCGCGCTCGGCGGCGGCCCGGACGAGGGCGAGGCCCCCGCCGCGCGAGCCGGTGAAGCCGACCGCGGTGATCCGCGGGTCGGCGACGAGCTCCTGGCCCGTCTCGATGCCGCCGAGCACGAACGAGAAGGTGCCGGCTGGCAGGCCGGACTTCTCGACGGCGCGGGTGATCGCGCGGGCGACGAGGGTGCCGGTGACCGGGTGGGCCGGGTGGCCCTTGACGACGACGGGGCACCCCGCGGCGAGCGCCGACGCGGTGTCGCCACCCGCGGTCGAGAAGGCGAGCGGGAAGTTGCTGGCCCCGAAGACCGCGACCGGGCCCAACGGCACCATCCGCTGGCGGATGTCGGCGCGCGGCAGCGGCGCACGGTCCGGCAGCGCCGGGTCGATGCGTACGCCGAGGTGGTCGCCCTGGCGGACGACACCGGCGAACAGCCGCAGCTGGCCGGTGGTGCGGCCGACCTCGCCGGCGATCCGCCCCTCGGGCAGCCCGCTCTCGCGGACCGCCTCCGGGATGATCGCCTCCTGGTCGGCCTCGATCTCTGCGGCGACCGCCTCGAGGAAGGCGCTCCGCTCCTCCGGGGTGGTCGCGCGGTAGGCCGCGAACGCCTCGGCGGCGGCCGCGGTGGCGGCGGCGACGTCGGCTTGCTCGGAGTCGCTGCCCGCGATGATGGACGTGGCGACGATCGTAGGGCTGTCAGACATGTGTTCCTTCGGGTCGGGCTTCGGGGGTCGGGGTGCTCAGGCCTTCGAGCCTGCCACCTTGTCCACGAGGGTCTGGAGCTCGTCGCGCTCGGCGTCGGTGAGGTCCGACAGCGGCGGGCGCACCGGACCGGCGGGACGACCGACGGCGGCGAGGCCCGCCTTGACGATGGAGACGGCGTAGCCGGACTCGCGGTCGCGGATCTTGGTGTAGGGGATGACGAAGTCGTTGAGCATCGCGTAGACCGTCTTCTGGTCCTGGCGGCGCACCGCGTCGTAGAAGTCGAGCGCGAACTGCGGCACGAAGTTGAAGATCGCCGAGCTGTAGGTGGTGACGCCGAGCTGCAGCAGCGGTAGCGCGAACATCTCGGCGGTGGGCAGACCACCCACGTAGACGAGGCGGTCGCCGAGCTGGGCGTAGGTGCGGGTCATCTGCTCGATCGAGCCGACCCCGTCCTTGAAGCCGACCAGGTTGTCGTTGCGGGCGCACGCCTGCTCGAGGGCGTCGGTGCCGAGGACGGCGTTGGCGCGGGAGTAGTAGATGACGCCGAGGCTGGTGGCGGCACACACCGCGCTGATGTGCTCGACGAGGCCACGCTGGCCGGCCTCGGTGAGGTAGGGCGGCATGAGCAGGATGCCGTCGGCGCCGGCCTCCTCGGCCGCCCTGACCTGCGCGACGGCGTTGACGGTCGAGCCGGTCGCGGGACCGAGCACGGGCACCTTGCCGCCCGCACCGGCGACTGCGGCGCGGACGACGCGGTCGGTCTCCTCGAGGTTGAGCGAGAAGCCCTCACCCGTGCCACCGGCGGCGAACAGGCCGGCGACGTCGTAGCCGCTGAGCCACTCGAGGTGCGCACGGTAGGCCGGCTCGTCGAACTGGAGGTCGGCGTCGAAGTGGGTGACCGGGAACGACAGGAGGCCGCTGCCCAGGGTCTCGACGAGCTCGGTCGGGCTGTACTTCGTCACGCTGCGTCCTTCGGTCGGCGGTGGGTCCGTGCCCCACCGGTGTGGCGGTGCTCACCAACCTAGGAAGACGCGATGATGCCTGTCCAAGCCCGTTTCTGAATCCAGTGATGCCTTCGGGGTATCTATCGGCGGAACGACCGGGCGTCGAGCCAGCGGGGGACGCTCTCGCGGTACGCCGCGTAGTCCGCGCCGAAGCGCTCGGCGAGCGCCCGCTCCTCGGCCGCGACCTGGAAGCGGTCGAGGTAGGCCACGAAGGCGGCCACCGGCAGGACGGCCGCGAAGGAGCCCGTGCGGAGCGCGTTCGCGACGAGCAGCCCGGCCAACCCGACGTACATCGGGTTGCGGGTCAGCGCATTGGGCCCCGAGACGACGAGCGACGACGCCCTCGACGGGTCGAACGGCTCGACCGTCGTGCCCTGCGCCCGGAAGCGGCTCGCCGCTCCCGCCGCCAGGGCGACCGAGGTCGCGGCGGTCGCGGCCGCCGCCGAACGCCTCAGCACGGACGCGGGTGGTGCACCACGGGTCAGGCTCTGCTGGGCCAGCGCGGCGGCGAGGGCGAGGAGCGGGGGCGGTGGACGCATCATGTCGCCACGGTGCCACGACCACCGGCCGGCGCACAGCCCCAGCCGCCTCCTTCTCCTGTGGTCTCCCGTACGGTGCGCCTGTGACCCCCGACGTGCTCCTCGTCGGCGCCGGCGACCTCGGTGCCACTGTCGGCCTGCGGCTCGCCGACCTCGGCCACGACGTGCTCGCCCTGCGGCGGAACGCCTCCCTGGTCCCGGCCCCGCTCGTCGGGCGCTCGGTCGACCTGAGCCGAGAGACGCCCGACCTGTCCGACGTACGCCCGCGCCTGCTCGTCGTCGCGCTCACCGCGCGGCCGCGGACCGAGGAGGCCTACCGGGCGACGTACGTCGACGGCATGGCGCGAGCACTGGACGCACTCCCGCAGCCACCCGAGCGGGCGGTGCTGGTCTCGTCGACGGCCGTCCACGGCAGCCACGACGTCCCGGACCTCGAGGACGAGACGACGCCCGAAGCCCCCGCCGACGGTCCCGGGAGGATGCTCGTCGCCGCCGAGGCCGCCTTCCACGAGCGCGTGCCGCACGGGAGCGTGCTGCGGCTGTCCGGGTTGTACGGCGGCGGCAGCACGCGCCTGCTCGACCAGGTCCGCGAGGGGCGGATCGACGACCCGCACCGCTGGACCAACCGCATCCACCGCACCGACGCCGCCGCGGCCGTCGTGCACCTGCTGACGATGGCCGTCGAGCCCGAGCGGGTCTACCTCGGCACCGACGACGAGCCCGCCCAGCTCGGGGACGTCGCGGCGCACCTCGCCGGGCTCCTGGGCGCCCCAGCTCCCCCGCCGGCCGACCCGGCGCACGGTCACGGCAAGCGGCTCTCCAACGCGCGGCTGCGGTCGACGGGCTGGGCGCCGGCGTACCCGTCGTACCGCGAGGGCTACGCGGCGGTGGTGGGTCGCTGAGGGTCCGTCGTCACATGGTGACCGGTTGCCCGCCGGTGACGGCGATGACCTCGCCGGTGATGTAGCTCGACTCCGGAGACGCGAGGAACACGAAGGCCGTCGCCACCTCGGCCGGCTGCCCGGCGCGACCCAAGGGGGTCTGCTCGCCGAACGACGCGACCTTCTCCTCCGGCATGGTGGCCGGGATGAGGGGCGTCCAGATGGGCCCGGGCGCGACGGCGTTGACGCGGATCCCCTTCTCGGCGACCGACTGCGCCAGGCCGCGCGTGAAGTTCACGATCGCCGCCTTGGTGGTGGCGTAGTCGAGCAGCTCGGGCGAGGGCGAAGACGACTGCACCGACGAGGTGTTGATGATCGTCGCGCCGGACCTCATGTGGGGCAGCGCCATCCGGCAGAGCCAGAACATGGCGTAGACGTTGGTCCGCATCACCCGGTCGAGCTGCTCGGTCGTGATGTCGGCGATCCCCCCGGGCTGCGCCATCTGGTAGGCCGCGTTGTTGACCAGGATGTCGATGCGGCCGAGCTCGTCGACAGCCGTGTCGACCAGCGCCTGACAGGCCGACTCCTCGACGAGGTCGGTGGGCACCAGCACCGCGCGGCGGCCGGCTTCCTCGACGATCCGGGCGGTCTCGCGGGCGTCGTCGTCCTCGCCCTCGAGGTAGGCGATCACCACGTCGGCGCCCTCGCGCGCGAACGCGAGCGCGACGGCGCGGCCGATGCCGGAGTCACCGCCGGAGATGACCGCGACCTGGTCCAGCAGCCGGTCGTGACCGACGTACGTCTCCTCGCCGTGATCGGGCTTCTGCCCCATCCGGCCGGTGACCGAGTCCTCGTCGCCGGGCTCCGGCAGCTGCTCACCCTCGGTGTCGGGCTGCTCGTGCACCTCGGTGGGGTCCTGCCGGGTCTGGTCGGCCTGTCCGTCGTCGCTCATCGTCGTCCTTCGTCGCGGGTGCGGGGTCCGCCCCTGCCGTACCCGGCATGCGACGGTCGATGCGGGGCACCGACGGCTCGTGTGACCCGGACCGTTCAGCCGGTCGCCATCAGCCGGGTCAGGGCCTCGAGCCCGGGCGCGGTGGAGGCAGCGACCCGCTCGCGGAGGCGGCCGAGCTCGTCGGTGACGACGTAGTCCGGTGGGATGCGGGAGGGATTCAGGGCGACGGTGCTGGCCCACGCCGCGATGTCGGGCTCCGCTCCGAACGCCATCGCCGCCCGGGTCCCGCGGACGTTCATGTCCGCCCACTGCCTCAGCGAGTCCGGGTAGGGGGAGGGCGGGCAGAGGCGGTTCTTCTCGTCGTCGTCGTCGCGGGTGGCCTCGACGTAGCCGATGACCGCGGCGCCGAAGCACGGGAAGCCCGTGCGGACCGGCTGGAGGGTGATCCTCTCCGGGCGCCACACCGGCACGAGGGGCGGGTACTTCAGCCCGTCGGCGGCGCAGTGCACGACCACGGCGTCGTCGGCGACCCGGACCGTGGACCCGTCGAGGAAGGTGAGCCGCCCGCGGTCGACCGAGCGCAGGTGCCCGCGGCGTACGACGTCCTCGAGCGAGCTCAGCCGCTCGAGCTCCCACTGCGCGAGGGTCGGGGTCTTGGCCATGGTGGGCGTCACCGACCGGTCGATGCGCATGACCACTCCGGCGTCCTCCAGCCGCAGGAACATCTCATCCAGCGTCGCCGAGGCCGCGGCCGACTCGAAGATGGTGGCCGGAACGCCGAGGAAGATCGCCGGGTCAGGCTGGATCAGCGCACGGTCGAACATCCACGGGTCACGTGGTCGCACCCAGCAGATCGCGTCCGGGTCGACGCCCTGCCCGAGGAGCCACACGCAGGCATCGGTCGCCGTCTTGCCGGCGCCCACCACGACGTACTGGCTCGGCGCCTCCTCGAGGTGCACGAGGTCGTTGACAGGCAGCACCCGGGCCCCGTCGCCGACCGCGAACGGTGCGGGCGACTCGGCAGGGATGCTGGGCGCGAGGTAGTGGGCGTCGACGATGCGGCACGGCTCCGGCACCTCGAAGCGTCGACCCGAGATCCGGGAGACCACCGTGCGATCGCCCACGTGGTCGGCACCGGGGAGGAAGCGGACCTTGCCCGTCTGCTGCATCCGGTCGAGGGCGGCGGCGTAGTAGGCGACGACCTCGGGCTGGGCCGCCCGCTCCTGCAGCCCTGCCTCCGGGCCGTGGTCCTGGAGCCGGCCGCCACCCAGGACGGTCGACGGGACACCGTAGAAGGCCGACGACTGGTGAAGGCGCACGAACGGATAGGCCTCCAGCCAGTGCCCGCCCGCCGCGTGGCGCCGGTCCACGATCGCGACCCGGACGTCGGCGTGGTCGACGAGCGCGTCGGCGAAGGCCATCCCCATGGCGCCCGCGCCCACCACCAGGTAGTCGACGTCCAGGATCTCCACGTGACAACGGTGGCACCACCGCGCCGTTCCGTCCACGGGCGGGGCCGACAGAACCCACGGAAGGACGCGCGGGGCCGCCCGGTGACGCGGATCGTCCACAATCGTCGGGTGCAGATCACCCGCGCCGACTTCGGAGACCCGCGCCTGGCGGCGTTCCTGCAGGCCCACCTCGACGACATGGAGCCGACCGCGCCTCCGGAGAGCCGGCACGCGCTGGACCTGACCGCCCTGCAGGGGGACGGCGTACGGCTGTGGGTCGGCGCCGACGCCGACGGGATCATCGGCACGGTCGCGCTCGCGCGGGTCGACGACGGGCACGAGGAGCTGAAGAGCATGCGGACCGAGCCGCGCCTGCGGGGCACGGGTGTGGCGACGCGGCTGCTCGCCCACGCCCTGGACGACGCCAGGCGGCGTGGGGTGTCGCGGGTCTCGCTCGAGACGGGCTCGATGGAGTTCTTCGCCCCTGCCCGCCGGTTCTACGCGCGCGCCGGCTTCGAGGCGTGCGAGCCGTTCGGGTCCTACGTGGTCGACCCGCTCAGCAGCTTCATGACGCTGGAGCTGGGTCCGCGCTGACGTCCTCGACCCAGGCCGGCAGGGTCACGGTGGCCGTCGTGCCGCGCCCCCGCTCGGAGTCGATGTCCACCGACCCACCGTGACGGGCGACGATCCGCGAGACGATGGCGAGGCCGAGGCCGGTGCCGGGGCGCGCGAGGGCGGCCGGGTTGGTCGAGCGGAAGAACTCGCGGAACAGCTGCTGCTGGTCGGGCGTCGAGATGCCGATGCCGGTGTCCTCGACGACGGCGACGACGGAGCCACCCTCCGACGCGATGCGCACGGTCACCCGGCCACCGGGGTCGGTGTACTTGATCGCGTTGGAGGCGAGGTTGGTGAGGAGCCGGTGCAGCTCCTCCGGCTCGCCGGGCACCAGCACCGGCTCGTCGGGCAGCTCCACCGCGCACGTGACGCCGCCGGCGGACGCCGCGGCGTGGCACTCGTCGTAGACGTCGTGCACCACCCGTCGCAGGTCGACGGCGACCGGGTCGAACTCGCGGTGCGGGTCGGAGACCTGCGCCATGGTGAGCATGTCGTCGATGACGGCGCGCATCCGCGTCGCCCCGCGGGTGGCGGCGGCGACCGACCGGCGGGCGTCGTCGTCGAGCCCGGCGGTGTCGAGGAGCTCGAGGTTGGCGCTCATCGAGAAGAGCGGGTTGCGCAGCTCGTGGCCCAGCGTGTTGACCACCTCGACCCGGTAGCTGTCGAGCCTTCGCAGCCGGTCGGCGATTGCCCGCTCCAGCTCGAGCTGGCGGGCCTTGCCGACCGCCAGGCCGAGGTCGCGGCCGATGTCGCGCGCCGCCTCGATCTCGATGTCGGTCCAGCGGTTGGCGTCGCTGACGCGGGTCAGGACCAGGAAGCCCACGCACTCGTGTCCGACCCCGAGCGGCACGAAGAGCACCGAGCCGAGTCCGATCCGGTCGAGGAAGCCCAGCAACCGCTCGGCGTCGTCGCGGGCCAGGCCGGGCTGGTCGAGGCTGGCGCGCGAGAACGGCGCGACGTACTGGTCGGCCCAGTAGCGCCGGGCCAGCCGGACGACCACGTCGTCGATCTCGGCGAACGGCGGCGTGTCGTAGGCGTTGCCGACGGCGTAGGACGTGGTGGTGGAGCCGGCGCCGTCGGGGTTGAAGGCGGTGAGCCACATCCCCACCGCGTCGAAGCACGACACGACCGCCGACCGGCACGCCTCCAGCACCAGCTCGAGCGTCGGCTCCCCCAGGGCCTGCCGCACGATGGCCCGCGCCTCGGTGGCCATCCGCACCTGCTCGCTCAGGTCCTCGCGCTCGAGGGCCAGCAGGACGAGGGTCCGCGCCAGGCCGGCGTACTTGGTGAGCACCTCCATCTTCGCCGGCGACGGCAGCCTCCCGTCGTCGGGCATGTCGACCGAGAGCATGCCCCGCAGCCGGCCCTGGTCGTCGTGGAGAGGAGCGGCGAGGAGGTCGAGCGGGTGCCAGGCGTCCTCCCCGTCCAGCGGGGTGACGTCCGGGACGTGGCTGTAGGCGATCGCCTCCGCGCTCGCCCGGTCGTGCGGCACGAAGCGCCACACCCCCCACTCGTCGGCGTCGCGGAGCTCGTT
>DASTPB010000261.1:0-3542 GCA_035762385.1 Nocardioides sp. | reverse complement strand
CCCTGGTAGGCCAGCGTCGAGTCGACGTAGCGGTCGGTGATCACCACCTCGCCGCGCGCGAGTGCCGGCAGGACGACGTGGTCGACGTGCTCGGCCTTGTCGGCGGCGTAGAGCAGCGCCTCGGTGCGGTCGGACAGGTCGCCGGTGGCCGGGTCGAGGACGATGCGGCGCAGCTCCTTGCCGACCGAGGTGTCCCCGGGCTCGAAGGTGAGCAGCACCGTCTCCCCGCGCTCGACGAGCCAGTCGCGCAGCAGGCGCGACTGGGTGGACTTGCCGGCCCCCTCGCCGCCCTCGAAGCAGACGAAGAGCCCGGTCTCCGAAAACACGGGGCCGCTCATTCGGGGTCCCCGCGGCGTTGTTCGGGGGAGCGGAGCGGAGGAGAAGAACGCCGTGGGGTGTTCACGTGGCACACCCTACGGGCGGGGTGGGACACGCACGCCCTCGACGGCCGGACCTCAGGACTTCTTCGCCGCAGCCTTCTTCGCGCTGGTCTTCTTGGCCGTCGTCTTCTTGGCGGTCGTCTTCTTGGCGGTCGTCTTCTTGGCGGGGGCCTTCTTCGCGCCCTTCTTGGCCGCCTTCTTGGCCGGGCCGCGCTCGCGGCGCTCGGCGAGCAGCTCGGCCGCCCGCTCGAGCGTGATCGACTCGACGGTGTCGTCCTTGCGCAGCGTCGCGTTGTACTCGCCGTCGGTGACGTACTCGCCGAAGCGACCGGCCTTGACGACCACCGGCTGGCCCGAGACGGGGTCGTTGCCGAGCTCCTTGAGCGGCGGGGTGGCCGCACCGCGGCCGCGCTGCTTGGGCTGGGCGTAGATCGCCTTGGCCTGGTCGAGGGTGATGTCGAAGATCTGGTCCTCGCTGGTCAGCGAGCGCGAGTCGGTGCCCTTCTTGAGGTAGGGCCCGTAACGACCGTTCTGCGCGGTGATCTCGGTGCCGTCGTCGTCGGTGCCGACGATGCGCGGGAGGTCGAGCAGCTTGACGGCCTGCTCCAGCGTCACGGTGTCGAGGGTCATCGACTTGAAGAGGGACCCGGTGCGCGGCTTGGCCGACTTGGGCGCGTCGTCGGGCAGCAGCTCGGTGACGTAGGGCCCGAACCGGCCGTTCCGGGCGACGATCTGCAGGCCGGTGTCGGGGTGGTTGCCGATCACCTGCTCCTCGCCGGCCGGGTTGGCCAGCAGCTCCTTGGCCTTCGCGACCGTGAGCTCGTCGGGCGGCAGGTCGTCGGGCACGTTGGCGCGCACCGGCGCGCCGTCGCCGCCGTCGGGCCCGGGGCCCTCGACGTACGGGCCGTAGCGACCGACGCGGAGGTCGATGCCCTCGCCGATCGGGAAGGTCGCCATCTCCTTGGCGTCGATGTCGCCGAGGTCGGTGACGAGCGTCTTGAGGCCGACCACGTCGCCGGAGCCGTAGTAGAACTCCGCGAGCTCGGCGGCCCGGTCGCGCCGGCCGCTCGCGATCTCGTCGAGGACGTCCTCCATCGAGGCGGTGAACTCGTAGGACACCTGCCGGGGGAAGTGCTCCTCGAGCAGCCGGGTCGCCGAGAACGCCAGCCACGCCGGCACCAGCGCGGTGCCCTTCTTGTAGACGTAGCCCCGGTTGAGGATGGTGCCGATGATCGAGGCGTAGGTCGACGGGCGGCCGATCTCGCGGTCCTCGAGCTCCTTGATGAGCGTGGCCTCGGTGTAGCGGGACGGCGGCTTGGTCTCGTGGCCCTCAGGCGTGATCGTCGCGGCGGACACCGACGCACCCTGGGTGAGGGCGGGCAGCCGGGTCTCGGCGTCGTCACGACGCTTCGAGGCGTCGTCGATGTCCTCCACGTAGGCCTTGAGGAAGCCGTGGAAGGTGATCGTGCGGCCGCTCGCGCTGAAGACCACGTCGCGACCGTCGGCGGCGGCACCGCCGATGCGGATCGTGACCGAGTTGCCGGTGGCGTCCTTCATCTGGGAGGCGACGGTGCGCATCCAGATGAGCTCGTAGAGGCGGAACTGCTCGCCGGACAGGCCGGTCTGCGCCGGCGTGCGGAACGTGTCGCCGGCCGGGCGGATCGCCTCGTGCGCCTCCTGCGCGTTCTTCACCTTCGACGCGTAGGTCCGCGGCGAGTCGGGGAGGTACTCCGAGCCGTAGAGCTCGCGCACCTGGTCGCGCGCGGCCCCCACCGCGGCGTCCGAGAGCGTCGTGGAGTCCGTGCGCATGTAGGTGATGAAGCCGTTCTCGTAGAGCCGCTGCGCGACCGACATCGTCACGCTGGCGCTCATCCCGAGCTTGCGGCTGGCCTCCTGCTGCAGCGTGGTGGTGCGGAAGGGGGCGTACGGCGAGCGGCGGTAGGGCTTGGACTCGACCGAGCGGACGTCGTACGACGTCTCGCCCAGGCCGGCGGCCAGCGCCTCGGCGTCGGCGCGGCTGAGGTGGACCCGGTCCGAGCGGCTCTTCAGCTCGCCCGTGTTGTCGAAGTCGGCGCCGCGGGCGACCCGGACGTCGTCGACGGAGTGGAGCTTCGCGGGGAACATCCGGGGGTCGTGGCCGGTGCCGGCGTCGAACGTGGCGTCGAGGTCCCAGTAGGAGGCGACGCGGAACTTCATCCGCTCGCGCTCCCGGTCGACCACCAAACGGGTAGCCACCGACTGCACGCGTCCCGCGGACAGGCCGGACATGACCTTCTTCCACAGCACCGGGGACACCTCGTAGCCGTAGAGGCGGTCGAGGATCCGGCGCGCCTCCTGGGCCTCGACGAGGTCGTCGTTGATCTCCCGGGGGTTCTCCACCGCGGCGAGGATCGCCGGCTTGGTGATCTCGTGGAAGACCATCCGGTGGACCGGCAGGCCCTTGGGCGGCTTCAGCTCGTCGAGGAGGTGCCAGGCGATCGCCTCGCCCTCCCGGTCCTCGTCGGTGGCGAGGTAGAGGGCGTCGGCGTCCTTGACCAGCTTCTTCAGCTTGGCGATGTGGCTCTTCTTGTCGCGCGGCACGACGTAGTAGGGCTCGAACCCGTTGTCGACGTCGACGGCCAACCGGCCCCAGGGCTTGTCCTTGATCTTGGCCGGGGTGTCCGCGGCGTTGTTGGGCAGGTCGCGGATGTGACCGATCGAGGACTCGACGACGTAGTCCGCGCCGAGGTACCCGCCGATGGTGCGGGCCTTGGCCGGGGACTCGACGATGACGAGCTTTGCCACGTGTTTTTGCTCCCTCAGGTGTGCGCTGCGGTGTTGCTCAGCGCCGCAACGGTAGCGCCACATCCCGATATGGCCACCCCAGGCAGTCCACAGGGGCGGGCCGGGAGCCCGGACTCAGGCCTCCGCCGGCTTCAGCGGGTCGTGCCCGAACGACATCAGCATCCGGCGTACGTCGTCGTCGTACGCCTGGGGCTCGGGCTCCTCGCCGCGGATCGTGCGCACCTGGTCGACGACGTGGCCCATGGTGTCGACGTCGTCGGGGGTGAGGTCGGTGCGGCGCTTGCCCAGGATGGCGACCACCTGCTCCCCCACCTCGAGCTCCGGGGTGCGCTCGACGAGGGCCGTGTCCTCGCCGGAGGCCTCGGTCAGCATCCAGTC
>DASTPB010000260.1:0-3501 GCA_035762385.1 Nocardioides sp. | reverse complement strand
GGCAGCGTCCTCGTCGACGCCGCCGTCCACGAGGCGCTCGCCGGCGGGTCCGAGGGCCCCGAGGCCGAC
Source organism: Nocardioides sp. (assembly GCA_035762385.1). GTDB lineage: Bacteria > Actinomycetota > Actinomycetes > Propionibacteriales > Nocardioidaceae > Nocardioides. The sequence goes on along the minus strand of DASTPB010000260.1, from coordinate 3,432 downwards.
GGGACGCGGTGGCGCTTCCGCCGGGCGCGCCGCATCTCGGCGAAGGGCTTCGACCACCTCGAGGCCTGGCGGGTGCGACCGGCAGCGGACGCCTGACCCTGCGTGGGCCGAGGGACGGGCTCGGAGACGTGAGAGCCCGGTCGTTGTTGACGGGGGAAACAACAACGACCGGGCACCACCGAATCTACTCCGCCCCGGAGGGCGGGCACAACCGTGGAATCCGTTGTTCTCGAGCCGTGGTCAGATGGTGGACCTCGCCTTACCGGATCGTCACCTGCCGGTTGGCGAGTCCTGCTCGCGCCGAGCGCTCCGATGCGTCCAGCTCGCCGCCCTGCAGGGCCTCCTCGAGGGCCGCGCCGAACGTGGCGGCGGGCTTCTCCAGCACCTCGGGGCCCGTGCCGACGGGGAGGTCCCAGACCGGCGCGAGCAGGCCGTGCGCCCGGAACATCCCGACGAAGCGGGATCCCTCGGCCACCGAGTCCTGGCCGGCGGCGTGCAGCCGGGCGAGCGCGTCGAGGAGGTCGTCCTCGGGGTGCGGCATCACCCAGCGCAGGTGCTCCTTGGTGCCGACGTTCGTCCAGTACGCCGCCTCGACCGACGTCAGCCGGCTGGTGGGCATCACGCCGCCGTTGGCCTGCTCGAGCGCCGCCTCCATGGCGGCGTCACGCTCGGGGATGTCGTCGATCCAGTACTCGAAGCCGTCGTGGACCGTGATGTCGAGGCTCGTGTCGCTGATCAGGTCCTGGATGCTCGGGCCGTCGCCGGGCGCGGTCATCAGGCCGACGACGCCGGGCTCGTCGGTGGCCAGGGCGGCCTCGAGGACGGCGCCGAGGTCACGCGCCGGGTTGCCGTAGGAGTGCTGGACCTGCAGGCCGAGCCAGATGTCGCCCGAGTCACGCACCATGGCCGGCGCGGCGCCCGGCAGGAGGGTCGCGAGCCGGACGGTGCGGTCGCCGTCCTTCAGCGTCAGCGGTGCCGTGGCGGCGGGGACCAGCTCGCGCAGCGCGATGACGTCGCACTCGCTGGGCATGCCCTCGAACGGGCGGGCGACGAAGGTGGGCGCCGCACCTCCGGCCGCACCGTGGCAGGCCTTGTAGCGCTTGCCCGAGCCGCACGGGCACGGCTGGCGGGGACCGACCTCGCCTGCGGCAGGGGCGGACTGGGTGCGGTTGCGGGACTTCTTGGCCATGGACCGAACCCTAGTTGTCCGCTCCGCCTCCCGAGGAGGGCGGCTGCACTCCCAGCAGCTCCAGCATGTAGGCCGGCCGGTCGCTGATGACGGCCGTGACCCCGAGGTCGAGGCAGATGTCGAGCTCGTCGGCGGTGTTGACCGTCCACACGTGGATCTCGCGCCCGTCCTTGACCAGGTGACGCCCGAGGCCGGGGTGGTCGCGCAGCGCCTCGATCCCGGGACCGATGATCCAGTCGTCCCCGACGACCGGCCGGAGCACGGGCCAGTGGTGCGCCTTGTCGACCAGCATCACGACGTCCAGGTCCGGCGCGAGCCGGCGCACCCGGTTGACGGCGTTGAGGGAGAAGCTCATCACCCGCGCCGGCGACCCGGCCCGGTCCCACCCGAAGTCGCCGAGCACCTCGAGGAGGCGTCGCTCGACCAGCCCGCCGTAGCGGGTCGGGTGCTTGGTCTCCACGGCCAGCTCGACGTGGCGGTCGTAGTCGGCCACCGTCTCGAGCAGCTTGCGCAGCGTGAGCACCTTGCCGGCCTCGGGGTCCCGGTCGGGGGCGTCGTCGTCGAGGTCGGCCCACGGGTTCTTCCACGAGGCGAAGTCGAGCTCGTCGAGCTCGGCGAGGTTCATCGTCGACACGATGCCGGGCGTGGCCGCCGTACGCCGCAGGTTGCGGTCGTGCACGCACACGAGGTGGCCGTCGGCGGTCAGCCGGACGTCGCACTCGAGGGCGCCGGCGCCCTCGTCCAGCGCCTTCACGTAGGCGGCGAGCGTGTGCTCCGCCTTCTCGTGGCTGCTGCCGCGGTGGGCCACGACCTGCGGTCGCTCCACCACCGTCCGGTCGCGGCGGGTGCGCGGCGTACGTCGCATGGGCCGAGCATGGCACGCACGCTGGGTGCGACACGGCACCCCAGCGGAGGTGGACCGACCTCAGTGCACGTGGTCGCGCCAGTCGTCCGGCACCCGGTCGGCCGGTCCGGGGACGCTCTGGTCGTCGGGCCGGCTCGTCGGCTCGGCCAGCTCCGGGCCGGGCAGGCCCACGGAGCGGCTGTAGTCCCAGAACCAGTCCTCGCCCGGCTCGAAGCTCTGCACCACCGGGTGTCCGGTCGCCTCGTAGTGCGCGGTCGCGTGCTGGGCGGGGCTGGAGTCGCAGCACCCGACGTGCCCGCACTGGGCGCACCGGCGGAGGTGGACCCACCACCCGCCCACGTCGTCGCACTCCTTGCAGCCGGTGCCCGACGGGGGTGCCTCCGGGTCGATGCCTGCGGTCATGCGTCCACCCTGCCGCGTCACCGCCCGCGGGGGAAGGCCCCGGCGAGGAACCCGGGGAGCCAGTGCGCCTCCCACGCCGGGACCTCCTGCCGCTCGATCGCCGAGCGGGTCGGCGCCTGCGACGCGGTCCGGTAGCGGCCGTCCTCGCGCTCGAGGTAGCGGTAGTTCACCAGCTCGCGGCGCAGGTAGGCGAAGTCCTCGTGCACCCCGAGCAGCACCTCGTTGACCTCGGGCTCGGAGTAGTCGCGGCCGGGCTCGAAGCGACCGAGCACCTCGAGCAGCACGGCGGCGCGCACCTTGCGCTTCGCCGGCACCCGCTCGATGCGCCCGGCGGTGAAGAGCCGCCCGACGAGTCGCTCCTGCTCGGCGCGCGCGGCGTCGTACGCCTCCTGCTCGAGGGCGGCCCGCGCGGCGGTGTAGCCCTCGCCGGTCGCGGCCATGCGGGCGCGGACGACCTGCTTGAAGTCACTGTTCCTGGTCATGGTCTCGATCACCTTTGACTGCGCTGCGCCCCCAGTACGCCGCTGCAGCGGGCGTCGACGAACCTGACTCACGGATGCGCCCGAGGATCTGCTCCCCTTCGCCGTGTGCGCGGACTGGGGCCGGCGCGTCGGGCTGGGCGGTGGACGGCGCCCTGGGCATCGAGTCTGGCAGAGGCCGAGCGGTCGCGGCAAAGGAGTTTCGCAGCACGCCGACCGGGCCCCACACTGGGGCCATGCCGTCGTCGAGCCAGTGGGTCGCCTTCCTCGTCGCCTCGATCCTCTTCATCCAGGTGCCGGGGCCGAGCCTGCTGTTCACCATCGGCCGCGCGCTGACCGTCGGCCGGCGCGAGGCACTGCTCTCCGTCGTCGGCAACGCCCTCGGCCTGGTGGCCCAGGTCGTCCTCGTGGCGGTGGGGCTCGGCGCGGTCGTGGCGGCGAGCGCGGCGGCGTACACCGCGGTGAAGGTCCTCGGCGCGGCGTACGTCGTGTGGCTC
>DASTPB010000259.1:0-4447 GCA_035762385.1 Nocardioides sp. | reverse complement strand
TCACCTAGGAAGGGGAACTGAACATATGACTTTCACCGTTGGCGAAACGGTCGTCTATCCCAATCACGGGGCCGCGGTCATCGAGGACATCGAGATGCGGACGATCAAGGGAGAGGACCGGCAGTACCTCGTCCTCAGGATTGTCGCCCAGCAGGACCTGGTCGTGCGCGTGCCGGCCTGCAACCTCGATCTGGTCGGCGTGCGCGACGTCGTCGACAAGGAGGGCCTCGACCGCGTCTTCGACGTGCTGCGGGCGGCCCACGTCGAGGAGCCGACCAACTGGTCGCGGCGCTACAAGGCCAACCTGGAGAAGCTGCACTCCGGAGACGTGATGAAGGTGTCGGAGGTCGTGCGCGACCTGTGGCGCCGCGAGCGTGACCGCGGCCTCTCCGCAGGCGAGAAGCGCATGCTCGCCAAGGCCCGTCAGATCCTGGTCTCCGAGCTCGCGCTCGCCGAGAAGACCAACGAGGACAAGGCCGAGGCGATGCTCGACGAGGTGCTCGCCTCCTGAGCGTGGACGACGCTGGCCGAGGCCCCTGGGACGACGTTCCCAGGGGCCTCGGTCTCGTTCTGGACGAGGACCGCGGGGCCCTGCCCTACACCCTGATCCACGGCGAGTCACTCGTCGCGTGCGCTGCCTGGGCGCTGGGTGAGGCCGGTGTCGACCTCGTGGACGCCACCGTGCCGTGGGAGGCGCTGGTCGAGTCAGGGCAGGACCTCGTCCTCCACGACGCGCTGTGCCCGATGACACCCCCGGCGTTCATCGCCGCGTGCCTCGCGCAGTCGCGCACGACCGGGCGAGCGGTCGTGGGCACCCGCCCGGTGACCGACACCGTCAAGGTGGTGGCCGACAGCGCGGCCGGTCCGGTCGTCGGCGAGACGCTCGACCGCGACGCCCTGGTGGCCGTGGCCTCCCCCCTCGTGATCCCGGCCGCCGTCCTGGCGACGCTCGGGCAGCCGCCGTCCGCCGACCTCGCCAGGTCGGTGGCCGCGCTCACCGCGGCGGGCCATGCGGTCGACACCCTGGAGGCTCCGCCGGAGGGCCGTCGCGTGTCCACGCCCGACGACGTACGCCTCCTCGACGCGCTCACCAGCCGGTCGGGCTGAGCTCCTCCGCCAGCGCGACGTCCTCGGGGAAGGTCACCTTGAGGTTGAGCGCGCTGCCGGGCACCGCGGCCACCTGGACGTCGCGGTAGGCGGCGACGCACGCCGAGGTGTCGGTGCCCTCGAAGCCGTCCGCCGACGCCGCGCGGTAGGCGGCCAGCACGTCGCGGCCGCGGAACGCCTGCGGCGTCTGCACGCCGCCGACGCGCTCGTCGACGACCCGCCGGTCCTGGTCGAGCAGGTGGGTCACCGGGACCACCGGGATGGCGCCGCCCACCTCGCGGGCGGCGTCGATCACCGCCTCCCACAGGCCACGCCCCGCGAGCGGCCGGGCGCCGTCGTGGACGACCACGACGTCGACCTCGCCCGACTCGATGTCGTCGGCGATCACGCGCAGCGCGGCCCACTCCGACGCGTGGCGTGTCGCGCCACCGTCGACGACCAGCACCTCCCGGTCACCGAGGTGGGGGGCGACGGCCGACTCGACGGCGGCGCGGTCCTCGGGGCGTACGACGAGCAGGAGGCGGCGTACGTCCGGCAGCGCGAGGGCGTCGCGCACCGACCACACCAGCACGGGGACGCCCCGCAACGGCAGCAGCACCTTGTTGACCTCGGCGCCCACGCGGCTGCCCGAGCCGGCGGCGAGGATGACGACAGCGATGGACACGGCGTCCTCAGCGGGTGAGGAGGGCCGTCGCGATCGCGGCAACGCCCTCGCCGCGGCCGGTGAGGCCGAGGCCGTCGGTCGTGGTGGCGGACAGGCTGACCGGCGCATCGAGCGCGTCGGTCAGGGCGGCGACGGCCTCGTCGCGGCGCGGCCCGAGGCGCGGCACGTTGCCGATGACCTGTACGGCGACGTTGCCGATCTCCCACCCGGCGGCCCGCACCCGGCGGGCGGCCTCCTCCAGCAGCGCCGCGCCCGACGCACCGGCCCACTCGGGCGCCGAGGTGCCGAAGTTGCTCCCCAGGTCGCCGAGCCCGGCAGCCGAGAACAGCGCGTCGCACGCGGCGTGGGCGGCGACGTCGGCGTCGGAGTGGCCCTCGAGCCCGGCCGGTTCGTCGGGCCAGGCGAGGCCGGCGAGGTGCATCGGCACGCCGGCGACGAGCCGGTGCACGTCGGTGCCGATGCCGATCCGCGGGGTCGGGAGGGGGGAGGTCACGTCGGCATCATGCCGGACGCCCCGTCACAATGGAGGCGTGACCGATCGCCGTGCCCCCTGGGTGCTCGCCGGCGTGCTGGCCGGTCTGGCCGGCCTGGCGACGAGCTACGCGACCGCCATGGTGCTCACCATCCGGGAGGCACCGGTGGTGGCGGTGTCCGAGGTGGTCATCCGCCTCACGCCCGGCCCGGTGGCCGAGCGGGCGATCGCCGTGCTCGGCCACTGGGACAAGCCGTTCCTCGTCGGCGTCGTGCTCCTCCTGCTCGTGGGGCTCTTCGCCCTCGCCGGGCTGTTGAGGCGCGGCGGCTGGTACCGGCCCCTGCTGGTCTGGGTCCCGCTCGCCGTGATCGGGCTTGTCGCAGTCCTCAGCCAACGGGGGGCCGGGCTGGTCGACGCGCTGCCGGTCGCCGTCGGCCTGCTCACCTGGGTGACGGTGCACTCCGCCCTCACCGATGCCCTGGACCGCGGACGCAGCCGCCCCGACCTCGCGTCACCCGAGCGTCGGGTGTTCCTCCTGGTCGCGGGTGCCGTCGGGGTCGCCGTGGTCGGCATCTCCGCCGCCGGACGCCTGGTGGGCGCCGGTCGCCGGCACGTCGAGGCCAGCCGGCGCCTGCTCCGCCTTCCCGGCGTCACCCGTCGCCAGGCGCCCCCGAGCACCTCGGTGGGCCTCCCCGGCATCGCGCCCTGGCAGACGCCCAACGACGACTTCTACCTGATCGACACGACCATCGCGAAGCCGACCATCGAGCCGGAGGAGTGGTCGCTGCGCATCCACGGGATGGTCGAGCGCGAGCTGACCCTCAGCTTCTCCGAGCTGGTCTCGCGCCGGATGACGGAGTCGTGGATCACCCTCAACTGCGTGAGCAACGAGGTCGGCGGGGGACTGGTCGGCAACGCCCGATGGAGCGGGATCCGCATCGCCGACCTGCTCGCCGGGCTCGGCGTCTCCGACGACGCGGACTGCGTGCTGCAGACCTCGCACGACGGCTGGACCTGCGCGACCCCGCTGGAGGCCCTCACCGACGACCGCGACGCGATGCTCGCCGTGGCGATGAACGGGCGCCCGCTGCCCATCGAGCACGGCTTCCCGGTGCGCACCATCGTGCCCGGCCTCTACGGCTACGTCTCGGCCACCAAGTGGGTCGTCGACCTCGAGGTGAGCACGTTCGCGACGTCGACGGGCTACTGGACGACCAGGGGCTGGTCGGCCGAGGGACCGGTCAAGATCGCCTCGCGCATCGACGTCCCGCGAGCCGGAGACGACGTCGCGGCCGGTCCGGTGTCGTTCGGCGGCGTGGCCTGGCACCAGCACACCGGCATCGAGTCCGTCGAGGTGCAGGTCGACGGCGGCGCGTGGACGCCCGCCGAGCTCGGCGGCGTCCCGTCCGTCGACACCTGGGTGCAGTGGAAGGCGACGATCGACGTGCCCGAGGGCGACCACGAGGTCCGGGTCCGGGCGACCGGCAAGGACGGCGAGACCCAGACCAGCGTCGTACGGTCCCCCGACCCCGACGGCGCCACCGGCTGGCACACGGTCGAGTTCAGCGCGGGTTGAGCGGCTCCTCGCTGCGGATCGGGGAACGCCGGCTCGCTCAGGGCGAGCCGGGAGTCCCCGGTCCGACCTCGCAGGCGGGGGAGCACGGATGTGGTCTCCCCTCCCATCCCCGGAGCATGAAGAACGCGGCGAGCAGCCGGGCGGTGCGACACGGCCAGCCGAAGACCTGCGCGTAGCGGAGGCGCGGGGCGACGAGCCCGTCGGCGATGTCCTGCAGGTCACGGTCCGCATCGGCGTCCTTCTGCGCGCTGCCGTCGTGGTGGCCGCCGTCCAGCTCGACGTGGGCGTCGAGGTCCTCGAAGAAGGTGTCGCGGTACTCGGTGCCGCGGCGGCCGGCGGCCGTCGCCTGGTGCCGGGTGGGCAGCGGCAGTCCGTGGGGGCGGAGCACCCGGTGGAGGAAGCCGTGCTCCAGCACCGAGTGCGTGCCCCCGGCCAGGTCGTCGATGAGGTCGACCACCAATCGGCGGCGAGCGTGACGGGAGCGTGCGTCGAGGCTGGCCGCAAGTCGCGTCGCCGTCGTCCGACGGCCGCCGACGAGGCGACACAACAGTGCGATCGCCTCGAGGTCGGTGCGAGCGCGGTCGGCCGCGAGGATCGCCGCCGTCTCCAGGTGCACCCGCGGCGGGGA
>DASTPB010000258.1:0-3846 GCA_035762385.1 Nocardioides sp. | reverse complement strand
CGACCCGGGGGCACCGGAGCTCACCCCGCGCGAGTCCGACGTCCTCGCGATGCTCGTGCTCGGGATGGACGCACGGTCCATCAGCAACCACCTCGACATCTCGATGAACACCTGCCGCAGCTACATCAAGACGCTGCTGGCGAAGTTCGGCGCCCACTCGCAGCTGGAATGCGTGGCGATGGCCAGGCAGATGGGCCTCGACGGCCAGCAGCGGGACCACGCCGCCCCGAACGGCACGAAGCAGGTACGGCGCGCGCGGGCCGGTTCGTACCGGCAGGCCGCCGGCTAGCGGGCAGCGGTGCGCCGCCCGCGCTCGGTCGTCCACCGGGCGGTCGTCCGCTACGCGGTGGCCAGCCTGCTCGTGGTGGGCATGCTCGGGCTGGTCCTGGCCGTGGTCGGGGCGCGGCTGGTGACCGACGAAGCGCTCGTGGACGCGGAGCAGACGACGCGGAACATGGCCGACGTGCTCGCCTCGCCGCTCGTGGACGACGCGGTGCGCGACGGGGAGCCGGAGGCGGTCGAACGGGTCGGTCGGGTCCTGGACCACCGGATGCGGGACGGGTCCGTCACGCACATCGTCATCTACGACGAGAGCGGGCTCGTGCTGTGGTCGGACAACGAGGCGATCCGGGGGCTGCAGGTCCCGCTCGAGGCCGACGTCCAAGCATTGTTCGGCACCGAGGACAGCCTCGTCGGGGCTCCGGGTGAGGACGAGGCGCACCCCTGGAACGATCCGAGCTACAGCGACCTGATCGAGACCTACGTGGGCGCACGCGACGCGGACGGCGAGCCGTTCGTCTTCGAGACCTACACCTCGCCGCAGCGCATCGACCGTGACCGGTACGCCCTGCTGACCACGCTGCTGCCGTACGTCGCCGCGGCGATCGCGCTCTTCCTGCTGGCGACGTTGCCGCTCGCGATCGGGCTCGCGCGCCGGGTGGACCGGGCCGCGGCCCGGCGGTCGGAGCTCCTCGCCGACTCCGTGCGCGCGCTCCACGACGACCGCCGGCGCGTCGCGCAGTACCTCCACGACGGTGTCATCCAGGACCTCTCGGTCGCCGGCTACACACTGAACCTCCTCGCCACGTCCGAGCCGGGCGCGGGCGGGCCCGACGACCGGACCCGCGAGACCGCAGACCGGCTTGCCGCGATGCTGCAGGACGACGTCCACCAGCTCCGTGCGCTCGTCGTCGACCTGGTCCCCGACCAGCTCGAGGGCGACCTCGCCTCCGCACTGGCCGCCATCGGCGACCGCGGGCGGGACCGGTACGGGCTCGACGTGCGGCTGCGCGTGGACGGCCCGGCCGGGGTGGACGACCTCGACGACACGACGTCGAGACTGGTCTTCCAGGTCGTGCGTGAGGGTGTGGCCAACGTCGGCCGGCATGCCCGGGCCACGACCGCAACGGTGCTCGTCGACCGGCGGCCGGAGGACGTCGTGGTGTCCGTGACGGACGACGGCGTCGGGCCCGGGACCCCGGCGGCTGATGACGAGGACCACCACCTCGGGTTGCGCCTGCTGACGCGCGAGGTCGAGGGGTGCGGTGGCCACCTCGAGCTCTCTGCCGCACCCGGCGGTGGAGCCGTGCTGTCGGCGACGATCCCGGTCCTGGGCGATCCCGCATAGTCGGTCACACACCGTCCACGAGCGGGATCCGTGGGGTCCTGCGAACTAGTCACGTGGGGTAGGTCGGATCCCCCAATTCTGGTGGGTGACGAGATACCGCACGTTGATGTTTCGGCCCAGGACCGCGTCGTCGGATGATCGTTGCGTGGGGAGGGATGGGGCATGATCGAGATCGACCTGATGGGACCGACGCGGGTCTCGTGCGGGGGAGCCACGCTCGCCGCGCGGGGCCTCGGGGGCAGCAAGCAGCGGCAGGTGCTGGAGATCCTCGCCATCGAGCTGGGGAACCCGGTGAGCAAGGACTCGCTCGCGGAGCGGCTCTGGGACGACCAGCCGCCGCGCTCCTACATCGCCACGCTGGAGAGCTATGTGTGCGGCCTGCGGAGGCGGCTCGCCGCCCTCGGCCGTCGCCAGGTCCTCGAGACCACCGTCGGCGGCTACGCGCTCGACCCCGCACGGGTCCGCGTCGACGTCGTCGACGTGAGGCACGACCTCGACAGCCAGGACCCGGCCGTCCTCGCCAGGACGTTGGACCTGCGCGCCGACGTGCTGCTGGCCGACGACCCCTACGCCCCCTGGGCCAACCAGGAGCGCGAGCGGCTCTCGACCCAGCGGGCCCGCGCCTACGTCGCCGCCGCCCACCACGCGAACGAGATCGGCGACCACGTGCACGCGATCCAGTTCGCCAAGGCCGCCGGCCTCGAGCGGACCTGGTCGGAACCTGCCACCCAGGAGCTGATGGAAGGACTCGCGCGCGCCGGGAACCACGCGCAGGCACTGCTGGAGTACCAGAACCTGCGGGCAGCCATGCGCGACGAGCTCGGCGTCGAGCCCAGCCCGGCCACCCAGGCCATCTACATGTCGATCCTGTGCCACGAGGAGCCCGAGCCGACCTACGACGTCCCGATCCTGCTGTCGCTCCTCAAGAACGCACTCGAGACCGCCACGGGGAGGGCGTACGTCGGAGGCGCGGGCATGGCCGAGCTGGGGCACATGTTGCTCGCGCGGGCCTGACGGTCGCTTGCGGCCTCCCGGCGTGCAGCGGGAGGCTGACCCCATGGCGACCTACGAGGTGAACCCCGCTGCCGTCGCCCACGCGCGTCGGCTCATCGACGCCCGGCAGTACGTGCTCGACAGCGACTGGGGCGAGGTTCAGCCGCGCGCCGAGGCGGAGAACGCCTACCTCGAGCGCCACTCGTGGGACGCCTACGGCGAGTGGCACCTCGGCCTCACGCAGGGGGCGAACGACGGGACCAAGGCCCGCTACGCGTTCGTCTACGGCGACCTCCGGCGGGTCCACCGCTCCGGCCTCATCGCCTGCGTCTACCGCGCCTCGGAGTGGCGGCACAAGGCCGTGGAGCTGGCCGCCCACGACCTCCTCCAACGGCTCGACCAGATGGCGGGGATCGACTGACGAGCTGCGCGGACACGCGACGACGTACGGTTGGCCCACCCCTCGACATCGTGTATCTTGATGTCGAGACAAATGGATCGCTCGACCAAAGGGTCGCCTCCCTTCCCGCGCTTCCGGGTGCGACGGCAAGATGGACGCGAACCCGCGAACTCCCGAGGAGATGTGGCTGATGGCCAGTCAGGACAGCTTCGGTGCCAAGGGCACCTTGGACGTGGACGGACAGTCCTACGAGATCTACCGACTCGACGCGGTCGAGGGTGAGGGGCTCGACGTCCAGAGCCTGCCCTTCTCGCTGAAGGTGCTGCTGGAGAACCTGCTCCGCACGGAGGACGGCGCGGACATCACCGCCGACCACATCAAGGCGATCGCCGGCTGGGACGCCAGCGCCACGCCCGACCAGGAGATCCAGTTCACGCCCGCGCGCGTGATCATGCAGGACTTCACCGGTGTGCCCTGCGTCGTCGACCTCGCCACCATGCGTGAGGCGATGGCCGAGCTCGGCGGCGACGCCACCAAGATCAACCCGCTCGCGCCCGCCGAGATGGTCATCGACCACTCGGTGATCGCCGACGTCTTCGGCTCCGCCGACGCGTTCGAGCGCAACGTCGAGATCGAGTACGAGCGCAACCGCGAGCGCTACCAGTTCCTGCGCTGGGGCCAGGGTGCGTTCGACGACTTCAAGGTCGTCCCGCCGGGCACCGGCATCGTCCACCAGGTCAACATCGAGCACCTCGCCCGCGTGGTCATGGTGCGCGACGGCGTGGCCTACCCCGACACCTGCGTCGGCACCGACTCCCACACCACG
>DASTPB010000257.1:0-8659 GCA_035762385.1 Nocardioides sp. | reverse complement strand
TTCGGTTCGTTCGTCCGCGTCGAGGAGGGCATCGAGGGCCTGGTGCACATCTCCGAGCTGGCCGAGCGCCACGTCGAGATCCCCGAGCAGGTCGTCCAGGTCAACGACGACGTCATGGTCAAGATCATCGACATCGACCTCGAGCGTCGCCGGATCTCGCTGTCGCTCAAGCAGGCCAACGAGACCGCTGCTGCCGCCGACGTGGAGGAGTTCGACCCCACGCTCTACGGCATGACCGCGACCTACGACGAGCAGGGCAACTACGTCTACCCCGAGGGCTTCGACCCCGAGACGGGCGAGTGGCTCGAGGGCTTCGACGAGCAGCGCGCGGTCTGGGAGGACCAGTACGCCAAGGCGCACGCCCGCTGGGAGGCGCACGTCAAGCAGCAGGAGGAGGCCAAGCAGGCCGAGGTCGAGGCCGGCGAGGCCACGTCCTACTCCTCCGGTGGCGACGCGGCGGCCGAGACCGGTGGCGACACCGGCGGGTCCCTGGCCTCCGACGAGGCGCTGCAGGCGCTCCGCGAGAAGCTGACCGGCGGCTCCAACTGATCCGCTGATCGACAGCTCGCAACACGCAGCACCACGACGGCCCGCCGGGGACACCCGGCGGGCCGTCGTCGTACGTGCGTGGTGTGCCGTGCCATCGGGACGCGTCCGCTAGAACTGGGCCATGACAGGGAGCGGCACGTCGGCACTGGTCCTCGGCGGCGGAGGCATCACCGGGATCGCCTGGGAGCTCGGGATCCTCACCGGGCTGGCCCGGGCCGGGGTCGACCTCACCGGGGCCGACACGGTCGTCGGCACCTCGGCCGGCTCCGTCGTCGGTGCCCAGGTGACCAACGGCCTGTCGCTCGAGGAGCTGTACGCCGCCCAGCTCGAGCCCGCCGACGCGGAGATCGGCGGACGGCTGTCCCGCATCGCCGCGCTGAGGCTCGTCCCGCCCTACGTGCTGCCCGGGAGCGGTCGCGACAAGCTGGCGCGGGTGGGGAGGGTCGCCCACGCGTCCCACGCGCCCGGAAGCGTCGACCGCGAGGGCGTGATCCGCGCGCGCCTGCCGGTCCACGGGTGGCCCGACCGCGACCTGCGGATCACCGCGGTCGACACGGCCAGCGGCGAGTTCACCGTCTTCGGGCCCGACTCCGGCGTGGACCTGGTCGCGGCGGTCGCGGCCAGCTGTGCCGTCCCCACCGTGTGGCCGCCCGTCGAGATCGCGGGCCGCACCTACATGGACGGCGGGATGCGTTCCACCGCCAACGTCGACGTCGCGGCGGGCGCGGAGCGGGTCGTCGTACTGGCCCCGCTGCCGCGCTCGGTGAGCAGGAAGACGTCCATCCGCGCCCAGCTCGAGCGCGTGGGGCCACGTGCCTGGTCGGTGGTGACGCCGGACGCCGAGGCGCTGGCCGCGTTCGGCCGGAACCTCCTCGACCCCGCGAAGCGGGGCGTCGCCGCCGAGGCGGGGCTGCGGCAGTCCCGCGACCTGGTCGACCGGGTCCGGGCGGTCTGGGCTGCCTGAGGCGATGCCCCGGGGACCGGATCAGGTCCGCGGGACGAGGTGGTGGCGCTCCTCGATCGGCCCGAGGTCGTCGATCGGGTGCGCGCTCGAGGCGGGGCCGGCGACCCGGTCGTGGCGGGCGTAGCTGACCAGCAGTGCGACGACGGCGGTCAGCGCGACGAGGATGACGATGGTGTTCATGGCAGCAATCATGCGCCCATTCGGTTCCTGCCACCAGTGGCAGGAATGCCACTTTGGGTTGATTTCCTGCCACGCTGGGTCCTAGGCTGCCGGGATGCAGAAGGTGGCCGTGGTCGTCCAGGAGCAGCCCGAGCCGTTCGGGCTCGGCGCGTTGTGCGAGGTGTGGGCCGAGCCCTACCACCCCGAGGAGGACAACCCGGTCTTCGACTTCACGGTCGTGACGCCCCGCCCCGGTCGGCTGCGCACGCGCGCGGGCTTCGACCTGCACGTCGAGCACGGCCTCGACGCGGCCGCCGACGCCGACCTGATCTGCCTGGCGCCGAAGAGCGACCACCGCGGCACCTCGCCGGAGGTCTCCGAGCTGCTGCGGTCGGCGCACGCGCGGGGCGCGATGCTCTTCGCCCACTGCTCGGCGACGTTCATGCTGGGCGAGGCCGGCCTGCTCGACGGGCGTCGCTGCACGACCCACTGGCGCTATGCCGCCGAGCTGGCGGCTCGCTTCCCCGAGGCGGTCGTCGACCCCGACGTGCTCTACGTCCAGGACGGCTCGATCGTGACCGGCGCGGGGTCCGCCGCCGCCCTCGACGCCGCGCTGCACGTCATGCGCCAGCAGTTCGGCGCCCAGGTCGCCGCCACCACCGCCCGGCGCATGGTCATCCCGCCGCACCGCGACGGTGGGCAGGCCCAGTACATCGCACGACCGGTGCCCGTCTGCGAGTCCGAGGCGCTCGCGCCGCTGCTCGCGTGGATCAGCTCCCACCTCGCCGAGGACCTCGACGTCGAGACGCTCGCCCGGCAGATGCACATGTCAGCGCGGACCTTCGCCCGGCGCTTCAAGGAGGAGACGGGCACGACGCCCTACAGCTGGATCCTCGGCGAGCGCGTGCGCGCCGCCCAGGAGCTCCTCGAGCAGACCAATCACTCGATCGACTGGGTGGCCGCCGAGGTCGGCTTCGGCAACGCCGCCACCCTGCGCCACCACTTCGGTCGCGCCCGCGGCGTGAGCCCCCAGGAGTACCGGCGCACCTTCCGGATGACCGCCTGAGGCCTCGCAGCGGGCAGGGGCGTTTCACCCGGCAGAACACCGGTGAGCCCGGGCGGGACCGACCTCTAGGCTGGGCGCCGTGAACGCGACTGCGCTGGCCGACCTGTCCGCCGACGACCTCGCCGCCCTGCTCGAGGAGCAGCGTGCTGCCTACGAGCGGCTGAAGGCGCAGGGGCTGCAGCTCGACCTCACGCGAGGCAAGCCCTCGGCCGAGCAGCTCGACCTGGCCGACGACCTCGTGCGGCTCCCGACGTCGACGAAGGACGCGAGCGGTGTCGACGTACGCAACTACGGCGGCCTCGAGGGCCTGCGCGAGCTGCGGGAGATGTTCGCCGAGCTGTTGTGGGTCGAGCCGGACCAGGTGGTCGCCGGCGGCAACTCCAGCCTGTCCATCATGCGCGACTGCCTGGTCTGGATGATGCTCTTCGGCGCCGTCGACTCGGAGCGACCGTGGGGCAAGGAGGAGAAGGTCCGGTTCGTGTGCCCGGTGCCGGGCTACGACCGGCACTTCACCCTGCTGGAGAGCCTCGGCATCGAGATGCTCACCGTGCCGATGAACGACGACGGGCCCGACGTCGACGCCGTCACCGCCCTGGTCGCCGACGACCCGAGCGTGAAGGGCATGTGGATCGTCCCGACGTACGCCAACCCCACCGGCGCGATCTGCAGCCAGGACGTCGCCGCCCGGCTGGCTGCGATGCCGACCGCGGCACCCGACTTCAAGATCTTCTGGGACAACGCCTACGCCCTGCACCACCTCACCGAGGAGGAGGCGAAGAGCGCCGACATCCTCACCCTGGCCTCGGCCGCCGGTCACCCGGACCGCCCGATCATGTTCGCCTCGACCTCGAAGATCAGCTGGGCCGGCGCCGGTGTCGCGTTCCTCGCCGCGTCGACCGGCAACGTCCGGTGGTACCTCCACCACCTCGGCAACGGCTCGATCGGGCCCGACAAGGTCAACCACCTGCGGCACGCCGAGTTCTTCGGCTCCCCGCAGGGCGTGCGCGACCACATGGCCCGGCACCGCGAGATCATCGCGCCGAAGTTCGCCGAGGTGGACCGGGTCCTCAGCGAGCGGCTCGGCGGCCGCGACGTCGCGACGTGGAACACGCCGACCGGCGGCTACTTCGTCAACCTCGACGTCGTGCCCGGCACGGCCAGCCGGGTGGTTGCGCTCGCCAAGGAGGCGGGCGTCGCCCTGACGCCGGCCGGGTCGTCGTTCCCCTACAAGCAGGACCCGGACGACACCAACATCCGCCTGGCGCCGACGATGCCGCCCCTCGCCGAGGTGACCGCGGCGATGGAGGCCGTGGCGACCTGCGTGCTCCTCGCGGCCGCGGAGAAGGCCGCCGAGGAGGCGGCCGCCTCTCGCTGACCCTCGCGGGACCGCCCCATGCGTCAGGCGGCGGCGGGCTCCGCGCCGAGGTTGCCTCTCACCAGGTCGGTGTAGCGGCCACCGCGGAGCAGCAGCTCCTCGTGGGTGCCCAGCTCGACGACGCGTCCCGCGTGGAGCACGGCGATCTGGTCGGCGTTGCGGACCGTGGACAACCGGTGCGCGATCGTGATCGTCGTCCGGCTCCGCGTCACCTCGTCGAGCGTCGCCAGGATGGCGCGCTCGGTCTCGTTGTCGAGCGCGCTGGTCGCCTCGTCCAGGACGAGCACGGCCGGATTGCGCAGCAGGGTGCGGGCGATCGCGAGCCGCTGCTGCTCGCCCCCGGAGAACCGGTGCCCGCGCGACCCCACGACGGTGTCGTACCCCTCGGGCAGTGCGGCGATGACGTCGTGGATGCGCGCGGCGCGGCAGGCGTCCTCGACCTCGGCGTCGCTGGCCTCCGGGCGCGCGTGGCGCAGGTTGTCGCGCACGCTCGCGTGCATCAGGTACGTCTCCTGCGTGACCACGCCGACGGCGCCGGCGAGGTCGGTGGCAGCCAGGTCGCGTACGTCGACCCCGTCGAGCAGGACCCGGCCGACGGTCACGTCGTGCAGTCGTGGCACGAGCGAGGCGAGCGTCGACTTGCCGCTGCCCGTCTCGCCGACCAGCGCGAGCGTGCCGCCTGCGGGGACGACGAGGTCGACGTCGGCCAGGACGGCGCGCTGGCCGTCGTACGAGAACCCGACGCCCTCGAACCGGACCTCGCCCCGCACGTGGTCACGGCCGAGCCGGACCGGTGCGGCGGGCTCGGTGATGGTGACCGGGAGGTCGGCGTACTCGAAGATGCGGCTGAACAGGGCCAGCGACGCGGTGAGGTCGACGCCCACGTTGAGCAGCCCCATCAGCGGGCGGAACAGGGTGCCCTGCAGGGCGATGAAGGCGACCAGCGTGCCGATCGTCATGCCGCCCGAGGTGGCCGGGAAGCCGGCGGCGAGGTAGATCGCCGCGGGGACGGCGGCGAAGACGACGTTCATCGTCGCCATCCGCCACCGACCGGCGAGGCGGGAGCGGATCTCGAGCCCGACCAGGTCGGAGGACGTCTCCTCGAACCTCGCCGTCAGGCGGGGTGAGGCGCCGAGGGTCTTGCTGAGCAGCACGCCGCTGACCGAGAGCCCCTCCTCGATCTGGACGTGCAGGTCGGCGAGGCGGCGCTGGCGCTCGCCCGTGATGCGGTGCCGCATGCGGGCGACCTGACGGGTGAGCAGGACTGCCGGCGGCATCACCACCAGCGAGATCAGCGCGAGTCGCCAGCTGAGGGCGACCATGGCCACGGCGGTGCCGACGACCACGGTGACGTTGGCGGCGATGGAGGTGGCGGTCTGGGTCACGACGCCCTGCATGCTGCCGATGTCGTTGACCAGGCGCGACTGCACCTCACCGCCGCGGGTGCGCGTGAAGAAGTCGAGGGACTGCCGCTGCAGGTGGGCGAACAGCTCGCTGCGCAGGCGGTGCATCACGCGTTGGCCCACAGCGGTGGAGAGCCAGGTCTGCACGACGCCGATGACCGCGGTGGCGACCGCGACGCCGATCATGGCGCCCACGAGGAGCAGCAGCAGGCCGACGTCCTGGCGGGGGAGGGCCTCGTCGATGACGTGCCGGACGAGGAACGGCTGGGCGAGCCCCACGAGCGAGCTCGCCACGATGAGGGCCACCACGACGGCGAGCGTGGAACGGTGTGGGGTGAAGAGGCCGGCGATGCGGCGGAGCGACACGGGGGAGTCGGCGAGCTGTCGCACGTCGGTGGGGTCGGGGCGGCCGCCGCGGCGGCGGCCCGAGGTGTCGGCGTAGGGGCGGGTGTCCAGGTGGTCAGCCATCCGACCAGCTCCTCTCGGGGTATGCGGAGTGATGAGGTAACCTCACTATGAGGTCACAACCGGAGGTGGGGCGGAGGTATTCCCGTGGCGAGCGACCAGGGGCAGGATCCGGCGACCGGTGACCTGGTGATGGCGCTGGCCCGGCGGGTGCGTCGGGCGTACGTCGACGCGCTGGCCGACTGGGAGGTGACTCCGGCGCAGGCGCGCGCGCTCCGCGTGCTGGTCGGCGCCGACGGGATGCGACCCTCGGGCCTCGCCGAGGTGCTGCGCATCGCGCCCCGGTCGGCGACGGAGGTGGTCGACGCGTTGGAGGAGCGCGGCTGGGTGCGCCGGGAGCCCGACCCGTCGGACCGCCGCGCGACCAGGGTGGTGCCCACCGAGGACGGACGGACCCTGGTGGTCCGGATCGACGACGTGCGACGCGAGGCATCGCAGCGGGTCCTCGACGTGCTCACGCCGGCCCAGCGTCGTACGCTCCACGGGATCCTGGCCGTCGTCGTGGGGGAGGACCTGTGACCGTTCGTGTCGGCCTGACCGGCGGCATCGCCTCCGGCAAGAGCACCGTGTCGGCGATCCTCGCCGACCTCGGCGCCGTGGTGGTCGACGCCGACCTCATCGCCCGCGAGGTGGTGGCGAGGGGTACGCCCGGTCTGGCGGCGGTGGTCGAGGAGTTCGGGCCCGGGCTGCTGACGCCGGAGGGCGACCTCGACCGAGCCGCGATGGGAGCCCTGGTCTTCGCGGATCCCGGCGCGCGCCGGCGGCTGGAGGGGATCATCCACCCGCTGGTGCACCGGCGCAGCGCCGAGCTCGAGGCCGCCGCCCCCGAGGACGCCGTCGTGGTGCACGACATCCCACTGCTCGCCGAGGTCGGTCGAGCCGGTTCCTTCGACGCGGTCGTCGTCGTCGACGCCCCCGCGGAGCTCCAGGTGCAGCGGATGGTCGAGGACCGCGGCTGGACCCGCGAGGACGCAGAGTCCCGGATCGCCGCGCAGGCGACGCGCGAGGAGCGCCTCGCGATCGCCACCCACGTCGTCGACAACACCGGGTCCCTGGCCGACCTGCGCCGCCGGGTCGAGGCGATCTTCGCCGAGCTCGTGCGACGGGCCTGACGTTTCCGGGATGGGGGGTGGCGGCGGGTACCCTCCCCGCGTGCTCTCGATCCGACCCCGCCTGGCCGTGATCGCGGCGGGTGTCCTGCTCGTCAGCGGCTGCGCCGACATCGGCCAGACCCCCGACGACGCCGACCCTGCCACCTCGACCCCGTCGTCGTCGGCGTCGTCCGCCGGCACGGACGATGCGGCCTCCCCGGAGCCGGAGGCGGCCGACGACCCGGACGCCCCGACGGGCTGGGGGCCGACGACGGGTGAGCTCGAGCAGGCCCGGGAGCTCGTCTCGACGTGGACCTCCGAGCAGCTCGCCGGCGGCGTGATCGTCGGCCGCTTCCACGGCACCGACCCACAGGAGCCGGCCCGCATGGTCCGCGACCTGCACCTCGCGGGCGTCTCGGTCACCGGCGACAACGTGCTCGACCGCGACCAGGTGCTGGCGATGACCTCGGCGATCACCGAGGCCGCCCGTGCCGACGGCCGCGACCACCCGCCCGTCATCGGGGTCGACCAGGAGGGCGGCTACGTCTCGCACCTGCGCGGCATCGCCACCGACTTCCCGCACTTCCAGTCGGCGGGCCTCGCCATCGGGGCCGACGCTCGCCTCGGCCGTCGGGTGACCCGCGCCGCGGCCCTCGCGACCGGGCTCGAGCTGCGCGACCTCGGCTTCACGTGGGTCTTCGCCCCGGTCGCCGACGTGACGATCGGCGCCGCGGACCCGACCATCGGGGCGCGGTCGCCTTCGCAGGACCCGCGGCTCGCGTCGCAGGCGGTGGGCGCCGCGATCAAGGGCTACGACGACGCCGGCGTGGTCTCGACCGTCAAGCACTTCCCGGGCCACGGCGCCGCGACGAGCGACAGCCACGACACCCTGCCCGTGCTCGACTCGACGCTCGACGAGCTGGAGGCGCACGACCTGCCGCCCTTCGCGTCGGCGTTCCGCCAGCACGCGCCCGCCGTGATGATGAGCCACCTCGACCTCACCACCATCGCCCCCGGCGTACCCGCCAGCATGGCGCCCGAGGTCTACGACCTGCTGCGCGACGACCTCGGCTTCGAGGGGGTCGCGATCACCGACTCCCTCGGCATGGGCGCCGTCGGAGGCCGACCGACGCCGGCGCTCCAGGCGCTGCAGGCCGGCGCCGACCTGCTCCTCATGCCGGTCGACACCGCGACCACGCACCAGATCATCGCCGACGCGATCGACTCCGGCGCCGTCTCGCGCTCCCGCGTCGAGGAGGCTGCCGCCCGGGTGGTCGCCGTGCAGCTCTGGCAGGCGCGGGTGGCAGCACAGCGGCCCGTCCCCGCCGACGTGGTCGAGCGGGCACGGGCCGCGAGCGCGAACCTGGAGTCCGCGGCGTACTGAGGCTCAGGCAGAGCGCAGCCAGGTGCGTGCCGTCAGGTGCGTGCCGTCAGGCCGCGAGGTCGGGGTCG
Organism: Nocardioides sp.; assembly: GCA_035762385.1. Taxonomy (GTDB): domain Bacteria; phylum Actinomycetota; class Actinomycetes; order Propionibacteriales; family Nocardioidaceae; genus Nocardioides. The sequence continues at coordinate 135 of DASTPB010000257.1, read as the reverse complement.
CCGGTGCGACGGAGCTTCTGCAGCGCCTCGCGCTCGAGCTGGCGCACCCGCTCGGCGGAGATGCCGTGCCGGGCGCCGATGTCTGCGAGCTTGTGCTGGCGCCCGTCCGCCAGGCCGTAGCGGGCACGGACGATG
>DASTPB010000256.1:0-3160 GCA_035762385.1 Nocardioides sp. | reverse complement strand
GCGCCGGCACACCTCGAGGCCGTCGAGTCCCGGGAGCATCACGTCGAGCAGCACCACGTCCGGCCGCACGGCAGCGGCCAGCTCGACCGCGGACGGACCGTCGAAGGCCTGCTCCACGGTGTAGCCCTCGGCCCGGAGCCGTTGGGCGAGGGCGTCGTTGATGGTGCGCTCGTCCTCCACCACCAGGGCGGTCCTCGGCCGGGGAGCAGCAGGGGTGGAGTCGGTCATGCCACGACCCTAGGAGGGCAGGTGGGCGGAGTACGGGGACGACTCGTGAAGGTTGTGTGGAGGTCGCCCCCGGTCACTCCGGGCGCAGGTCCTCACGCGGCCAGTCGACCGCGACCAGCGCTCCCCCGCCCGGTGCGTCGTCGATGGTGACCCACCCGCCGTGGGCCCGTGACAGGCCACCGACGATGTACATGCCGAGCCCGCTGCCGCCGGAGTCGCCGGTGGTCCAGAACTTGGTGAAGACGCGCCGGCGCAGCTCGACGGGGATGCCCTCCCCCTCGTCCTCCACGGTGATCCGCACGCCGTCGAGCTCGTCCGAGGCGGCGAGGCGGACCCGCACCTGTCCCTGTCCGTGCCGTACGGCGTTCTCCACGAGGTTGGTCACGACCTGGGCGTACTTGTCGGGGTCGGCGAACACGTCCGGGAGGTCCGGCTCGACCTCCAGGCTGATGTCGCGCGCGGTGCCGGCCTCGATCGAGTCGACGACCCGGCGCACCAGCACCTCGGCGGACACCTCGCGCGGGTAGAGCTGCAGCCGACCGGTGTCGATCCTGGCCACGTCGAGCAGCTCGGCGATCAGCCGGGACAACCGGTCGGCGTCGGCGTTGACCGTGGTGAGCATGAGCTTGCGCTGGTCGTCGGTGAGCTTGTCCCACCGGTTGAGCAACGCCTGCACGAAGCCCTTGACGCCCGTCAGCGGCGAACGGAGCTCGTGGGCCACGGTGGCGACCAGGTCGGAGCGCTCGCGGTCGAGCCGGGCCCGCCCGCGACCGCTGCGCAGCCCCACCGCGATGCCGACAACGCGGCCGAACGGTGTCTCGCGCACCAGCCGGGCGGTCGTGAGCACCTCGTCGCCGGAGGCGTTGAGCCACGACTGCTCGGGCACGCCCCGGGTGATGGTGATGGCGTCGAAGGGTCGGTTGACGTCGAGCCACGTCCGGCCGTCCTGGTCGAGCAGCCGCAGCACGTCGGGGAGCGTCATCCCGAGCGCCTCCTCGGCGTCGACGCCGAGCAGCGCCGCGCCCTGGGCGTTGAGGATCGTCACCACGCCCTCGCGGCTCGCGCCGAGGATGCCGTCGGGGTAGAAGTCGGCGAGCGTGCGCAGCCGGCTGGGGCGGGCCGAGTCCACCCGAGGGCGTGGGGCGTGGTCGTCGGACACGCCCCGAACCCTAGTCGGCGCGACTACCGGTCGTGGCGCTCGGCCGCCGCCGCCTTGGGCCGGCGCAGCCCGGCGGAACGCAGGGCGACGACGAGCTCGCGCGAGGTGACCGGGACCGCACCCGCCGCCACCAGCGCGTCGTACGCGTCGGCGGGCACGTCGTAGTGGTCGCGGTCCCACCCGCGCGCCGGGACGCCGTGGGCGGCAGCGAAGGCATGCACCTCGTCGTAGGAGGTGTCGCTGGCCAGGTGGGACCAGAGCCGGTCCCACCGCGGCACGGCGGGCGGGTCGATGAGGATCATCGACGCCCCCCGCGCTGGGCGTGCGCGCTGGCGTAGAGGCAGACCGCCGCCGCGGTGGAGAGGTTGAGGCTCTCGGCGCGACCGTGGATCGGGATGGCGACGCGGTGGTCGGCCAGCGCCGCGAGGTCCTCGGGAAGTCCCCACGCCTCGTTGCCGAAGAGCCACGCCGTCGGACCGGAGAGCTCGGCGTCGAACAGGTCCAGCTCACCTGCGCCGTCGGCTGCGACGACCGTGAGGCCGCGCGCCTGCGCCGCCCGCACCGCGGCTGCGGGGTCGGGCTCGATCGCGAGGGGGAGGTGGAACAGGCTGCCGACGGTGGCGCGCACGGTCTTGGGGTTGTAGGGGTCGACCGACTGCCCGGCCAGCACGACCGCGTCGGCGCCGGCCGCGTCCGCCGTGCGGATCACGGTGCCGGCGTTGCCGGGGTCGCGGACGTCGGCGCAGATGGCCAGCAGTCGCGGCGAGGCCCGGAGGACGTGCTCGAGCGGCGCGTCGAGCGACCGGCACACCGCCACCACGCCGGCGGGGGTGACGGAGTCGGACAGCGAGGCCATCGCCCTCTCGTCGACGAGCGTGGTGTCGGTGCCGGCCAGCAGACCGGCGTGCTGCTCCCGGGCAGCGGGCGTCACGAAGACCTCGACGACGCACCCGGCGACGGACAGTGCACCCTCAACGGCCTTGGGCCCGTCGGCGAGGAAGAGCCGCCGCTCGGTGCGTACCGAGCGGCGGCTCAACTTGCGAGCCTCCTTGACGCGGCCATTGCTGGCTGCCAGCGGAGTGCTCATGTGGTCCGGGCGGAGATTCAGGCGGAGACCTTGGGCGCGTTCACGTCCTCGGGCAGCGCGGCCTTGGCGGCCTCGACGAGCGCGGCGAAGGCCGGGGCGTCGTTGACGGCCAGCTCGGCGAGGATCTTGCGGTCGACCTCGATACCCGCCAGGCCGAGGCCCTGGATGAAGCGGTTGTAGGTCATGCCGTTGGCGCGGGCAGCGGCGTTGATGCGCTGGATCCACAGCTTGCGGAAGTTGCCCTTGTTCTTGCGGCGGTCGTTGTAGCTGTAGACCAGGGAGTGGGTGACCTGCTCCTTGGCCTTGCGGTAGAGCCGCGAGCGCTGGCCGCGGTAGCCGCTCGCGCGGTCGAGGGTGGTACGACGCTTCTTCTGGGCGTTCACTGCGCGCTTGACGCGTGCCATGGTGCTACTCCTTGGTGCAGGGGATGTGAAGACGGGACGGCGGCTGAGCCACCAGGTGGGGTGAGGCTCAGATGCCGAGCATCTTCTTGGCGCGTGCGACGTCGCCCTTCTCGAGCTCGACCATGCCGGCGTTGCGGCGGTGCTTCTTGCGGCTACCCGTGGTCGGCGCGGACGCGAACGCAGCGCCGGACTTGCGGCCGGCCTGCAGGCGCATGATCTTGCCCGAGCCCGTCACCTTGAAGCGCTTCTTCGCGCCCGAGTGGGTCTTGTTCTTCGGCATGT